>JAHXHR010000018.1:0-21711 GCA_025656505.1 Candidatus Thiodiazotropha sp. (ex Epidulcina cf. delphinae) | reverse complement strand
GGGTGGTGCGGTGCTGGTGGCATTGATGGTGATATTCGTCCCGATGTTGATCGAGAAACCGATGGATCAGCAGATCGTTTCGGATCATACCATTCCGCCCGAACCCCGCACCCCGGAGCGTTCACCTGCGAAGCGCGTCTCCGTGGAGAAGGCGCGGAGCCCCCGCAGTCGTGCGATGCCCCTCGAGGTGAAACCGGCGCCGGAGCCCGTTTCCAAGCCGGAACCCGTCTCCTCGCAACCGCCAAAGCGGAAGAACAAGGCATCGGCCGCCGCTGACAGATCCGCCCCGACAGCCTGGATGATCCAGGTGGCTAGCCTGACCAATGGGAAAAATGCCGAAAAACTGGTTGCCAATCTGCAAAAGGCCGATCTTCCGGCGCAGGTGGAGCGGATAAAGCTGGGTGGCAAGCTATACTATCGCGTCAGGGTAGGTCCCGAAGTGGATCACAGACTGGCGGAGAGGATGCTGGATAAGATTGAGAAAATGTTCAAGCTGCATCCGAAGCTGATGAGATATCCGGAATAGAGAAGGGGGAAACAAGCGAGTGGAGCAACAGAGATGAACATCGCCATACGTGCGCAGGCCTATCTAAACGATTGGGTGTTGGAAAAGCCGTCCCCAAAGTGGCTGGAGAAATTCCTCACCAGCCAACTGCCGTTGGTTATCACGTTATTGTTGGTGCTGCTTATCAGTTGGCGGGCCGCCGATTTTACCTGGCGCTTGATTCCGGCGCCGGAAACTTCCTTTCAGGCCATTCCTTCTACGCTCTCCTCGGCCACTGTCGAGAAACACGATCCCACTGACTCGGATCAACTTGCCAAAGTGGCCAAGCTGCACCTGTTCGGTATCGCCGGTGCGATGCAGTCGGTAAAAAAGGTTGATAAAAAGGCTCCCGAGACCCGGCTCAATCTGACCCTGCATGGGGTCTTCGTCGGGGATGATGCGGAAAAGGGGGCAGCCATCATCGGTACCTCCGGGTCGGTGCAGAAATACTATAAGGCCGGCAATGTGGTGATGTCGGGCGTCACCTTACAGGCGGTGTTCGAGGATCGGGTGGTGTTACTGAGAAGCGGACAGTCAGAGGTGTTGCGCTTTCCCAAGCTTTCAAACACTGTCTCGCACGTGGCGCCGAGATCCACCAAGACAAGATCCAGGGCAAGACCTAAAAATGACTTTGGCCCAGGTCCCCGTGTGTCATCGGCGAGCGGGCGAGACCTCAGTCGCTACCAGGAGATGCTGAGCAAGGAACCGTTGAAGATCTTCGAACATATCCGCTTCGTTCCCGTGAGGTCGAGAGAGGGCCTGAAAGGCTATCGCATATTGCCGCAAAAGAATCGGGATCTCTACAATCGGTTGGGGGTGCGCCCTTCGGACCTGGTGACCGCCGTCAACGGTATTCCGCTGGCGAATAACAAGGAGGCGGTGACGCTGATCGAAAAATTGAAGCATGCGCAGAGCCTGCAGGTTGACATTGTCCGCAACGGCCAACCTCAATCCCTGACTTTCGATCTGAATTGATTTAGACTAACCCGAACGTGGACATGCACAGACAAGCCCAAAGGGAGCCACGGGACTCTCTGAATGTCGCCTAACCTACGTTCGGGTTAGTAGATCCGGTGTCGCAGGCGGGGTGGGCCGGTTCGGCGTCAAGGCTACCTCATCCCCATGCTCCAGGCGAGTGAAAAATTCGGCGAACTGCTTGTTGACGGTCGGTCTCAGCAGGGACTCATCGAAGACTTGGGCGATTTCATGACGCCGCATACTCAGCAGCTTCAACAGTTCCGAAATGTTCGTCACTGACGCCGGCAATAGGATCTCCTCGCTTTCCCTGCCGGTTTTGTTCGCCAGCCAGGAAAAATAGAAGAGCTTGATGCGTCTTTCCGTTGTTTTCTCTTCCTGCCGACGATAACCCATCGCCTCAAGCCTTTCGAGGTGGGTTTTCCAGTTGGTTTCTCTCTCCGCACCAAGTTTGTAGAGGGTCTCCCAGGAGTAGATGCCCGTGTCGTGACCATCGTCGAACAGGATACGGATGGCATATTGCCCCTGAGGCTCAATCTGTTCGATGTTGACCGATTCCTTGCCGGTGACAGGGGTGTCGCCGGCCTTCACTTCGGCGGCGGTGGAGAAGACGCGCAGATACTCACAGGGCAGTTCAAAGCTCGCGCCGTCGGAGAAACGCAGCGTGAGCAGACGCGACTTTTTGTGTAGATTGATATCCACCGGAATAGGGTGTTTTGTCATCATGGCATCTATCGGCTGGTGTGTGACCGGAGGGGCCAAGGATGATGTCACAGAAAAGGTTGGGGCTTCAACCTATCATCCGGTCCGCCTGGTGATAAATGCGGCTAGCTGTCGGACTTCATCGCTGCCATAGTGCATCACCATTTCGCCGATGATGTGACGGAGCCGCGCCTCCACCTCCTTTCGGCCGCTGAGGCCGATGCTGGTTGCGCAGGTTTGCCAGGCCTGTTTCTGCAGCACCCGTTTGATCAGCAATGCCGCATCCGTTGCTGCGGCCAGCCCTTCGGCCAGTGCGGAGAGCGTGATGACCTCAATGGCCGGTAGGGTTAGATCATACCCCCGCCGTGCGAAGGCGAAGGTGATCAGGTCGAGCCAGTCCTGGTTGTCCAATGAGGCTGGAGGGCGGTGGTCGACTCCATCCAGGAGAGGGTTTGCCAGCCTGGTGGAGAGTTGCCGCAATGGATCACTTAACAGGGCGGGGAGTTGTTTGGAAAAAGCTAATCTGGCATGACAAGCCATCTGCTCTCCAGGCTGGGTCAGGGGTCGGATAAACATCACCGATTGGCTGCTGCTGCCGGCGCCTGCACGCAATCCGAGCCGTACGGCTTGCAGGCCGTTGTCCCGCCAGAATTTGATTAGTTCCGGAGTTGCGCCGAAGCTGGCGCCCAGGTAATCGAACCCTTCATTAACGGCGTGTTGCCTGACCCCTTCCAGCAAGCGACTGCCATGCCCTCTGCCTTGGACCGCCGGATGGACGGCGATACGCATCACCCGCATCCCCTTCAGGGTCGCGGCCGATTGCAGGCCCAGATGGGCGGCGAGTGACTGTGCCAGCAGGTGGCCGCGGGGTCGCCGGCGACCGGCCCAGATCCGCTCTGCCGTTTGTGGCGAAAACGCCCCTTCCGCCGCCAACAACGCCACCGCGACGATGGCCTCTCCATAACGCAATAGGGCAATCTGTAGATTGGGGCCGTCCAGCAGGTGACGCAGATCCAGCGGTGTGGTTCGGTAGTGGGCCAGCACCAGCAAGCCGAACAGCCGGTTAAGGTCTTTGTCCTGTTCAAGCAGTTGCTGTTGGCTGGGGAACTCCAGCCTTGTCTCCTGCGGGCGGGCATCCGCTACCATGGCATCTTCGGCCGGCGAGGCGTCAAGGGCCAGAAGTCGGAAAATCAACCGCTCCAGTGGATCGTCCGGCGCCCATCGGATCGGCTCTTTGAGGGTGATTTCCCGCCATTGAGGCATCTGACGATCAAGATGACCCTTGAAACGGTGATTGAACCCCAGGCCGGTGCCTTCGTATCCATGCACCGTGGTGGCGAAAACGATTCGCGGATAACGGCTAAGCAGTCCCTCAAGCAGCGGAGTCGGGATGGCGGCCGCCTCATCCACCAGCAGAACGTCGGCGGGTTGTGGATCGGCCAACAGATGATCCGGTGCGCTATAGCGCAGGGTTGCATCATCCATCTGAAGCGCCAGGCGGGACATTTTTGCCCCCGGTAAACAGTTGGCCGCCTGCTCGAAAAGAGTCAAAACAGCCCCCTGTCTCGGCCCGGTCACCAGAATATGCTTGTAGCCGTCGCTGATCAGTCGCGCGCCGGCTATGCCCAGCGCCGAGGACTTGCCCCGTCCACGATCGGAAGTGAGCACCAGGGGCCTTTTTCGATGTCCTTTCACGACATGGATGATGGCCTCAACCGCCTTGGCTTGGTCGAGGGTGCGGCAACTTGGATGATGAAACCGCTGCTGGATAGTAGGTGATGGTGGATACTTCAACGGGGGCATATCCTCAGGGCTGATACAAATTGCCGCAGGGTCTGTCCGCAGGATACGCGAGAGCCTTTCCAGAAAGCGGTTCTTCAGGCCGGTTAGGGGGTAACCGGCGACCGCGATACGATCAGCCTGGGGATCAGCAAAGTCAGCCCATTCCCGCAACGGCGGTGTCAGCAGCAACAGCAGACCGCCGCCACGCAAGGTACCGCTGAGGGCGCCGAAAGCATCGGGATCGAAGCCGGAGTAGGCGTTGTAAATCAGCAGTCCACACTCTCCACCCAATAGCTTCAGGGCTTGGGTATTCGTCGATACCTTGATCCTATCCGGCCCATGACTACCAATCCACAGACTATCCGGCTCATTCAGGGATAGCACCACCCTACCGGCCTGTTCAATGCACCAAGCCTGTTTTCCAGACAATACCAACAGATGCCGGTGCCGCATCCGTTGCGCGACAAGCTGGAGTTGGATAGCATGCTCTGAAACTAAATTATTGTTAATAATTAATTACTTAAAATATTTAATTAAAGTTAAAAATAATATTTGGTCCGGTGATGACCTGCTTATGGCAAATCGGTGATTTTGATTATGTAAGACACTTGACACCAACGTTTGATACGGGACGCCTTCTTTCAATGCACGAAGATCCCTGGATGAACGATGAATATTTATGCGAGCGTCTTTTCTGAACGTGGCTTCCGCTACCTCTTTTTGTCATCACAGCCGTTATTCTGCCAGGTTTTTTGTTAGGCTGTCGGAATCAATGACTTGAATGCAACATCCGCCCTAAACCCATAGGTTCAGGTTAAAAAGACCAGACGAGGGGGAGTGAGAAATAATGACCGGCATCGAGGTGGCTGAACGGATCCGTGTGCAGGGCCTGGTGCAGGGGGTTGGGTTTCGCCCCACGGTTTGGCGTCTGGCGAGGGCGATGGACCTGCGCGGTGCGGTTTGGAACGATGGCCAGGGGGTGGAGATCCATGTCTGTGGTGAAAAACGGCAGATCAATCGTTTCTGCGAACGCCTGCTTGCGCAACCGCCTCCCTTGGCTCAAATTGATATCCTACATCGCCGACCATCGGCACGTTTACCGGAAAAGCGTGAGTTTATCATTACCGACAGCCGCACAGGTGAAGTGCAAACCGGGATAGTGCCGGATGCGGCGACATGTGATGCCTGTCTCCTGGATATCCGTGATCCGGCTAACCGGCGCTACCGCTACCCTTTCACCAACTGTACCCACTGTGGACCAAGACTGACCCTTGTCGAGGGAATCCCCTACGACCGGGCCAATACCAGCATGCGCCATTTCCCCCTATGCGGCGACTGTGAGACGGAATATCGGGATCCGGCGGATCGACGCTTTCACGCCCAACCCAATGCCTGTCCCGTTTGCGGACCAAGGGTCTGGCTCAGTGATGCCGAGGGTAAGGAAATCGCCCCATCGGTAATGGGAGAAGATGCCGTGCATGAGGCAAGCCGTCGTCTCTCTGAGGGGGTGATTGTTGCGATCAAAGGGGTCGGTGGTTTCCATCTGGCCTGCGATGCAAGCAACGGGACGGCGGTCACCCGACTGCGTGAGCGTAAAGGACGATACCACAAGCCGTTTGCCTTGATGGCGCGTGATCATGCGGTAATACGGGACTATTGTGAGGTGAGTGGGGCTGAGGCGGTGCTGCTGTCGAGTTCGGCGGCGCCGATTGTCCTGTTACCTCGCCTTGCAGGAGCGAAGCTCCCTGAGAATGTCGCTCCGCAACAGGCCTCTCTCGGTTTTATGCTGCCATATTCACCCTTGCATCATCTACTGTTGGCGGGTTGGGATCGGCCCCTGGTGATGACCAGCGGCAACCGTATCAAGGAGCCGCAGTGTATCGACAACCAGGAGGCGGCGGAACGCCTGCGGCCGCTGGCCGATCTGTTTCTTCTGCATGACAGAGAGATTACCAATCGGATTGACGACTCGGTGGTGCGAACCATGGATGGGGCATCGAGGATCTTGAGACGCGCGCGAGGTTACGCGCCGAGCCCGCTGCAACTCCCTGATGGATTCAAACAGGCAGCCCCATTGCTCGCCATGGGCGGCGAATTGAAAAACACCTTCTGTCTGATTCGGCAGGGGCAGGCCGTTCTCTCTCAACATATCGGAGACCTGGAGAATCTGATCTCTTATCAGGACTATCTAAAGAACCTCGACCTCTATGCCGGCCTGTTTGAGCATCGACCGGCCGAACTGGTTGCGGATCTGCATCCCGGTTATCGCTCAACCCGACATGCCAAAGCGATGGCGGCAGAACGGGGTTTGCCTCTGTTGTTGGTGCAACACCACCATGCGCATGTCGCCAGTGTCCTGGCCGACAACGGCTGGCCGTTATATGGTGGAAAGGTGCTGGGGATTGCCCTGGACGGCTCAGGTTACGGCGACGACGGCACGGTCTGGGGCGGGGAGTTTTTACTGGCGGACTACCGGGAGTATAAGCGGCTGGGAAAGCTGCAACCCATCCCCTTGCCGGGCGGCGCCCAGGCGATCCTGCAACCTTGGCGAAGCGCCTTCAGTCAGTTGCATCGTCATCTGGGTTGGGAGCATGTCATGCGCCGCTGGGGTGATTCGGAGCCGATAGTTTGGCTGAATCGCCAGCCTGTCAAGGTGCTCGCCGGGATGATCGAAGCTGGTGTCAACTCACCCTTGAGCAGTTCCTGTGGGCGTCTGTTTGATGCGGTGGCAGCCATTCTGGATATCCGTCGTGAGTCGATCAGCTACGAGGGTCAGGCAGCCATCGAGTTGGAAACAGCGGCGCAACGCAGTAATTGTTCCACCAGCGATGTCTATACCTTGCAAATCATCGTGGATGAGGGCGTTCATCTATTGGATAGCGCAACACTCTGGCCGGCACTCCTCGATGACCTTCGGGCAGGCATTGACCGGCAACGGATAGCCTGGCGTTTTCACCTCGGTCTGGCGACCGGTCTGTGTGAGATGGCGAGTGGGCTGGCTCGGGCCAATGGTGTGGAAACGATGGCTCTCTCGGGAGGCGTTTTCCAGAACAGGACACTATTCGAACTCGTGACAAGTCAACTTCAAGACAGTGGCTTCTCTGTGTTATCGCATCACAATGTCCCTTCCAATGATGGTGGACTTGCCTTGGGACAGGCTGCCATAGGTGCAGCAAGAAGTATCACAACGGACTAAATTTAAAGCAGGAGATCCTTGTCAACCGAGGTTCCTATGAATACCCATTTCCCGACCCGATATTGGCACAAGATTTCAGATGACAGGGTCCAATGTGACCTTTGCCCCCGCTATTGTCGTATCAAGGAAGGCAAACAGGGCTTTTGTTATGTGCGTGAAAATCATCAGGGTGCGGTGGTGTTGAGCACCTATGGCAGATCGAGTGGTTTCTGTATCGATCCTATTGAGAAGAAGCCGCTGAACCATTTTTTGCCCGGTACGCCGGTCTTTTCGTTTGGTACCGCCGGTTGCAATCTGGCATGTAAATTCTGCCAGAACTGGGATATCAGCAAGTCACGGGAGATGGATACCCTGGCCGATGAAGCGTCCCCTGAGGCCATCGCCGAGGCGGTGCAACGCTTGGGATGCCGGAGTGTCGCATACACCTACAACGATCCGGTGATCTTCCATGAATATGCGATTGACGTCGCCAAGGCCTGCGCCGAACGGGATATCAAATCGGTAGCGGTAACGGCCGGCTATGTCTGCGCAGAGCCGAGGGAAGCGTTCTACCGGTATATGGATGCGGCGAATGTAGATCTGAAGTCATTCAACGAAGCATTTTATCACAAACTGACGGGCGCCCACCTGGAGCCGGTGCTCGATACCTTGAAGTATCTCAAGCAAGAGACCTCGGTGTGGATTGAGATTACCACGCTGTTGATTCCCGGCGAGAATGATTCAGATCAGGAGATCGACGCCCTATGCGAATGGATCATGGAAAATTTGGGCCCCGATGTGCCGCTGCACTTCACCGCCTTCCATCCCGACTGGAAGATGCTCGACCACCCGCCCACCCCCCATGCAACGTTGAGCCGGGCGCGTAGGATCGCCGTCGACAACGGTATTCATTACGCCTATATCGGCAACGTACACGATGCCGACGAGTCGAGCACCTGGTGCCACCAATGCGGTAAGCGATTGATTCAGCGGGATTGGTATCAACTGGGGGAGTGGCATCTCACCGATGAGGGTTGCTGCGAGCACTGCGGCGCCAAGGCAGCCGGTGTTTTTGAAGCCAAGCCGGGGGGGTGGGGGAACCGGCGGCAAACAGTTAGGATGAGTTTTTAGGTTCAAAATAACCATGCATGTAGGGCACACATTTATGCAAAACTCAACGTACATTCGGGGGTTTAAATGGCAATGATTAGACAACCGGCAGTAGCCGATCTTTTCTATCCGGCGGATCCGGGGCGTTTACAACGCATGGTGACCGGCTATCTGGAATCAGTGGCGCCTGGGGGAGAACCGCCCAAAGCGGTGATTGCACCGCATGCCGGCTATATCTACTCCGGCCCGATTGCCGCCAGCGCTTATGCGCGTCTGTTGTCTGTCCGTGATCTGATCAATCGGGTAGTGCTCCTGGGTCCCTCTCATCGGGTGCCTTTCGATGGTCTTGCGATCAGCGAGGCGGACTATTTTCGAACACCGCTGGGCGATATTCCACTCGACAGAAAGGCATTACGAACCGTAGAGGATTTACCGCAGGTGGTACGCCTTGAGGCAGCCCATGCAAATGAGCACTCACTGGAAGTGCAGCTTCCATTCCTGCAGTTGGTGTTGGGTGAATTTGAACTGATCCCGTTGGTGGTTGGCGATACAAGCGGCAAGGAGGCGGCAGAGATCCTGGCTCACCTCTGGGGAGGCGCTGAGACCCTCGTCGTGATCAGTTCCGATCTCAGCCACTATCACGACTACTTGACGGCGCAGCGCATGGATCAGGCGACCAGTGAGGCGATTATCACGCTCCATCCGGAAGCATTGGGGTTCGATGATGCCTGTGGGCGTATCCCGGTGCAGGGATTGTTGCTGGAGGCGAAGCGGTTGGGTCTGCAGGGTGAGCTGGTCGACTTGAGAAACTCCGGAGACACTGCGGGCAGCAAGAATCAGGTGGTCGGATATGGCGCCTATGCCTTTTGCGAAGCTGTAGCTGCGTGACAGGCCGATTCAATCGGGATCCCTGTATAGCCCACGTCGCCCGCTGGATCGCGTGTCAGGGTTGCCGACTGTGCCCGGTCAGGGAGCAGGCAGAGCGCTTCCTGGCGAGGCTGTATCCGCGAGCGGACGACTTCTCGTTTCGCACCTTTTCCGACACCGGTTATACACGCGTGTCTTCCCATGATCCGCTGGAGAGGGCTATCCATGGCAGCCTTGCGGCCTGCTGGGGTGAATTGGCGCAACTTAACCGTCAGGGTGCGGCGATTACCGTCACCATCAATCAGACCAATGGCAAGGGCAGGGATATTGTCGACATACGCAGGGTGAGGGCGCTATTTGTGGATGATGATTTGGGCGGAGATCCCGGACGCTTTCCTCTGGAGCCGCATATTCAGGTCGAGACTTCAGCGGCTCATTATCACTACTATTGGCTTGTGCAGGATATTCCATTACAGGATTTCCCCTCCTGTCAGCAACGATTGGCCACGCGCTATGGTGGAGACACAAGAGTACAGGCATTAAATCAGTCCATGCAATTGCCCGGTTTCTGGCGTAGGAAAAGGGTGCTGCAGCCGTGCTTTCCGCGGCTGTTGAAAACCCGTGGAGAGGCGGCCTATGGTCAGCGTGATGTAGAAAAACTCATTGGCCCGTTCAGGCTTGATAGCGCTGGTTCACGCTCTTTTGCTGGCTGACGAATCGGCATTATGGTATGGCAGGGCCACACCCTACATCCAAGCACCCGTTTAGGAGGGCTGGTGTAGTAGTCGCCACCTGATCTGACATTGGGTGTCAGTTAATATCTAACCTGAATCAGGCCGATTTCGGCCAGGAGCGGACGTCAGAATTCTTTATGCCTATTACCGTATCCGACTCAATACGGTCACACGTGATAAACGTGAAATAGCTATACTGCCTACGTAGCACCCATGACAAGAACGGTAGAAGGCAATACCGCCTCGCTGCAACTACGTCAGAAAACCCTTCACATCACAGGGATATAACATTAAGATTTGGTAAAGGTGGTTTAATCCGGTTTATTGAAGAATAGCCAGGCTCAAAGCTCTGTTAGTAAATTCGCTCAGGCTTCATGTTTTGGAGTTAAGTAATGTTGAATAAGAACAGTGTGGATTACATTTCAAACGCTTTTTCCTGTCTGTAATTTAGTAAACTACCTCCCAGTTTTTACGATTATTATAAGCAAGGGAAGAACAATTTATAATGAGTATGCTGAATACCTTTGACCAGATGTGTGACCGATTATATGCAGATAAAGGTGGCATATATAGTCAGGCCAAACACTACGTTTATCTTCACAAACAGGGAAAGCTCAAGGAGCTTGAGGCAACACTCCAAGGCGATGAAGAAGCTCTGTTTGCCTTTATTGTGTGGGTACTCTTTCCACAACATCTGCGGGACCCAGAGGGCGCTGCCTGCAAGTGGTTGTTAGCGAATTCAAACCCTCTTACAAGTGCTGAAGGCGTCATCGATAAGGGTTTCTATTTTGCCGTATATTGTTGGCATGCTGAAGGCATTAAAACATTCCTTGCACTTGGAGCCGATCCTAACAAGGAAGTGATGCCACAGCGGTTTGCACTAGATGTTTGCCGCAACCGTGCGGAGTACCCACTGTCCAGTGGCTCGCCAGAATTTGGATCGCTAGAGGATGTGGCTGAGTGCCTTGAGGAAGCAGGTGCTCAAACCTATCTCGAATACCAGTTTCGGGGCAAACATCTTGATCCAGAAGTGTTCGCTCTGGTGGACACTCGCGACCCCTGGATTGAGCACTTCCTTAACGATTACGAAGTGCTTCCTGGAACAGAGCAGGCCGGTTGGATGGCACTGTTGAAACATTGCACCAATAAATCAAAAGCCCCCAGCAAAACCTGGTTAAAAAAACTCAGTGACCTGATTGCAGCTATTGATGGTGATGCCTTTGTTAATTCAATTCTGCAGTGCATTAAGTTGGCCGCAGAAAAACGAAAGAGCTTGAGTTTCGGTGATTTAACAGAAATCGGCGACTACTATCATAGTTCAGATGCATGTCACGCTGGTAATGATCTGTGGGGTATGTCGAAGAAGAATAGCATAGTGCTAAAAGGACTAGTTTGGGTGCTATCCCATTATCGCGATGGTATCGAATACGATCTCTACAGGATCACAAAGGCGATGTATACGAAAGTACCAGGGATAGGCATACGCAATGTTAAGTTAGCAAATCCTTGTTTTGCAGAATTGATCCGTTTAGGTAGCGATAAAGCGCTTATGTATGCCTTGCAGTTACATGACGAGGCCGACAACCAGCCCGCTATCAAGAAGATGAAAACCTTGCTTGACCCATACCTGAAAGAAAAGGGTATAAGCATGAATTTGCTCCAGCTGCGGCTTGAAACCGAAAACTGGGATGGCAGTTAGTATGCCATATGCAGAAGGTAGATCAACTTTAAACCTGTGGAGTTCTTCACCGTGCTAACGCGCCCCTGAGTATTGCCAATACCATGTCCAAATCAGTAAGATCGGCTATCGTGCTCGAAAAACAGATTGACAAATGGCAAGTCGTGATCAACATTGAAGGGATTGCCCCTGTCATCCAGATCATTCAAAACGGTCGGTTACTGAAAACCACCCCATCGGTATTGAAAAAGAATCCCGCGTTTAAAATGATCAAAGCTGAACGCGACAAACTAAAAAAACAAATCCGTCGTATTCGGAATCTGCTTGAATCGATGATGTCGTCAGGAGAGATCATACCCAGCAAGGATTTGCACAACCTGACCAGAATACCCGTAGCTCGCGTCCTCCTGGAAAATTTAGTGGGTATCAATGAGAATCAAGAGATTGGCCTAATTAACGCTGCCAATATGCGACTTATTGACGACCAGTCCAACTATTCCATCGGCGAGAGTGTACGCATCGCTCATGCTTATGACCTATTTCAAAAAGAAGTTATACCTTACTGGCAACAACTGGTTGTTGAGCGCGAGATGGTTCAACCTTTCAAGCAGGTATTTAGAGAGTTATACCTGATCACCCCAGCCGAAAAAGTAGAAGAGAGAGCGTCGGAACGCTTTGCTGGACACGTCATTCGCTCTAAAGTCGCTTACCGTCTGTTTGAGACTCGAGGTTGGGAAACAAATTCTAACGGCGCCTTCAAAGACGGACTAGGCGGTCAATATAGCGCAATGTGGAAATTTTCTAATATTCACCATTATTTCTCAGAAAACGAGACCGTAACAAGTGGGAAAATGTATTTCGGTGTAATGGTCAATGGTAATATGCTTCAAGTTCCTTTGTGCGATATCTCACCGATTGTTTTTTCTGAAGTTATGCGGGATGCTGATCTCGTTATCTCTGCGGCTCGCACCGAAGAAGTACTGGAAGAGGTACCGATTTCTCCATCAATTGAACGTTTACAGCACAGAGCAACTGTAGCTCGTTATTTGGCAACTCGACTGGACATAACAAATTTGCGGTTCGAGGGTAACTTCGTGCATGTACCCGGAAAGCTTGCTAGCTATCGTATTCACCTTTCTCACGGAGGGGTATATCTTGATACTGGCCCACATATTTGTATCACATCCGCTGGTGTTATCTCTGGCAAGGGGCAAAAACTCTATCTGCCATTTGCTGATGAGGATGAGATGATCACCGAGATCATCAGCAAAATACTGCTGCTACATAACGACGAGAAAATAACAGACAATAGCATTTGTGAGCAGATTAGGCAGTGCTTAGATGCTGTACACGAGGAAAGCTAGCTCTATGGTACAAAACGATATTTCCCATTCAAGACAGTCTTTTTACCCTATCAACTCGAGTGTATTTGTTGTATTGCCAGGATTGACAAAAATATGACTACAACCATCGCAGTGTGTGGACTCAGCACAGGCACCGAAGACGAGGATGTCGCAAACCTACGGAATATTACGCTTGAGTTTGAACATGAAACAACCACGCTGCGTGAACTGATCGCGAGAACTGTAGCCGCTCAAGTTCAGCAGATTAACCTTGTGCCCGGTCTGACAACAGGTGAGAAGCAAGCACTACTTCGCCAGCGCTACGTGGCCACTTCAGATAGAGATAAACCTACAACCAATGACGCTATCGTGAGTAAGATAGACTACCCTGTCGCCCAGGCACTTCAAGTTGATACCGAGATTGAAAAAGCATGGCACGGCTTCGAACGCCAACGCTATATAGTAATTGTTAATGGTTGTCAAATCATGGATTTAGATGATCAAGTGCTACTTACAAATCACTCAGAAATCATTTTTCTTCGACTGATACCGTTAGCCGGAGGGTAAGGATGAACTCACTTTCCAATTTCACCACCTGTGACTATTTTTGGGTAGGTAGCAGAAGTCGATGATGAGGTTTTCCAGCGTCCGCTTCGGTCGCACAGCGGGCGCATTAATCTGGCATTACCTGTCAGATCAGGTCTGAGTTACTACAGCTAGGTGCGGCCATGCCGCACCGGATCGATTCAGGGTTGATTGTCCGCGAATAAACGCGGATCAACCAGCGTGAGGTCTGAAGAGAGACGCTATCGTCCCCAGCGGCGCTCCTGTTCCCTGCATCGCCAACAAAGCCGTGCCGTAGGCCGCTTCCTGCTGTGCCGCACGGATTACCGGGATGCCCAGCGCCTGCTCACGGATCATGCGCCAGGGTTCATTGTGGGCGCCGCCGCCGATGGAGAGCACGCGGCTGGGTTTCGGGGCGCCCAGCCGTTGTAGCAAACGATAACCCTTGGATTCGATCTTGGCGACCCCCTCCAATATGGCCTGGAAGAAGAGCAAATCACTGGCGGGTCGCGGATGAAGCCGTGGGGGGTAGTCGGCATCGTTGACGGGAAAGCGCTCGCCGGGGCGCAGTAGCGGGTAGTAGTCGAGCCCGGTCGGCTGCTCCGGTTCCAACCGCAGGGTCAGGGATTGCGTCTGTGCCTCGTCGAAATAGGCGTGCAATACTGCGCCGCCGCTGTTCGAGGCGCCGCCCACCAGCCAGCTATTTCCCAAGCGGTGGCTGTAGATGCCGTGTTCAGCGGCGAACACCGGTGTATCGGAGAGGATTTTCAACACCAGCGTGCTGCCCAGCGAGGTCACCGCATCGCCGATTTCCGCTGCGCCGGTAGCGAGAAAGGCGGCATTGCCGTCAGTGGTGCCGGCGACGATGGGGATGCCGCTTTTCAATCCCGTCACTGCCGCTGCCTGGCGGCTGAGTCGGCCTATCGGTATGGCGCTGGGGGAGACCTGCGGGAGTGTCTCTGGGGCTATATCCAGCCCGGCCATCCAGGCCGGCCACTCCCGGCGGACCGGATCATAGCCCAGTTTGAGGGCATTGTTTTCGTCACTGAGCGGAAAACGGTCGCAGAGTTTTCCGGCAATCCAGTCGGCCTGGTGTAGGGCGAAATAGCGTTTGGCGGATATCTGTTGCCGCAGATAGAGCAGCTTGGCCAGGCCCGAACCGGCGTTGAGTACGGGGCTGTCTTCGGGCGCCACTTGTTTTAGCTTCGTCAATATCTCCCGGCTACGACTGTCATTGTACATCAGTGCCGGGGTGATCGGCTCCCCCTGCGGATCGCTGAGCAGCAGGGTGGAGGAGGTGCCGTCCACCGCAATCGCTGCAAAGTGACAGCCTTTGCAGGTTTCTCCTAGCCGGCGTAGGAGCTGCGTAACGACCTGCCACCAGCGTTCGGGATCCTGCTGACTGTGTCCGGCCTGCGGTCTATCCGGTGGCGGGAGGGGGACGGATGCCAGCGCCTTTACATTCGCTGTCTCATCGATGGCAATGGCGCGACATCCGGAGGTGCCCAGATCAATGCCGATGAAGGTATTCAATCTGCCGGGTTCACGGCAGTGCGATGGGTGAGGGAGGGGTCCACCCATCGGCCCTGTAATCGGCCGCCACGGTGGTATAGATGCCGCCGCGCACATTGAATTCAGCGGTCAGGCGCATATAGCGGGGTTGGGCGGCCTTGACCAGATCAGCGAGGATTTCATTCGTCACTGCTTCGTGGAATGCGCCTTGGTCACGAAACGACCAGATATACAGCTTCAACGCCTTCAACTCGACGCAGCGCCTGTCCGGGACATATTCCAGGGTCAGCTCGGCAAAATCGGGTTGTCCGGTCTTGGGGCAGAGACAGGTGAACTCCGGGATGTTGATGCGGATGGTGTAGTCTCTTTCCGGCTGCGGGTTGTCAAAGGTTTCTAGGTCTTTGCTTGGTTCGCTGGGCATGATTTTGTTTACTCGTCGATCAAATGGCGGTGAATTATACGCAGGCCGAATCCCGACCAGAAGTGTTTCTTCTATAGTCTATTAAAAACAATAAGTTATGATGAATAGTTGACGTGTAAAAAATGCTTTGTCCACACTGTAACAATGCTACTCTTTGGTGTATCTTAGCCGCTCATGCGTCTGCAGAAAATCAAGCTCGCCGGGTTTAAGTCTTTCGTGGATCCGACCTCTGTGCCGATCCCCAGTAATCTGGTCGGCATCGTCGGGCCGAACGGGTGTGGAAAATCCAATGTCATCGATGCCGTGCGCTGGGTGATGGGCGAAAGCTCGGCCAAGATGTTGCGCGGCGAATCCATGGCGGATGTCATCTTCAACGGCTCCAGTGTGCGCAAGCCGGTCGGCGCCGCGACCATTGAACTGCTTTTCGACAATTCAGAGGGCAGGGCCGGAGGCCAATACGCCCAGTATAATCAGATCTCGGTGAAGCGCCAGGTATCCCGGGACGGCCAGTCGCTCTACTATTTGAATACTGTTCGCTGTCGTCGGCGGGATATCACGGATCTGTTTCTCGGCACGGGCCTGGGGCCTCGCAGCTACTCCATCATCGAACAGGGCATGATCACCCGCTTGATCGAGGCGCGGCCGGAGGACTTGCGCTCATTCCTGGAAGAGGCGGCCGGTATTTCCAAATATAAGGAGCGCCGTCGGGAAACGGAAAACCGTATCCGCCACACCCGGGAAAATCTGGAGCGCCTGACCGACCTGCGCGACGAGGTGGCCAAGCAGTTGCAACACCTGAAGCGTCAGGCCGCCACGGCAGAAAAGTACCAGCAGTTCAAACAGCAGGAGCGGCAGACCAAGGCCGAGTTGCTGGCCCTGCGCTGGCGGACCCTGGACCATGATCTGAAGCAGCGGGAGCGCAACATCGCTGAACTGCAGAATCACCTCGAGGCAGCTATTGCCGAGCAGCGCAAGCTGGAGTCGGTCATCGAATCCGAGCGGGACAAACACACCGAGGCGAACGATCTGTTCAACGAAGTCCAGGGGCGGTTCTACAGCCTGGGCGCAGAGATCAGCGGTCTGGAGCAGGCGATCCAGTTCGCCCGGGACGGGCAACACCAACAACGACTGGATCTGGATCAGGTCGGGCATGCCCTGCAGGAGTCCGAGGCTCACCGCGCCCAGGACGAGGAACGGTTGTCAGAGCTGAAGGACAATCTGCAGCGGGAGCAGCCCAGACTGGATGAGGCGCGACACGAAGAGGCTCGACTCTCTGAAGCCATGTCACAAGCGGAACAGGCGATGCAGGTCTGGCAGGGGGAGTGGGAGCGCTTCAATCAACAGGCGGCGGAGCCGGCCCAGACAGCACAGGTGGAACGAACAAGGATCAATCACCTCGAACAGCAGGGGGGGGATCTGCAACGTCGTTTGCAGCGCCTCGATGAGGAGTTGGGGCGTGTCGATGACAGCCGCCTGCTGAGTGAAATCACCGAACTGGAGTCCGATGAAGCCGATCAGAAGGGCGAAGCGGAGACGCTGCACGAGCAACTGACGCAGGCCGTGGAACAGATCGATCGGCAGCGGGAGAGCAATAACCGCCAGGCCGTTCAGTTGGATAGAGCCCGGGCGGATTTTCAGTCCAACAAGGGGCGTCAGGCATCCCTCGATGCCTTGCAACAGGCCGCACTCGGCAAGCAGGGTGGCGAGGCGGCGCAGTGGTTGGAAGGCAGGCAGTTACAGTCGGCGAAACGCCTCGCCCAGCAGATCAAGGTCGAACCCCGCTGGCAGCAGGCGGTGGAGATTGTATTGGGCTTCCATCTGCAGGCGGTGTGTGTCGATGGTATGGAGCAACTGCAGGGGCCGCTGTCACAACTGCAAAAGGGGGCTTTGGCCTTTTGGGATACCCGTGGCAGTGATGAAATCAACCCCGCTCCGTCCTCCGATTCCCTGCTTTCCAAGGTCGAAGCGCCCTGGAGTCTGCACAACCTGTTGGCCGGGGTGAAACCGGCCGAGGATCTGGCCGACGCCATGCATCGGCGGCACAACCTGCGGGCCGATGAATCCCTGGTCACCCCCGAAGGGGTCTGGCTTGGCCGAAATTGGCTCAGGATTGCCCGCGAGGCCGATGAGCGTGCCGGCGTGCTGGCCCGTGAAGAGGAATTGCGGCATCTCAAACAGATCCTGCAGGAGCAACAACAGCAGGTCTCCGGGCTTGCAGATCAACTGGAGCAGGGAAGGGAAGTCCTGAAACAGGCCGAACAGGCCAGAGAACAGGCCCAAGCCAATTTCAATCGGGTCAATCGTTCGCTTTCAGAGATTCGCGCCGGTTTGAGTGGCAAGCGCACCCGCGCCGATCATCTGCGTCAGCGGCGTGAGCAACTGCAACAGGAGCAGAAAGAGATCGCCGAACAGATCCGTTCGGATCAGCAACTCATGGAGGATACCCGCCGGCGGCTGCATGCCGCCCTGGAGTCGATCGAAACCCTGGGGAACCGCCGCGAATCGCTGGTTACACGGCGGGACGAGTTGCGTCAGCAGGTGACCGGGGCCAGGGAACGCCTCAACCGGCAGCGCTCGACCACGCAGCAAATCGCCCTGCAGGTCGAGTCGATGCGCACCGCATACGCCTCGCTGACACAGAATCTTGGCCGCGCGCGAAGCCAATTGACTCAACTGGCGCAGCGGCGTGATGAATTGAAATCCACATTGGAGAGCAGTGAGGTCCCCCTGCAGCAGCAGATCGAGATGCTGAATCTGAAGCTGACTGAACGGACGGACGTTGAAAAAGAACTCAGCGAGGTACGCCGGGGGCTGGAGGATGTGGATGGCCTGTTGCGTGAAAAGGAGCAGCAGCGTCACCAGGTGGAACAACAGGTTCAACAACGGCGCGACAGACTTAATCAGGCCCGCTTGCAGAGCCAGGAGGTCAGTGTCCGTTGCAAAACCCTGCAGGAGCAGTTGGAGGAGAGCGGGCTGGATGCGCAGCAACTGTTCAATAGTATGGCCGAGGATGCCAGTGAAACGGTCTGGCAGGAACAGGTCGAAGCCCTGGCCAACCGTATCCAGCGCCTGGGTCCCATCAACCTGGCGGCGATCGACGAGTTTCAGGAACAGTCGGAGAGACTGAACTACCTGGATGAGCAGCATGCGGATATCACCGGTTCCCTGGAGACCCTTGAAAGCGTCATTCGCAAAATTGACCGGGAGACCCGCACCCGCTTCAAAGAGACCTTCGATAAGGTCAACGCGGGTATCAAGGAACTGTTCCCCCGCCTGTTCGGTGGCGGTCACGCCTATCTGGAATTGACCGGCGAGGATCTGCTGGATACCGGCGTTACCGTGATGGCGCGCCCGCCCGGCAAACGCAATACCAGCATTCACCTGCTGTCCGGTGGCGAAAAGGCGCTGACGGCCGTGGCGCTGGTATTCTCCATCTTTCAGCTCAATCCGGCGCCGTTCTGTATGCTCGACGAGGTTGACGCACCCTTGGATGACGCCAATGTCGGGCGTTTTTGCGATATGGTGAAGACCATGTCCGATCAGGTACAATTCATATTCATTACCCATAACAAGATCACCATGGAGATCGCCAACCAGCTATCCGGCGTCACCATGTATGAACCGGGCGTTTCGCGTCTGGTCACCGTCGATGTGGAGGAGGCGGCACAACTCGCCGCGCTATAGCTCATATGGATGCCACGACACTGCGCATCGTTCTGCTTGTCGCCGGCCTTGCCTTTCTTGCCGGGATCTATCTCTACGAGACCAGCCGCCGCAAGCGGGAATCCGCTCAGGTGCGAAGACGCATCACCCCCGGGATCACCCCGCCCACCATGGCCGAGACCGAGAGGAAGGTGGTCGAAGCCAGGGTTGAATCCGAGTCCGCCCCGGAGTCCCAGGATGACAGTGACACCTGGGTGAATTGGGACGATGAGGATACCGAGGTATTGGAAGAGGAGTTCAGGGAACTGGAAGGCCTGCAGGCCGACTCCCAATCGATACACGGGATTGACACAGTAGAGATGACGGAGCCGGCATCAAAGCCGCAACAGCAGGAAATATTGGGTTTCAGCGCTAGGGAAGAGTCTCCCGTCGACGTTCCGGAACTGATCATCCAGATCAATTTGCTGGCCAAATCCGAAGCCTTTACTGGTCCGTCGATTCAGAAGGCGATGCGGGATATCGGCATGAAGATGGGTGAAGTACCGGTCTATCAACGAATTTCCGGCGATGCAGGCGGCGCTCCCCTCTTCAATCTGGTCAGTATGGTGGAGCCGGGGGTCTTTCCATCGAAAGGGATGGAGCGCTTTGAAACGCCGGGGCTGACCCTGTTCGCCAAGCTACCCGGTCCGGGAGACGGGATGGCGATCCTCTCCGATATGTTGTTCACCGCCGAGCGACTCGCTGCCATACTGGACGGCGAATTGCAGGACGAAACTCACAGCGCCCTGACGAAACAGACCATCGAGCACCTGCGCGGCCGGATTGTGGAGCACCGCCGTCAGGTCCGGTTGGCGCGGAGCAAGGGTTGAAGCTAAAAACCGCTGAAGTACGGCGCATTGAGGCGTTGCGCAACGAAATCGACTATCACAACCGGCAATATTATGTCTTCGACGAGCCGAAGATAGCCGATGCGGAATATGACCGGCTGCTGCGTGAACTGCAGCGGCTGGAGGCGGAACATCCGCAACTCATCACCCCCGACTCGCCGACCCAGCGTGTCGGTGACGCCCCGCTGGCGGGGTTCGGCGAAGTGGTCCACAGCAGGCCTATGCTCTCTCTCGACAACGCCTTCGGCGAGGAGGAGATGGGTGATTTCGAGCGGCGTATTCGAACCCGGCTGAAGATTGATGACGATGGAAAAATCAACTATCTGGCCGAACCCAAACTCGATGGCCTAGCCATCAATCTGCGCTATGAACAGGGTCTATTGCTGCTGGGCGCGACCCGTGGCGACGGTAGCCGAGGCGAGGATGTCACCGGGAATATTCGCACCATCAAGGCCGTTCCCCTCAAACTTCAGGGTGATGACTGGCCTGATATCCTCGAGGTGCGGGGTGAGGTGTTCATGCCCAGGGATGGATTCGAGGCGCTCAACCAACGGGCGCGGGATGCGGGGGAGAAGGGCTTCGTCAACCCACGTAATGCGGCGGCCGGCTCCCTGCGCCAGCTCGATCCCCGTCTCACGGCACAGCGTCCGCTGACCTTTTACGCCTATGGTTTCGGCGAGATGGACCCTGCGCCCATCGCCGATACCCAAGGCGACAGTATCCGCCGGCTACGCCGCTGGGGGGTGCCGATTTCGCCGCTGCATGAAGTGGTGGAAGGCGCTCAGGGTTGTCTCGCCTACTTTCAGCGAATATTACAGTTGCGTGATCGTCTGCCCTATGACATCGATGGTGTGGTATTCAAGGTCGATGACCTGAGGCTACAGGCGCAGCTCGGTTCCGTCTCCCGCGCGCCGCGTTGGGCCATTGCCTATAAATTTCCCGCCCAAGAGGAGATGACACGGGTCGAGGCGATTGAGTTCCAAGTCGGAAGGACCGGCGCCATTACCCCGGTTGCGCGCCTGTATCCGGTGTTTGTCGGTGGCGTGACAGTCAGCAACGCCACCCTGCATAACATGGACGAGGTGATGCGCAAGGATGTGCGGCCCGGCGATACGGTTGTGGTGAGGCGGGCAGGGGATGTCATTCCCGAGGTGGTCAGTGTGGTGTCGGCTAAACGTCCACACGGCGTCCCGCCCGTTACCCTGCCCGCCGGTTGCCCGGTCTGCGGCTCGGAAATTACCCAACCCGAGGGCGAGGCGGTGGCCCGCTGCTCCGGGGGACTCTACTGTCCCGCTCAACGCAAGGAGGCGCTCAGGCACTTCGCCTCGCGCAAGGCGATGGATATCGAGGGACTGGGAGAGAAGCTGGTCGAGCAACTGGTTGAAGCCGAGTTGGTGGATAATCCCGCGGACATCTATCGCCTGACCCTGGAACAGTTGAGCGGCCTGCAACGGATGGCCGAGAAGTCGGCGCAGAATCTGCTTGATGCCCTGGATAAGAGCAGGTTGACGACACTGGCGCATTTTCTTTTTGCCCTGGGTATACGTGAAGTGGGGGAAGCAACGGCAAACTCCCTCGCAAAGCAGTTTTTAACCCTTGACGCCATCCAGCAAGCGGATGAAGCACTGTTGCAACAGACACCGGACGTGGGTCCCGTGGTGGCGGCGCATGTCGTCTCTTTCTTTCGCCAGGCGCATAACCGGGAGGTCATTGAGCAGTTGCTGGATGCCGGTATCCATTGGCCCGAGATAGAA
>JAHXHR010000017.1:2585-41076 GCA_025656505.1 Candidatus Thiodiazotropha sp. (ex Epidulcina cf. delphinae) | reverse complement strand
CCCCTAACAGCCAACAAAAATATGAACCTAACGAAAACAACAGGTTATGTCATGTCTGTTCCCATATTTCAGACTTATGGGTAATGGGCAGCCCTAGGATGATCTCTATCCCGATCAGGGGAAGATCCGGAAAAGGCGCCTTTGATGCACAGGCTACCCGAGCCGCTCCTGTACTTCCGCCCACAGCGCCTGGTATGAAGCGGCCGCTACGCTGTTGGGCGCAAAGGCCTGGACCGGCATGCGGTGAATGCCCATCTTCTCTACATCGCTGGCATAGGGAATCTGCGCTTTCAACAACTCGTCATGGGTGTCCGGCAGGTTCTGCATCACATCCAGATGCATGCGCTTGCGCCGATCGACCATGGAGAAGAAGGGCATCAACTCCAGTCCGATGATGCGGTGACCTTCGAGGAAATCGAGGAGTTGCCGGTAGGTTCTCAACGACAGGGTGGTGGGTATCAAGGGTAGCAGAAGCCCCTCGGCGGCGCGGAAGATATTCTCGGAGACCAGCGAGATACTCGGCGGGCAGTCGAGAAAGACGTAGTCGTAGGCCTTCGACAGCGGGCGCAGCAGCTTGAGCAGCCGTTTGGTGGGTTTCTTCTCATCCTCCAGGCGCAGGTCCATGTTGCGATAGGAAAAGTCCGCCGGCAGCATGTCGAGATTTTCGAAATCGGTGGCCTTTACCACCTCGTCCAGGTCGAGTTTTCCGGCAACCAGCTTCTTTTTACCCCCCTTCACCTTTGGCTGGATGCGAAAGTAGAAGGTTGCTGCGGCCTGCGGATCCAAGTCCCAGACCAGGGTGCGGTATCCCTGTTTGGCCGCCAGATAGGCCAGATTGACGGCCGTCGCCGTTTTGCCGACTCCTCCCTTGATGTTATACACGCCGATGATATGCATCATGACCCTCCAAACAACTTTCGAAAGGCCTGTTGATTCGCCTCACTGCTGAAGGCGGCGAAGAGATCGACAAACGCTTTTCCGGCCTGCTCCTGCCTTTCCAACAACCGGCCGACCAGTATGCCCATCGCCATCAGGGCGCCGGCCGGCGCCCCCTCGCTGAGCATCTGCTCGCCGAAATCCTCCAGTGACCGGGCCTGCACCTCCAGATCCTGGAACTCACCCAGGTTATCGAGAATCACCTTCAGCGCCTTGATCAACGCCCGGACAAGGGGTTTCGGATAGAGGCTCTGGAAGAATTCCAACAAGTAGCGCAGCTTCTTACACTGTTTTCGCAGATCGTGCAGTCGCTCCGGCGGCGAATCCGCTCCGATCACCAATCCATCCTTCAGCACCCGTTTATAGAGTTTGCCGAGCCGCTGATCCGCCAATCGGGCCGTGGCATGCAGGGCATTCGGCGCCTGGGGGTTTTTCTCGGGGGGCGACTGCAGCCAACTGCGCCAGGATTTCAATAGCTTACGGAAATGGGGTGAGTTGAGCTTTTTCACCAGTTCTGCATGCGCCTCTTTTTGGCGCCGCTGCAGAAAGCCGTGAAAGGGATCGAGATCGTCCCGCACCGCCTTGGGCAGGCCGGCGCGGTAGCCTGGATAGTGCAAAAGATAAACGTCCAGGTCGCGGGTCATGCCTGATATTTGACCGATCCAGCCGAAGCCCCGTCTAAAGGGTTCCAGCTCCAGGGGATCGAAGACACCTTTGATCTGACTCATCGCCGAACGGGTGCGGCGGGTGGCGACGCGCAAGTCGTGCAGAAATTCACTATCCAGGTCGGCCTTGGCGCCTGCGATATTCGCCTCCAGCGTATTCAGCAGACCAAGCATGATCTGTCGTGCGGTGGCTTCGGCAGGGGCATCGGGATCGAGCCGAAAATTGAGTTTGGAGCTGTAATCGCCCGGTTCCCGGCCAATGTCCTGCAACGCATCCTGGTACAGGCTCTGTTCGGAAGACCTTAGCTTGAGCGATGCCAACTGATTTCTCAGCCTGACGAAATCGGATTCATAACCCTTAAGCGGTTTGAGGACCAAGAGGCCGTCCAACTCGCCTTTCCGCTTACCGTCCACGGAAGTGTATCTGTTGTGCTGCAACACGACTCTGACGACGGTCTTCTCCTCACTGTCGAGTATCCGCAACGTCTGCATTTGTTGAACGATAACGACCTTTGCAAGCAATACCCGCATCTCCAGCACCGATGCCAGCCGATCGCTTAACGGCCCTGCCGCTAAGTCACCGGCAAAACCGGGGGCGGAATCAACGTCCCGGCAGGCCAGGCATTGATGACTTTTTCGATCGATCCAGCAAAGGTCGTCGCTCTCTCCCCGGCTATAGACCAACTCTGCGCCGGCCTGCCAGACGCGCCAGTCGAAACTGTCGTAAAAGGTCTGCTTTACCTTGACCGGGGCATCTTCGGACAAGGCATTCGTTTCAGCGAGGATTTCCCTCAGCCGATCCAGGTCGAGTTCGTCGGGCAACAGATAGGAGATTGGCTGTGGCGTCATGGAACATCTCATTTAAATCAGACGGTTAGCTTAACTGACCTCTAGTGTAGTGTCCTATACTAGGTATGAAACAAATCGTAAATGCCTGAAGCGAGTTTCTTATATTGAATTTTGCATGGCTTGTCTGACCCTCTAACTCAACATTCACTCCCCCAAAGACTTGATGGCTATTTCGTAAACATCCCGGGAAAGATCAGGTCGTTCAAGCACCTTTTCAAAGGCCGAGCGCATCATCACCTGTCGCTTGTCGTCATAACGCCGCCAGCGACTCATCATGCGCAACATACGGGCTGCGATTTGCGGATTAAGGCGGTCCAAGGCCAGTACCTGTTCGCTGAGAAAGGCATAGCCGGAACCGTCTGCGGCATGGAATCCCGCTATGTTGGCGCTGCAGAAGACACCGATCAGACTCCGCACCTTGTTGGGATTGCGTAACGAAAAAGCCGGGTGTCGCATCAGTTCCCTTACCCTTTGCAGGGCTCCCGGTAAGCGGGAGCTCGCCTGTACGGAGAACCATTTATCCATCACCAGCGGGTCGTCCCGCCATTTCGCCTCAAAGGCCGCTAAGGCGCGCTCACGCTCGGGACAGTCGTTATTGACCAGGCATCCGAGTGCGGCCATGACATCCGTCATGTTGTCCGATGCCTCAAACTGCCTCATGCAGAGGGTGTTGATCTCGGGTTCACGCAACTGCATAAGATAACCGAGCGCACGATTCTTCAACCGGCGCCTTGCGATCGAGGCTGAACCGATATCGTAGGGAGAAGCGGTCATGTTTTGCCGATAGACCGACATCAGGCGATGACGAAGACGACCGGCCAGGGCGTGCTTCAGCCACTCCCTGACATGGTGGATCGCCTCCACGTCGACAACCTGCATCAGATCGCCCAGGGCCGACTCCGAAGGGAGGGCCAATACTTCACTCAGCAGGGCCTTGTCGGCATCCTCGTCGGACAGGATTTCACGAAAGGCACGCGCCAACCCTTCGGCCGGATGCAACGGCTCCTCTTTCCGGTGGGCGTCCGCCAGTTTCAACAAAGTGCGCTGAGAGAGGGTCTGTGCGCTATTCCAACGGTTGAAATCATCCGTATCCCTGGCCATCAGAAACATCAGTTCTTCATCGTCGGCGGGGTAGTTCAGCCTTACCGGTGCGGAGAAACCTCGCAGCAGGGAGGGCGTCGGCTTCTCCTCCAAACCGATGAAGTGAAATACTTGCTGCGATTCGCGCAGTTCGAGCACTCGGCGGGCGCCCTGGGGTTTTGCCTCATCCAGTAACTGCAAGGGAAGCGGCTTGCCCTCGCTGTTCAACAAGGCGATGTCGATCGGGATATGGAAGGGCTTTTTATCCTGCTGCTCCGGGGTATCGGGACAATGTTGTGAGAAGCTGAGACGATAAATGCCCCGTTCTGCCTCATAACCGGCCTCTACATCGACTACCGGGGTGCCTGCCTGGCTGTACCAGAGACGAAACTGATCGAGATCCGGACCGCCGGCGTCTTCCATGCACTTGATGAAATCATCGGTGGTCACCGCCTGCCCGTCATGGCGTTGAAAATAGAGATCGGTGGCCCTGCGATAGCGCTCCGGACCGAGCAGGTTGGCTTGCATGCGCACCACCTCGGCCCCCTTCTCGTAGACGGTCACGGTATAGAAGTTGTTGATCTCCATGTAGCTTTCAGGCCGTACCGGATGGGCCATAGGCCCCGCATCCTCAGCGAACTGCTGACTGCGCAAGAGACGCACATCCTCGATGCGTTTGACTCCGCGCGGCCCCATGTCGGCCGAGAACTCCTGATCGCGGAACACCGTCAGCCCCTCTTTGAGGCTGAGCTGAAACCAGTCGCGGCAGGTGATGCGGTTACCGGTCCAGTTATGGAAGTATTCGTGGGCGATCACCCCTTCAATGCCCTGAAAATCCCTATCGGTGGCGGTATCGGGGCAGGCCAGCACGAACTTGGCGTTGAACAGGTTGAGACCCTTGTTCTCCATCGCCCCCATGTTGAAATCGTTGACCGCTACGATCATGAAAATATCCAGATCGTATTCGCGCCCGTAGTGCTGCTCGTCCCAGGCCATGGCGCGCTTCAAGGAGCGCATGGCGTGACCGCACTTGCCGATATTCTCCGCCTCCACATAGATGCGCAGGTCGACCTGCCGGCCCGACAGCGTGGTATAGCTGTCCTGCTGAAAGCGCAGATCGCCTGCAACCAGGGCAAACAGGTAGCTGGGCTTCGGGAAAGGGTCATCCCAACACACCTGACGGCGCCCGTCGGCCAGCGCTTTCTCCTCGACAAGGTTGCCGTTGGAGAGCAACACGGGACAGCGCCTCTTGTCGGCGATGACGGTTGTCGAAAAACGAGCCATCACGTCGGGCCGATCGGGATAATAGGTAATACGCCGGAACCCCTCCGCCTCACACTGGGTGCAGTAGATCCCGGCGGAGCGGTAGAGCCCTTCGAGGGCGGTGTTTTTCTGCGGTTCGATCCCGACCCGTGTCAACAGGCTGAAATCGGTGGGTGTTTCGGCAATAGTCAGGGAATGGTCATCGACCTGATACTCATGATCTTGGAGAGCACGGCCATCCAGCTCCACAGCCAGGAGTCGAAGCTGCTCTCCATCCAGTTGCAACGGCGGATCGGACAACCCGCAAGCCGGATTTCTCCGCACCTGTAAGCGCGCCGTGACCAGGGTGACTTCATCCCCTAGTTCGAAGGTCAGCTCCACCCGATCAATCAAATAGTCCGGCGGACGGTAGTCTTTCAGATAAATGGTCTTAGCGCTCTCGGTTCGCATCGGTTTTCCTATACTGGACGGGTGCCGTCAGAACACCGTGGAAAGGCCAGGGTAAACATTTCCACGGTTGTGCTGAATCGACCTCGCAACAGTCTAATGGTGCGGGCGCAGGCGATGCAATCATCCTTCCCAAAGAATGGGTAGTATGATGAAAGCTCATAAAATCGGCATGGTCTTCCCTACATTGAATGATGTGCCGTCGACGTGGAACTCCCACGGCTCTACTGCTAGGATATATACTAAACATCTGATTCTGTTTTTCTTGTCTTTACATGTAGTTAGATATAACTTGAATCCTGACAAACTATCGGGGAACGCTGTTTCATGCCACATGTCGTCATGTATTCCACCACCATCTGCCCCTACTGCGTTCGGGCCAAGCACCTGCTGGAGACAAAGGGGATCACATTCGATGAGGTCCGCATTGATCACGACCACCGAATCGCCCAGGAGATGATGCGCCGCAGCAATCGCCATACCGTACCGCAAATATTCATCGACGATTATCATGTGGGTGGATACGATGACTTGGCTTCACTGGCAATGTCGGGGCAACTCGACTCTCTGCTGGGTATAGCGGACGAATGAACCCCGCGCTGGAAACAGCGTCGCAAAAGGTCCGCTTGGATAAGTGGCTATGGGCGGCTCGTTTCTTCAAGACGCGCCGGATTGCCACGGAGGCCATCAGCGGCGGCAAGGTTCACCTCAACGGTCAGCAGACAAAACCGGGCAAGGAGATCAAGGTGGGATCTCATCTACGCATCCACAAAGGGGCCCTGGAGTGGGATATCGTGGTACGGATATTGGCGACAAAGAGAAGACCGGCTGTCGAAGCGCGTGCTTTCTATGAAGAGATGCCGGAGAGTATAGAACGGCGCGAGAAATTGGCCGAGGCATTGCGACTGGAACGCTCGCTATCGCCCCGTCGGGTTCAAGGCAGACCGAACAAGAAAGAGAGACGCATGATCCACCGCTTCACCGCAAAAACCGAATAGAGCGCTATGGATCAGGATACCTTCCGCCGAACCTATCGAGAGATGAACGAGCGCATCTGCGCCTATGAAAAGAGCCTGCTGTCTCGTCACTGTGACTGTTCTCATGCAAAAAAATGCTGTATCGCGGAGCGGGAGGGGGTTCACTGTATTTCCGATGAGGCCCAGGAACAGTGCCTCGAACTCCTTGAGACCCTGCGCCACCAGGCCCGTTTCGCGCTGAAATCCAATAACGACAATGAAATCCTTTCCCATGGTAAGGCGATGCGTCTGCAAGTGGGGGGACTGCGCGGACTTTTTTCCGCCCTCCACCCCGATAAACCGACACCGAACCGTATCGAAGATATCTACGCGCTGATCAATCAGGCAAAAGGGGCCTATGGCGGACCGGAGAGCTTCCCCTATCAGACCCTGATTCAACAGGTATCGGCATATAAGGGCAGACAGCAAGGCAAACGCTGAAAAAAATAACGCAAAGATAAGCGGGATTCAGCCCGGCAAAACCCTGGGCGGCTCCCTACCTTTCTCGGAGAGACTAAACAGGGTCATCGAGGATTCGTCAAGGCGTATCGCCTGGGGACGGTTCGCCGGCAACTGCGGTTTTTAGGATAATCACCCTTGCGGACTACTGAACCGGCTCTTTGGACGGCGAGTAATTGCTGTCTTTGGGATTGATAAAGATAAACCGGCTTTCACCGTCGTCCAGTTCGGTAAAGTCCATGGTGGTCTCGTCGAGCAGTGAAAAGTACTCCGGCTCCATAATCACATTGACCCCCTCGGAATCGAATTGGATATCGTCATCCCTGGTGTCATCGAAGCCCATCAGGTAGTCGAAGCTGCCGTCCTCTTTCCGTTGCGCGGCGAAACGCAGGGCCATGCCTTCCGTCCCGCCCATCTTGGCCGCCTGTTGTATCTGTTGCGCTGCTCGAGGTGTAATCTTAAACATCTGTCACCTTCTTAACCCGGATCTTTCACCCGGTCGCTGATAATATGAATTAACCTTTTGATTTGACGTGTAATTTATGGAATATTAGCGAAGTGTTACCCGGCAGCGCTGAACGCGCCTTCGCACCGATCTCGTCGCTCAGGGACGGCTTAGCTATTGACTCAATCACAAATCCGCCCCTGAGCGATGAGATCGGCACGATCATCACGTTCCCGGGTGAAACATCCGGGTTAATATTTACAGGCATTGACCTGCGCCACGAAACGCTCCACCCAGTTATTCCCGCCCACACTGCGCATGTGAGCATAACTCGCCAGTAGGTTCTTATAGACGTAGCCGTCATATCGTCCGTCTATGCCCGTTCCACGCATCACTTGGTAAGCGAACCGTCGCTGATCGCCTTCCAGGCCGACCAGGGAAGAGTAGTGAAACTCATGGGCATGGATCGCCTCCGATGACGCCTCTTCCTGCAAATCGGGCCAAGGCCCCCTGCCTGTATCGCGCAAGCGGACATAGCCTCTTCCCTGGGGTTTGTCATGCATCAGAGTGTCCGCCGGAATGACGCCGACCATTCTACATTTTTTCCCTTGCCAGGTAAGTGTCCTGGTCAAGTACATCAGTCCGCCGCATTCAGCGTACACGGGACCGCCCCGTTCGATGTAGTCGGCAACGGCCTGGCGCATGGAGGCGTTGGCCTGCAATGCCTCCATCGCCGTTTCGGGAAACCCGCCTCCTAAAAATAGTCCATCCATTTCAGGAAGCCGCGTATCTTTCAAGGTGTCTATGCTGACCAATTCCACACCGAGGGAGCGAAACCTGTCAAGGTCGTCCGGGTAGTAGAAACCAAAGGCCCGATCCCGGGCAATGCCGATTTTCAGTCGATATGAAGGCGATGAATCGTGCGAACCTTGGCGGGATATGCTCTCGGGCAGGGTTGATCCGGCAGCGATTTCAATGACCCTCTCCAGGTCGATATTCTGACGTACGGTCTCCGCCAAACGGGCGATGACGGCTTCTGATGAGCTGTTTTCATTGCTGGGTATCAGTCCCAGGTGACGCTCAACGATCTGCAGTCTATCGTCAGCCTGCACCGCCCCCAATACCGGGATATCGGTATAGTGTTCGACAACCCGGATAAGCTTCGATTGATGCCTGCCGCCGCCCACTTGGTTGAGGATCACCCCGGCTATCTCAATCTGCCGGTCGAACGCCTGATAGCCCAATAACAGGGGAGCGATGCCCCGGGTCATACCCCGGCAATTGATCACCAGCACAACCGGCGCCTTCAAAAATGCCGCCATCGCCGCATTGCTGTTCGATCCTTCAATATCCACACCATCGAACAGGCCCTTATTGCCCTCTATCAGGGCCATCTCTTTACCCGCAAGATATGAGGCGTAGCTGTGGAGAATCTCTTCTCGACTCTGGGTGTAAAAATCGAGGTTATAGCAGACCCGACCGGCGGCGGCTGAGAGCCAGAGCGGATCAATGTAATCGGGACCCTTCTTAAACGGCTGCAGCAGGATGCCCCGTTCCACCAAGGCCCTGACGAGACCGATGGAGAGGGTGGTCTTACCGGAAGATTTATGAGCAGCGGAAATATAGATAGCTGACACAGGAACCCATCCATATCGTCTTCAACCTAAAATCCTCAGTTGACCCGAACGCAGAATAAACGACATTCAGCGCCTCGGGAATGGACCGGTCCGTGCCGGTCGCCAGGGTTTGTCAGTCCTCAAGCGTCTCAGGGAATACCTTGAACACTCGCGCGCCCACTGCAACCATCGCCAGGGAAAGCGCTATACCGGCGATACCCAAGGCGGCCTCCGGGAATGTCGGCGCATAGTCGGCGACCTGACCGTCAAAGAAGCCGCTCTCTATCACCTCTTTGCCGGGAAACAGATTCATCGGGTAGGCCTGTCCCCCTATCACGATCACATAGATCTGAAAAAAACCGCCGATCAGCACCGCGACAGAGGCTGCCACAATGGCCCAACGAGACTTCTCAAAGGCAGGTGAGTAGAGTAGAAACAGCGGCAGAATGCTGCCGACGAGGATTTGGCCGATCCAGAACATCTGCGTATAAACGCCACCGTCCAACAGGATGAAACGCTCAATGCCATGATGTTGGGTGATGTAGAGATTGGTGAGGTTGTACGCCAGGACAAAATAGAGCACGGCGCCCACAAATACACCCAACAGGTTTTTCAGCCTGGCCAGGCGCAGGTCTCCGATCTCACGATCGCCCCAGATGTAGGCAGTGATCAGCGTCATGATGAAGAATGCAAGACCATAGCTGAACGACATGATGACAAACATCGGCGCCATAATGGCTGCATCGTAGGCCTCACGGGCCACCAGGAAACCGAAAATGGAGCCGGTGCCGGTGGTCAGCGCGATGCGCCAGAAGAAGGCGGCGAAACCCACAGGGCGATTGTATTTGCCGACACTGCGATCCATCATGGTCCACAGATAGACACCGACGATGGCAAAGAAGCCGGTATAGAGGATCACGTTCCAAGCGAAGATCGACTTGAAATTATATTGCGTCATGGCCACGATCAGGCGATCAGGTCTTCCGAGATCGAGCAGCAATACCATCAAACCACCCGCCAGCAGACCGATCGCCAACAGGCCGGAATAACGGCCGAGCGGTTTATACATCGGTCCGCCGAACACGGAACCGATCGAAGCCACGTTCAGCGCCCCGGATGCGGCAACGATCAAAAAGATGGCGAACACATGGGGCAGCCCCCAGACGACCTGGTTGGACATGCCTGTCACCCAATGGCCGTTATGCTCCATGTAGTAGGCGGCGCCCAGGCCGATGGCGATAATTGAGCCAAGCAGGGTCAAACCCATCCAGAACCGCACGGGCACGCCACAGCGGAGCTCACGATAATACATCTTACTCATCTGAATCCAAGCTCCCCACAGGTCATAGGTTGAGGTAACGGACGCCGGTATTCAACTCAAGATCGGCGCGGATCTGTACCGAATCGTGTGTCTTGAGAACCCGCCTGATTTCACTCTTCGGGTCTTTCAAATCACCAAACACGATCGCCGCGTGACCCTCTTTCTCACAGGCATCCTGACAGGCCGTACGCATCACCCCGGCATCGATTCGGTGGACACAAAGGGTGCAGGACTCCACGCATCCCTTGCCTCTGGGCGCATTGACGGACTGATTCGACAATGCCTCGTGTACGAAGGAACGGGCCTTGTAAGGACATGCCATCATGCAGTAACGGCATCCGATGCAGCGATGACGGTCGACAAGTACCACCCCGTCGACCCGTTTGAACGAGGCATTGGTCGGGCAGACATCCACACAGGGCGGATGTTCGCAATGCTGGCACATCATCACCAGACGATTGACATGCCCCGTCTGCCTATCCTTCAGCTTGACGGGGCGAATCCAAACCGCATCGGTGGCAGGCCTGCCCTGTCCCTCTAAACCGTGCTCCTTATTGCATGCGTCGACACAGGCGCTACAGCCATCCGCGCATCTATCGGTATCGATCACCATACCCCAGCGATGCTCGCCGGACGCGCCGGCAGTCGCCTTGTCATTGGCCGCAACCGCATGCAGGATCACGCCCGGCGCCAGGGTCATCGCCCCTGCCGCCGCCAAGGTTCCGCCGATAAACCGGCGACGATCCGTACTCGGCGGGCCACATTTATTGCTCATGATCAGTCTCTCTGTCTACCGGCCGGCCGATCGGATGCCTGGAATCCGCATCGAAACGATAACCGAGCGATCCACGTTCAGCGGTGCTGTCAGGCGTCGTCCGATGACACTGAAAACAGGCGGGGCTCACCGCCACATAGCCATGACAGGCCTGGCAGAATTCCCCTTTGCCGACAACCGAAACGGCCTTGCCCGCGGCATCCGTCGAGGCATGGCAATCGATGCACCCCGCCAGACTGTACTCCAGTCCGCGCACGCCGTCCCGGACCGTGTCGTCCCTGCCGTGGCGAAGAAAATCCATATGGTTACGGCGCATGTCATCGGTCGGCGCCACACAACTTTCCAGCGAGGCGGCCTTTGAATTTTCGGTCACATAGGCGCTCTCACCCAAGACCTGCATGGCAGGCGTTACAAGTCCCGCCAAGAGGATGATGAGGCGCCTGTTGCTGATGAGAGAACTACGCATCACAGCTCCTATTCACCTAACCCCATCTGGATATAACCCGTCGGGCAGACATCGGTGCAAACGTGACAACCGATGCACTTGTCGTAGTCGGTATCCACATAACGGCCGGTGGTCGATTCATTGCGTTTGACACGGAACACGGCATCCTGCGGACAAAAGATGATGCAGTTGTCACACTCGAAGCACATACCGCAACTCATGCAGCGCTTGGCCTCCTCCTGAACCTGTGCATCATTCAGTCCGGTCATACGCTCCTTGAAGTGATGCAGCACTTCATCGGCTGAAGGCACATCCTCCGAGCGCAGCAGGCGCGGCGTAAACGAAAAGTGTCCGAGGAACAGGTCATCAGCAGGAATCACCTCCTGGTGAGAACGATCTTCGTAGTTGTGAACGGCAAACTTCGCTGACGCGGTGCCACGCAGATCGCCCTGGCTCTTGTCAAACCGCTCCGGCTCCAGGTGGGCTTCCCTCAGCTTGGCCGACAGGTCAAAGTGATGCACATCCACTTTCGGACGCTTGGCAATCTTTTTTTCACTGAGGTAGGCATTGATGCTCTCACAGGCAACGGAGGCCTGACCGATAGCCGTGGTCAACAGATGCGGACGAATGATGTCGCCTGCCACGAAGTGGCCTGGCTTGCCCGGCACTTGGTAGAACTTGTCGGCATCAATCAGACTGCGGTCGTTGGCCAGATCATCCAGGCCTTCCATGTCACCGCCCTGGCCGATGGCGGAGACGATGAGGTCCGCCTCGAGAATACGCTCGGTGCCCTCGGTCGGAATCGGGGTCATGCCTTCCATGGTGCAGTCACATACCTTCAGGCCGGTCGCACGGCCGTCCGCACCCACGATCACTTCCAGCGGCATGACACCATCGAGAATTTCACAGCCTTCATGTAGCGCATCGTGAATCTCGTGCTCCGCGGCAAACATCTTGTCCTTGGTAAACAATGAAGTCAGCGTTGCGGAGGCAGGTTTGGCCGAAGCGGCAAGCGAATCATCCTGATGGATATTCAGATCAAGGACCACATCCTCAGGATTGCCGGCCGCATCATTACAGCCGATACGACGTGCTACGGAGATGACGTCGATGGAGGTGTCGCCACCACCGATACAGACGACTTTATTGCCGGTGATTTTCATGCGGCCTTCATTGAATGCCTTCAGGTACGCCACGCCGGAAACGCAGTTGGTCGTGTCTTCCCAGCCATCGATCGGCAGACCTCGTCCGGTCTGACAACCCAGTGCCCAAAGAATAGCGTCGTACGCTTTCTCAAGATCCGCAACAGGAAAATCGACACCGACCTTTACCCCGGTCTTGCTTTCCACGCCCATATCGAGGATACGTTGGATTTCCGCCTGTAACTTGTCACGCGGGATGCGATAGTTAGGTATGCCATAACGCATCATGCCGCCAAGCTCCGGATCTTTCTCGAACACGGTAACGCCATGCCCCATTCGACGCAGTTGGAAAGCAGCGGCCATACCGGCCGGTCCACCACCAATAACAGCGACCTTCCTTCCCGTGTCCGCACCGGGCGTGAATTTGTAGCCTTTCTCAATGGCGATATCGCCAATGTACTGCTCGACGGCATTGATACCGACAAAATCCTCGACTTCGTTTCGGTTACATCCATCCTGGCAGGGGGCGGGGCAGACACGCCCCATCATGGAGGGAAATGGATTTGCGGCAACCGCACGCTCGAAGGCATACTGCCGCCAGTCCAGCCCCTCAGCGGGCTTCTCCTCTTCACGCACGATGGCCAGCCAGCCGCGGATATCGTGACCGGAAGGGCAACTGCCCTGACAGGGCGGTGTACGGTTGATGTAGGTCGGGCACTTGTGAGAGGTATCTTCCTGGAAGATCATTTCACCCCAATCTTCCCACTCAGTGTCACCTTCTTCATAACGACGCCAGGTAATCTGTTTTTTCATCGCTTCACTAGGAGTTGCCATTTTCAGTCTCCTTTCGGTACTTGTCTTGGTCGTGCCCTACCCAAGGTAGGAGTCAGTGTTTGCGCTAGCCCGCATTTCTCACCAGGATTTGGATTTTTGGGGCAAGCCGGCGAAGAAGGTTGAACGATTAGCCGCCGAAGCATAGCCGGTTAAATTTCATCATGTTATCCGTTCATCCGGTCCGCCTGGTGAGAAATGCGGGCTGGTTATCGAAATACTATTCGTCGCCATCTTCGTCATAATCCGGCGCTGCTTCCGGTGGTGTCTTCCTGTTCATCACAATCGCATTACTCACCAGTTGATGAACACTGACGATCTGGAACATATCCATGCCGTAGTAGGGAAACACTTTTGTGAACTGGCTTTTGCAGATCGCGCAGATGGCTGCAAGATGGGTAACGCCTTTCTCTTCCATGACGTTCTTGAAGGCGGACATGCGCGGTTTCGCCCCTTTGACGCGAATCTCCATCAGATCATCGGTCAGCAGACCTCCGCCGCCGCCGCAGCAGAAGGTGCGTTCATGGATGGTATCCCACTCCATGTCGTGATAGTTGTTGACCACCGCCTTGATGACCTGGCGAGGTATCTCGAACTGGCCGCCCGGCGCATCACCCATGCGTGACGCACGGGCCACGTTGCATGAGTCGTGAAAGGTGATCGACATCTCATCGTTTGCCGACTTATCGAACTCCAGCGTACCCTGCTCGATTTCGTTCAGGGTGAACTCACAGATATGTTGCGGCACCGGATAGTCAGGATCGAGAAAATCGAATGGGCCAGCCAGGGTATTCAGGAAACTGTAAGCGATACGCCAGGCATGGCCGCATTCGCCGAAGACGATGCGTTTTACACCCAACTCAAGGGCTGCCTCACGGATGCGCAGGGAAACACGGCGCATGTTCTCGTAACTACCGATGAACATACCGAAGTTGCCGGCCTCCGAAGCCTTGGTGCTCATCGTCCAACTGACACCCGCCTCATGGAACACCTTGCCGTAACCAATCAGGCCGTCGACGTGGGGTTCGGCAAAGAAATCCGCAGATGGCGTAACCAGTAGAATATCGGCGCCCTTCACATCCAACGGATATTTGACAGCGACTTCCGTTTCGTCATAGACATCCTCTTCCAGGCCTTCCAGGGTGTCGGCAAGGGCAGGGCCGGGCAGACCGAGATTGTTGCCGATTTTATGTACCTTGCCGATGATTTCATTGCAGTATTTCTGTCCGATACCGATGGTATCGAGAATCTCCCGGGCCGCCATGGAGATCTCTGCGGTATCGATACCGTAGGGGCAGAAGACCGAGCAGCGACGACATTGGGAGCACTGATGGAAGTAGCTGTACCAATCGTCGACAATCTCCTCGCTGATATCGACCGCGCCGACCAGCTTCGGGAAATATTTACCCGCGAAGGTGAAGTAACGGCGATAGACCTTGCGCAGCAGGTCCTGACGGCCAACCGGCATGTTCTTGGGATCCTGGGTGCCCAGGAAGTAGTGGCACTTGTCCGTGCAGGCTCCGCATTTCACGCAGGCATCCATGAATACCTGGAAGGAGCGATAGCGGCTCAGCAGGTCCCCCATCTTATCGATGGCGACCTCTTTCCAGTTTTCAACCTTCTCACCGGGGAAACCCAACGCCTCCTGATGCTCAGGTTTAGCCACGAAGCAGGTAATATGCTCCATGGTGCCTTCAACCAGATCGGGAACCTCGATATGTTCACTCAGTTTCGGCGTTTCGAATTCAGCTTTAGCCATTTGTAGCCCTCATCGGCCAAGCGATTGATCAGGAGTCTTCAAGTTTTCCAGCCCATTCAACCAAATGGCGTCTTTCACGAGGATCGTCCACTTGGTTTCGGGTCGGGCTGAAAAAGATACCGGGTATGTGCAATAACTTACTGACAGGCAGCAGCAGCATCAGCACAACAACCATTGTTAGGTGCGTTAACAGGATTGGATCCATCGGCAGATCACCACCGCTGAAGGTCCAGAATCCGGTGAAAAACCGTTTAACCGCCACTACATCGGTATGGATGACAAAGGTCATCGCGGCGCCGCTGATACCGATAACAAGCAGTAACAGCAGCCACAGATAGTCAGACGGAGCGGATATGTAACGGACGCGATCGACAAATACTCTTCGGATCAACAATCCGGCGAGACCCGCTATCATGGCGAATGCCGCATACTTGCCAAACGGTTGTATCAGTCGAATGGGCAACCAGACCGGGTCGATGAAGTAACGCAGGTGCCGCAATAGAACCAGCAACAGCCCGAAGTGAAACATCCAGGCGAATATCCAGGTCCACTTGGTGCTCTTGAAGAGGCTTTCGAAGAACATCACTTCACGGCACATACGCAACACTACACCGAATTGCGTAACAGGCGCCGGTGTGGTCGGAATCTTTAGCGGTGCAGGCGTCTTGGCATACTGGGCAATCTTTCTTGCCAAGCCAAGCACCAGAACCATGGTCGCTACGATAAACAGCAACGCGTAGACGGATGACATGTTCCTGCATTCCTCAAATGATAACCGGATGGTCGGTGAATGGACGAACCATCCACCGGTCGCACGATGACAACTTAGATGCAGCCGGTCGGCTTTGGCAGACCGGCAAAACGGCAAGCCTGCTTACCCGGGCCGTAAGGAAACAGGGAGTAGAGGTATTTGGAGTTACCTTTTTCCTTACCCAGTCTCTTACCTACAGCCTTGGTCAGCACACGAACCGCCGGTGCGATCTGATATTCTTCGTAGTACTCACGGAGGAAGTTGATAATCTCCCAGTGCTCATCGTTCAGTTCCAAGTCGTCTTCCCTAGCCATTTCCTCGGCAATGGCGGATTCCCATTCGCCCAGATTGGTCAGGTATCCCTCTTCATCAGTTTCGAAGGTCTTGCCATTTGCTTCGATAGCCATATTTTCTCTCCAGATAGCGTTGTAAAGTTGTTCAACAAACCAATCAGACCCAAGCCTGCACTTTGTCATTCTCAGCAGCAAGCGTGACAAATTCGGCGTAGTCCACGATTCCGATACCATCAACGACCTTGTCTTCAGAAACGCCTCGCGCCTTCAGGTCAGGACCCAGCACGTAAAAATTGACACCGCCCATCGCAGCAACCTTATCGGCAACGGCGGTACCTTTGATCGCACCATAGATAGCGTCTTCGTACAGCAGCACGGAACTACCCTGTTTGGCATAGGCCAGGCAGCTATCCATGGAAGACTTTTCGAAAGGTGATTTATTGACTGTGTGTAGGGTAGTCATACTCGTTACTCCGACTTAGAAACTGAATAGGATATCCTGCTCATCCATGATGTCCGCCAATTCAGCACGGCTCATCAGACGAATGGAGTCCTTTTCAGCCCAATCATCGTCTTCATCTTCGTAGGTCAGCGGCATCAGATCCTCAAGCGTCAGGCCACGCTCTTCCAGCGACTCCTTTTCAACGTAGAGTTTGGTTACATCATAGTCGCCGAGGGCCTGATAGGTAGGTGAAAAATTCTTCATATCCACGGCTGAGGTATCCTGCCCCTTGAGCAACTGATACACACCGTCATCAATGAAGGCCACATGGACGTCCTGGTCGAACGCGGCTCCGATCAACACCACTTCCAGCGACTCCCAGGCATAGATGGTGCCATAGGGAGCACGGCGGTTGATGTACATGAATTTCTTGATCTGTTCAGACATGTTCAACCTCTATGCTTAGTCACCGAAAACCACCAGCCGGTCCGACTGGATGCCCGCCTCGACCAATTGACCGAGACCGGAGATGCGAAAGCCGTCGGCGATGTTCTGCGCACTCTTGCCGTTGCGCTTCATCTCGCCTTCGTCGACGATCCCCCGACGTTGCGCGGCCGCCACGCAGACCACCAGATCGAGATCGTGTTTTTTCCCCAGTTCCGACCAGCGATTGACGATATTGCGGTCGTCCTGTGGCGGCGTCGTGAGATTAGTGCCGTTGTTCACCCCATCGTGATAGAAGAAGACACGCATGATCTCATGCCCCGCTTCCAATACCGCTTTGGTGAACTGGTATGCCGAATCAGCCGCTTGATGCTGATACGGACCCTCGTTTACCTGAATAGCGAATTTCATCAGTTGGACCTTCCTGTAAATAGCCTTGACATCATCCGGTCTTTAAAAACGGATATGCGCGGAAGCATTCAGGTTGTTGCGGCTGCCGCGCCAATTATCGATGTGATATTTGGTGAAAGGCAGACCGGTCTTTTCGAAGAACTTCGGCCAACCGATACGCTCCGCCCACTCGCCGATGCGTTCCCAATCCCTCGCATCTGCTTTATAGGCTGCCAGGATCTGTTTGACGATGCTGGAGACCTCAGGCCAGCGCGGCGGGTTGTTCGGCACACCGGCTGCCACCAGCTTGTGGAGGGTCGGCTTGGAACGGGCATTGGAGTTCTTGCCACCCACCCAGATGGCAAACTTGGAGTGCTCGGGGTCGTTGATCTGCATCGGCGGGCAAGGCGGGAAGCAGGCGCCGCAGCAGATGCACTTCTTCTCGTCCACTTCCAGAGAAGGCTTGCCGTTCACCATCGCCGGGCGGATGGCTGCAACCGGACAACGGGCCACGACGGAGGGTCGTTCACAGACATTCGCAACTTGCGTGTGATCGATCTTCGGTGGCTTGGTGTGCTGGATGTTGATGGCGATATCACCCTGACCACCGCAGTTGATCTGGCAGCAAGAGGTGGTGATGCGCACCCGATTGGGCATCTCCTCTTTCACGAATTCATCGTAGAGATCGTCCATCAGCGCCTTCACCGCGCCGGAGGCGTCGGTGCCGGGGATATCGCAGTGCAGCCAACCCTGGGTGTGGGAGATCATGGAGACCGAGTTGCCGGTGCCGCCGATCGGGAAACCTTCAGATTGCAGCTTGTCAATCAGGGGTTGCACCTTAGACTCTTCGCTGACCATGAATTCGATATTGGAACGAATGGTGAAACGGACATACCCCTCGGCGAATGCGTCCGCGATATCCATCAGCTTGCGGATGGTATAGAGATCCATCTGACGCTGGGTGCCGGCTCGCACCGTCCAGATGTCGTCACCGCTCTTGGCGACATGATGCAGAACGCCGGGACGGGGACGCTCATGCCAAGCCCACTGGCCGTAGTTCTTCTTCAGGACGGGGTGCAAGTAGGGGTCCATCTCTGGAACGCCACTCTCAATCGGCATACGAGGCTCCGACATACCTACCTCCAAAAAATAGGGTGATTGATTTGGTTTCAGGGGACGGCGGGCAATCCCGGCGCCCCCCATAAAATCTGCCGCCACAAAGGACCGGACTATTGAGCCGCCTTGCGCTCAACCCATTTGGCCGCTTCCTCATCCCACCCGTCGGTACGGACATAGGGATTCATGCGCGGACGCTCGATCATGTTGGGATCGATTTCTAAGCCGATGCCTTCCAGAAAGTTGACCAGACCGATACGCTCGATCATCTCACCGGTACGCTCGTGCTCAAGGGCGTTTTCGGCAAAGAAATCGAGGATTTCGGTAGCCAGCTCTTCCAACTGCGCGAAATCCTCATCACTCTCAAGCTTCATGAAGGGCACAATCACCGTACCCAGCAAGTCACCGATTTTCAGGGTGCGCTTACCGCCACACAGCAGAGTGACACCCTTATCATCACCAGGAGAGAGTGCTTTGTTCATGACGTTAATGCAGTGCATACAACGCACACAGGAGGGGTTGTCAACCGCCAAGGTATCATCGTCATTCAGGGACAGGGCCTGAGTCGGGCAACGGGTAATGACATTATCGATGACATATTTACGGCCACGCTCGCCAACAAACTTCTTGACCTCTTCCTGGTCGACTTTCATGTCATCGCGCCAGGTGCCGATGGTCGCCAAGTCAGCGCGCTGCACGGAGTTCATGCAGTCGTTGGGGCAGCCCGACACCTTGTACTTGAATTTGTAGGGCAGCGCGGGACGATGCATATCGTCGAGTGCATTGTTGACCAGCATGCGCATGGTACGGCCTTCGTCGACGCATGAGTTTTCGCATCTGGCGGCACCCACGCAAGACATGCCGGTACGTACGGCTGGGCCGGCGCCGCCGAGATCGAAGCCCATTTCGTTGATTTCGTCAAATGCGGGTTGAACGTTATCGGTCGAGCACCCCTGGAACATGATATCGCCGGACTGGCCATGGAAGGCAATCAGACCGGAGCCGTATTTTTCCCAGATGTCGCAGAATTTACGAATGGTATCGGTGTCGTAGTGCATGCCTGGAGGCGGCATGACACGCAGGGTATGAAATTCGGCTGCAGCGGGAAACAACGCTTTGCCGTCATCTCCCTTGAGTTCAGTGAAACGGGGAATGATGCCGCCGCCATAGCCGATGACACCGACGGTACCGCCTTTCCAGTAGCCTTTGCGGGTCTCGTAGGAAGTCTCAAGCTGGCCCAGCAGGTCAACCATCATGTCGTTGTCTTTGGCGAGGCGCTTGAGGCCGGTGACGAATGAGGGCCAGGGGCCACTCTCCAACTGATCAAGCATGGGGGTATCATGCATCTGTTTTGCCATCACTCTTTCTCCCATTGGTCGTTTAACTAGGTCATCAGTTCACGCATATCTTGATTATCCTTGGCTGAAGACCAAGGTGCAGACATGGCAGACCGACCTGTAATCGAAACCCTACAGGCGACTGGCCTGTCTCTGACTTGTTGGAGGGAATTTTAGAGATTCCTAATGCAGATCCATATCCTTCCGATGGGGGATGAAGAGAGAATTTCACCTATCCCGAATGGGATAGTTCAATGCTGTTTTTTTACCTGGAATCGACCCATATTGACAACTTATATCCTTATAATACAATACATTATGGACTTTTAATACTTATTAATGCAACCTGGGAATACCATTTTTTCCCGAGGGAGACCTGACCGGTATAGAATGTCTTACAGGGCTTGATCGATAATCGAGTATGTTGTTCAATAGCAGTACTTTAGTATTTCACTATGTAATTAAGCGTCTTTAAGGTTCAACTAACGGATGCATTGATCATGCTGTACCTGAGCGAGCTAATGATGCAACACCCGGAGGTCGACAACTTTGACGATCTGCTGGGGGTAGTGAAAGAGCAATCCAAGTCGGAGTTGTTTTTCCGCATCGACGTAAAACCGCCCTTCTCGGATACCCCTGACAACTGGGAAGACCGCTTGGAAGCGGCCTTCACCTAAGTATACCTCGTCATAAGAATAGGCTCCTGATGAAGTATCTGGAATCGACAACTTATCTCGGCGACAACGAAGGCGCGGAAGATGCCGTCAAATCGAGCAAGCTGCTTGAGATCCGCCTGCAGGAACAGTGCGAGGCGCTGGCCGCATTACCTCATGATGCGCCCACGGATCAGCGACTCGAACTGAATCTGGCCTGCGGTTATATGCTGCTCGACCTGAATCGGCAACTCGAGGCATGGCGGTTGGCAAGAGGCGTACTCGATGAGGCCCTTGCCGAGGATCTATGGTTGCGTGCGGTCGAAGCCTGCGACATCCTGTACCAATCGGACCAGGAGGATTCCATCAAGGCCCTGGCCCAGGGCATCTGGTTGGGAGTTACTTTTCCCATCGATCCCGAACTCAGTGTGGCGATGCTGCAACACCTGATCGACGAGACACCGGACAGATCCGATGGCGCCGCCGTGGCGGCGGTGACCGCCTGTTACATCGTTGATGTCCGCACCCAAGGCCCCGCACGGAAGGATCTCAAGTTCTTTACTAATCAACTGCTGGGCCAAGTGGCGAGACGTCACAGCCAAGTGGAGGAGCAGGAGATCTTCGACTTCTGGGTAGAACGTATGGAACTGGATGAACCGGAAAAATTCCTGCCCCGTCTGGCAAAGGTTCTGGAGGTGATCGCGGGAAACGATTGGTGGTTCGAGCGGGATAGCCTGCGGTCCAGAATTCCGCATGACGGATAATCGGTGAACGCTATGTTCTGGCAGGAAGAGATAGACGAAGCACACTATGTAGCGCCGGAGAATGTGGTCGATCTGATCTTCAAGATCAAATGCCGCACCCTCCCGGTAGATCACGCCTGGGCGCTCTCCGAGGCTGTTCATCGGTTACTGCCCTGGTTCCCCGGGGAGAGCCGGAGCGGATTGCATCTGATCCACGGCGCCGATTCCGGTAACGGCTGGGAACGCCCTTCGAACGGTGACGAGCCCCTCTACCTCTCCCGTCGCACGCCGCTGATTCTGCGCCTACCCAGGGAGCGGGTCGATGACGCCTGCTCACTTACCGGTAACACCCTCGATATCGCCGGCAGCGAAATTCTGATTGGCGAGTCCCATAGCCGCTCCCTAGGCCTGGCCACAACTCTCTACAGTCGTTACACGGTGGCAAATAAGGGCCACACCGAAGAGGAATTCCTGCAGTCGGCGATAGATCAACTGCAAGTACTCAATCTGCGCTTTAAAAAGGTGCTATGCGGTAAAGGCGCCACATTCTCAACCCCCCAGGGAGCCCTATTCACCCAAAGCCTGATGATTGCCGGGTTGGCCCTGGACGATGCAGTCAGATTACAGGAACAGGGGCTCGGCCCGCTGCGCAGCCGTGGATTCGGCTTGTTTGTTCCTCACAAGACTGTTTATTAACCCGGCGACGTATTAGGTTGCCGGGTTAATGAATATACCTCGCCGAATTTCTTGAGGAGGCGGCTTGCCTCGAATTTTGTAAGGAGAGATCAATGGCATATGAAGTAAACAGTGAAACGATCGAGACCGACGCCAACGGCTATCTGGTCAACCAGGCCGACTGGAGCGAAGCGGTGGCCAAGGCCATCGCGGAGATGGAAGGCGTCAACCTATCGGAAAAGGCCTGGGAGATCATCAACTATTTGCGTGATGAATACTTGAACAACAACGGCAACCAGCCCAACGAACGCCAGATGGTGAAACATTTCAAGGGTGTGTGGACCGATGAGGGCAAGGTGGATGCAAAATCGCTCTACATCCATTTCCCCAAAGGTCCGGCCAAACAGGCCAGCAAGATCGCCGGACTGCCTGAGACCAAGCGTAAAGGCGGTTACTAAAGCGATATATTAGTTCTACTTTGTCACCTTTATCCTGTTGATTATAAAGGGATGATGGTAATATACATCTTTTCAAACCTGTTTCGTAAAAGCGAAGGGGATGAGCATCAGCAGTACCAAATTCACCACAAAACAAGGGGATTCACAATGGCGGTAGCTTACTCAAATCAATGGGTAAGCGGTTTCGTGTCTTCTGTGAAAGGTACGCGGATCATTTCCAGCTAAAAACACGTCAAGTCGGACCGCAAGCCCAACAGTACCTTTGCGGATTGATGCAGACCGGCCGCAAAAATAGGGAGAGGATGGCGGAGGTTGTTCCCGAAAGTGACGAACAAGCACTACAGCATTTCCTGTCCGACTCTAACTGGAATGAACGAGCGGTACTGGACCAAGCTGCGTGAGAAGTCGACCAACGGCTTGGTGGGAACGAAGATAGCGCGCTGCGCATTGATGAAAGCGGATTCACGAAAAAAGGACGATGTTCGGTTGGTGTTGCCCGGCAATACAACGGACGACTCGGCAAGACCGACAACTATCAGGTAGGCGTCTTCGCGGCACTCAATCGCGGAGACCGAGTTAAGTGTGCGTTTTCAATGGGTAAGGATGGACGCCCTGTACGGAAATACGCCCTATTGGTTACGAGCATTGGAGGCTGACAACGAAATCAAATACAGTCTGAGTAACGCGTCGGAATCTACAACAGTACATCGCCCGGCACAGATGCAGGGTCAACGATATTGGATTGAACGCGCATTTGAGGATGCCAAAAGTCAGGCCGGTATGGGGCATTACCAAGCAAGGGGCTGGAAGTCATGGAATCATCACATGGCCCTTGTCATGACGGCAATTTTGAAGGCCAAATTGACAGCCTTTAAGTCCTTGTGTTTTAAAGGTTTTTGTATAAGCTTGTTTATGGTCATAGATTCTATATCCTCTTTCTTTTGATGCGTTAGCAACATCAAAGGTAGAGGAGAATCTATGGCCAATCACCCCCTAAAGCCCTTTGCGAAACCCGGATAGACCCGGTTTTTAGGTTGAAGGATTTCGCCGCTCGGGTGGATCTGAGCCGATGCAATCCGTTAAAATGGTCATAGCGCTATCCTAATTTAGGAGTTTGACATGCCGACCTATGACTATTTCTGCGATGCCAACGGTGAGAAGATTGAAGTCTTCCATCCTATAAGCGAAACGGTTCGCAATTGGGCAGAGTTGTGCGAGAAGATAAACAGGCCCCTCGGTAATACGGCTGGGGATGAGCCGGTGCGTAAACTGATTTCCGCAGCGGCGGTCATCGGCAGTGGAACGCTCTCCGATCCCGAGCCTGCTTGTCCCGCCGGCGGATGTTGCCAGGGAGGCGGTTGCGGCCTTTATGACGAGGTACACTAGCCGCCGGGGAATCGGCGATGGTCTATCTGTCGCTACTGGCATTGCTGTTGTTGCTCATACTGGGACCGCAACTCTGGGTTCAGCGGGTGATGGCCGGATACAATCGACACCCGGAAGACAATTTTCCCGGTAATGGCGGTGAATTGGCGAGGCATCTCCTTGATCACTTCTCTCTGCAACAAGTGGGGGTCGAGGTAACCGAGACCGGAGATCACTATGACTTGGTGACAAAAGCCGTCAGGCTCTCGAAAGACAAGCTGGAGGGCAGAACGCTGACAGCCATCACTTTGGCCGCCCACGAAGTGGGGCATGCCCTGCAGGATGCCGGTGATGAGCCACTGTTTCGCCGGCGCGCCCGACTTGGAACATTTGCCGTGGGTGCCCAACGGCTTGGCTCTTTGTTGCTGTTTGCGGCGCCGATACTCTCGATCATCACGCGGGCGCCGTCTGTCGGCATGATAAGTCTTTTGGCCGCATTCCTGGTGATGGGGAGCAATGTGGTGTTGCAACTGGCCACCCTGCCGGTGGAGTTGGACGCCAGTTTTAAAAAGGCCCTGCCCATTCTCCAAACCGGCTATTTGACACCGGAGCAGTATGCCGGGGCGAAAAGGATTTTGTGGGCGGCCGCATTGACCTACCTGTCTGCCTCGTTGGCCGGGTTGCTCAACTTCTGGCAGTGGATGCGCGTGCTGAAACGATAACAACGCTAGCCCGCATTTCTCACCAGAATTTGTGATTTTGGGGATAAGCCAGCTTGTTCCAAAAACCAAATAGGACGGCGTGTGAACGTACTACCACCATTTTTTGATGCTAAGTCGGTTATAAATTTCATCATGTTATCCGTTCAACCTAAAAACCGCAGTTGGACGGGGTGAAGTGTGCGCTTGCGGGGGTGCAGGGCAAGGGTCGCTCCCGCACATCCCTGTGCTTGCGACACTTGTGCATCCCTGTACGGCGCGCGACAACGCGGAATCGTTATGCTATTCCAAGGCGTTGCAACGCAGCCATGCGCTGCCGCAAGCGTGCCATTCACCCCGTAGCGTGGTTCACCCGGCAGGTGAATAGGCAAATCGAAGTCAATAGTTTGCCTATCAGTAGCTTAGGTATCAGGATGGAGCGGTCAACTGCGGTTTTTAGGTTCATCCGGTCCGCCTGGCGAGAAATGCGGGCTAGACGACTTTGGGGAGAGGAAATGACCTGTCATTACAAAGGATTTGGCTCATATCTTAAGATTTTTTCCATACTCGCGGCGCTGTTCTGTTCATTGGATCTCAGGGCGGAAGAGATGGCGGAATCCCCTGTGCCGGACGCCTACGTGGCCCGCGCGATCTTCACCACTGAAATCGTCGATAGAGAGCCTATCGATCAGGTCGTCAGCCTTGATGAGCAGGCAACAAGGATTATCTTTTTCACTGAACTGAGGAATCTCCAGGGGCGCACTGTCATTCATCGTTGGGAGTTCGAGGGTGAAGTCGTCAGCGAAGTCGAAATCAATGTGAGAGGGCCGCGTTGGCGGGCCTATTCCGTCAAAAGCCTGCATCCGGGCAGAATGGGAAAGTGGACGGTATTCGTGATTGATGAGTCGGGATGGCCGCTGCATGCGAGCATTTTTCAACAGGGAATACCAGTGGATTGATCAGGGTGTTCCGCCCCTTCATGATCCTAAAAACCGCAGTTGGGAACGGTCAACCGCAGTTTTTAGGATGATCGATGAGGGGGGGCGAGAGGTGAAGATATAACGCTGTTCAGAGTTTCTGAGCTGTCCTCCGGCATGGATGCGGATGGCTTTGCAGGTTTGAAGGCGCTACTCCGGCCTGCCTGAGATGGAACGCTATCGGGCGCCATCGGGTCCGGCTTATCGTCAATAGCATGGTTGGCGGCGGCGGGTGACCGTCGCGCCTTGCGATTGAACGCCTCTTCGGCGATTCGGCGCAAGGTCAACTCCTTCTCCAACCGGGTTTCGCCTGCAACGAGCAGATCACCGGTCCCTGATCTTTGACCCTGATTGACTGTTGTTGCGGGGGGAGCCGGCATCTCTTCGGTCCCGTTCGTCTCAAGATTGAGATCCTTACTCATCACCAGATAGAGATAGAGACCGCCGACAAAGAGTATGATGCAGAGAATGATGCCGGCGATGGTGAATGAGGAGAAATTGAAGCCGTTTTTGAACAGTAAGGGCTCCGGTTCAATACGAAAAGGGGGAATCGAGCTACGCTCTGCAACCGGTTGTTTCGATTTGACCTGGTCCTTGTCAGGAAGCGGATGGACGACGGTTGGGAGGTCGTTGCTCTGATCGGACCGTGCGGCACTGGGTATGGCGCTGAAGGAAAGATCGCTGTCCTGGGGGGCGTCGGCGACCTCCGGTTCAATTACCGGTTGCGAAACGGATTCGTGCAGGTTGGCGGAGATGCTGTTATCTTTCCTGTCTGGAATTTGTTGCGCTTGGATATTTTGTTTTTCGGCCAGTTGTTGCTGCATTTGGTTGATTTGCATGCGTGACAGCTTAATGTTGTCTTGCAGACTACCCACCAATTGATCAGACTTGCGGCTTGCCAACTCCGCCTTTTCAGCGCGATTAACGAGTTCGCTGATCCGGTTCTCTTGGCGCCTGTTCTCTTCCTCGACAAATTGGTGCGCCTGTCTTAGCGCCGTAGTACGCTCCTCTTCTTCATCGATCAGGCGATGATTTTCGAGTTCAGCCGTTCCCGCTCGCTGTTGGAGCGTATCGTTTGCGCTCTGCAGTTCATTGAATCTGAGCTGTAGTTGTTGTTGCTGACTCTCGATCTCGAAAAGCTGTCTTCTCAGATGTTCGGATTCAGCGGATTGTTTTCGCCAGCGTTCCACCTCTTTGATGAGCTGTCTATTCTCCGTGGTCAAACTCTCGATCGCCTGCCTTTGCGCTTTACGTTCGCTGTCTTGTCCGTCATGATGCTCCAGCTCCTTACCGTATCGGGCCTTGACTTGGGCTGCGTGCTCGGCGGCTAAGCGATGGATTTCGGTCGGGCTGCGGCTGAGGGAGAGGCTGCTGTCCGTGGTGGAACTGACGGTGAAGTGGGTCGGGTTGATCAACTCCGACGTGTTCCGTGAAATCGTCACAGGGGTAAGATTTTCATTGCCCTTGTCGACCACCTTGTTGCCGCCGCTATCCATTGACGCCTTCAATCGGCCTTCGGCCAGGGAGAGTACATCGCTGAGGCGGATGCCGGGTTTGATGTCAGGCGCCGAGATACCGATGCTGGCGCTGACGATCTGATTCGGTTCTCCCAGATAGAATTGCTTGGAACTCAGATCCTCAAGGATCCTTCGACCGATATAGCGGCTGCCGATAGCGTTGGAGGCCGGGCGCAGCACAGCAAAGAGACCGGCGCCGGAATAGGCGAGGGTATCGTCGGGATGGATGTGTTGCTGAATGATTTCTGTCAGGGTGAGTAGTATGTGCTCGATGGCCGGGTCGCTGTAATGGGTGGTTATTTCGGCAAACTGGTCGATCTTGATCAGTGCGATAGCGAGTTCGTTCTTATTGCGGATGGCAAATGAGAGTTCCCGGCTGGCGCACTCCATGAAGTGGGCCTTATCGGCTACATCGGTTAGGCATTCAGATTGGCTTTCGGTAACATGGGATAAATGGGACTCTTCTTCCTGCTCTTCCGCTTGCTCTGGCGTCAGTGCGGAGATGAAGCCGGTGATTTTCGACGGATCAAAGGGTTTGTTGATAACGCCGGTTGCGCCAAGCCGTTGCAGCTCTTGAACGATGTCGAGGCACTCTTCGTTCTCGGTCACTACAATAAAGGGAAGATTAGCGAGGCGCTCACTCTCTGAACCTCTGACTTTAGCCAATAATCCCCTGCCATCCAGTTCGGGCATCGAAAGATCGCTGAAAATCAGTGCGATAGCCGGGTGCTCGCAGAGCAGTTCCCAAGCCTGTTGGCCATCCTCCGCCTCGATCGGCTGACAGCCGTTGGTTAGGATGTTTTTCAGTGAAACCCGCACCACACGGGAATCGTCCACGATAAGCACGACTGGCTTTTCGCCGGTATGATGAGAAAAGCTGTTAAACGCTTGTTCCGCCATTCCGTCTGATTCTTTTGCTTGGGTATAGGTACATGTGGTCTACCTTTAGCTTCGACTGATTAGGGGAAATCTTGAGCGGATATTCATTAAAGTAAATTACTGAAAAATATATCTAACCTTATATAAATAATAAATAATATTTTCCATCCTAAAAAGATTTTGAAGGGAGATTATGAGAGATGCATCACTAATTATTCGTTGCTCGGCCGGAACGGGAAATTCGTCCTTGAATTTTACCGGCAGTCAGCCGCTAACGTGTGGTAGAGCACTTTATTGAACAGTCAACAGGGATCAATGACCAAATCAGTCTTTTTTCTTTCAGATGGCGCAGCGGTCGATCCTGAAAGAGAACGCGAGCATGAACGATCAGCGCTTGAGGTCTCGACGACCAAGGCGTTTGTGGATGCGGTTCGGGAGGATCTCCGGGCGAATAAGATCTATCTTCCAACCCTGCCGGCGCTGGCGTTGGAGGCGCTGGTGGTGATCAATGACGTGGACAGCTCTGCGGCCGATCTCGAGAAGGTCATTTCCAGGGATGCCGCCCTCACGGCGAGACTCATTCGATACGCCAATAGTCCGCTTTACCGGGGACTTAACACGATTGCCTCGATCCGGCCGGCGATTACCAGAATCGGATTCCAACGGGTAAAAAACGCCGTCTACGCAGTTTCTATGAAAGAGGTTTTTCGCACCTCGGTCAAGGAGATCGAAAAACGCATGGACGGATTATGGACCCACTCCGTGAAAGTCGGCGCACAAGCCGCGATGCTTGCCAAGGAGCAACCGGGATTGGATCCGGATGTTGCACTGGTGGCGGGCCTGGTGCATGACATCGGACACATCCCCTTGCTGATCAAGGCATGCAGCTACCAAGAACTGATTGACAGCCCGGACTATCTGGACAAGGTGCTGCGAAAACTACACCCCCAACTCGGGGGCAGCATTCTCAAATTGTGGAAATTCGATCAGCATGTCATCGACGTGGCCGCAGAACATGAAGATCTGAAGCGTGATCCGGGTGATGAGCCGGTGAACTATGTCGATGTCGTCCAGGTGGCGAATATCATCGCTCACGAAGAGTCGGATCATCCCCTGGCCGGCGTCGATCGCTCTACCATCAAGGCGTTTTCCAGGCTCCAGCGAGAAGAGGGAGAGACCGGCTTGGATGAGGAGACGAAAAAGGTCGAGGATGCCCTTTTTTAACTCAAGTTTCGGCGTTCAAATTCACCTCGTTTCCATGTTCTATGTGGGAACGCATGATGTGAACAGGGCGTAGGGTGCGGCCTTGCCGCACCATGCTGGGTTGCGCTCCTGTTTGCTATGGCGGGTTTTTTCACTTTGCGACCCCCTGACCCATACCTTGGGTTCCAGGGCTTCAAGTTACGGTGCGGCAGGGCCACACCCTACGAAGCTCGTAGAATATGGGAACGGGACGAACTCCGAAACTTGAGTTTTAAGCACTTCCAACCAGCATTGGCTATTCCCTTGAATGGCAAAGTGCAGATGCAGAAATGCGGGCTAGCCCTGCCCATTACCCACAAATATTTCCACCCTTTAAAAACAACGAGTTACAAACCATGCCCCTAACAGCCAACAAAAATATGAACCTAACGAAAACAACAGGTTATGTCATGTCTGTTCCCATATTTCAGACTTATGGGTAATGGGCAGGGCTAGCCCGCCAACACATCAATCCCTTCATTGCGCAGCATGCCTATCAGGCGAATCAGCGGTAGGCCGATCAGCGCATTCGGATCCTCGCCTTCCAGCCGCTCGAAGAGACAGATGCCCAACCCCTCCGATTTAAATGATCCAGCGCAGTTGTAAGGCTTTTCTTTGTTCAGATAGTTTTCTATTTCCCGGCGTTCAAGCTGACGGAATACCACGTGAAAGGGTTCGCAGCACAACTGAAGTCGACCGGTTTTACTGTTGTAGAGGCAAAGGCCGGTTGAAAAAGTGACTCGCTTGCCGGCGGTCTGCAGCAATTGCTCCACCGCACGTTGGTGAGTTTCCGGCTTACCCAGGATGCTACCATCTACCGCCGCGACCTGGTCAGAACCGATGATGAGTGCATCGGGGTGGGATTCCGCGACTGCCCGCGCCTTGCTTTCAGCGAGGCGCAACACCAGCTTTTCCGGCGATTCGGCCTGGAGAGGGCTTTCATCCACAGCAGGGGAGATACTGCCGAACTCTATCCCAAGACGACTCAATAGTTCCCGCCTGAAGGGCGAACTGGATGCCAGGATCAACGGTGGATGCTGTGAAGAGGTGGGGAGCGACATGATAAACGGAGTCCGGTAACAGGGAACGGGCGTGTCGGTCAGATGGAAAGCGCTTAGCGCCTGTCCGGAAACAAAATAATTTCTCTCACAAAGACGCCAAGATCGCAAAGTTATAATTTTAAGGCATCTGAATGGGGAAAAACAGAATAATCATTGATATACTCAATATAAACTATATATATTCTCAATACAGGCTGCCTTTCTTCGCTAGAATCAGGATGATAGTAAGGAGCCACAACAGACTCCTTGCTTGACAAGAGGCGCTGACCCAACGTAGAAAGGCGGAGATAATCACCAAGAGCACAGATAAAACATGCCAATCACAGACTTGTTACTGTCGGGTGTCAATCTCATGGTCATAGGAATGGGGATTGTTTTCACCTTTCTGCTGGTCCTGGTCTTTACCATGAAAGGCATGTCAAAATTGGCATTGTTGGTTGTGCAGCGACAGGGGGTCGCCGAGACGTTATCATCACAACCCTTGGCCACGGGCCAGGGGCGGGCTGGTGTCAGGGGCGATCTGGTTGCTGTCATTACGGCCGGGATCAACCGATATCGCGCTACCCATAGTTAGATTCAGTTCGAGTTCCCCCCTAAATTTTTAACAACCGGAACCAGGCTGTTTACATATCAACGGCGGCTACTTTATGAGCGAAAAGAAACCACTTGGAATCACTGATGTTGTGTTGCGTGACGCCCATCAGTCCCTATTTGCAACTAGGATGCGTATCGAGGATATGCTGCCGATTGCGGAAAAGTTGGATAAGGTCGGCTTTTGGTCGCTGGAGACATGGGGAGGCGCCACCTTCGATGCCTGTATCCGGTTTCTCGGCGAAGATCCCTGGGAACGTATCCGCACACTCAAGGCGGCAATGCCGAATACGCCGATGCAGATGCTGTTTCGCGGGCAGAATATCCTCGGCTACCGGCATTACGCCGATGACGTGGTGGAGAAGTTTGTCGAGCGGGCGGCGGTCAACGGCGTGGATGTGTTCCGTATTTTTGACGCCATGAATGACCTGCGCAATCTCGAGACAGCCGTCAAGGCCGCCCTGAAGGTTGACAAACATGCTCAGGGAACCATGTCGTACACCGTCAGCCCTGTCCACAACATGGACTATTGGCTTGATATGGGGAAGCGTCTGGAAGAGATGGGTTGTCACTCCATCTGCATCAAGGACATGGCGGGGTTGCTGAACCCCTATGTCGGTTATGAACTGGTGACCCGTCTGAAGCAGAGCGTCTCGATACCGATCGCCATGCAGAGCCATGCCACCACCGGCATGAGTACGGCCACCAACATCAAGGTGGCCGAAGCGGGTATAGACATGCTGGATACCTCCATCTCTTCGATGAGTATGACCTATGGTCATTCGGCGACCGAATCGGTGGTCGCCATTCTGCGGGAAAGCGACCGGGATACCGGGCTCGATCTCATTCTACTGGAAGAGATTGCCGCCTATTTTCGGGAAGTTCGTAAAAAATATGCGAAATTCGAAGGCTCGTTGAAGGGCGTGGATTCACGCATTCTGGTGGCTCAGGTGCCTGGCGGCATGTTGACCAATATGGAGCATCAACTCAGGGAGCAGGGCGCCGGCGACAGGTTGGACGAGGTTCTCGAAGAGATTCCCCGGGTGCGCCGGGATCTCGGTTACATACCGCTGGTTACGCCTACTTCGCAGATTGTGGGCACCCAAGCGGTTATCAATGTGTTGATGGGTGAACGCTACAAGACGATCGCCAAGGAGACTGAAGGTGTCCTCAAAGGTGAATATGGCGCCACCCCGGCCCCTGTAAACAGCGAACTCCAGGCGAAAATTCTCGAACCGGGGGAGGAGCCGATCACCTGCCGCCCCGCCGATCTGCTCGATAACGAAATGGACAGGCTCACCGCTGAGTTCCACGGGCTTGTCAATGAGCAGGGCGTCAAGGTGGCTGACGAGGAGGTTGACGATGTCCTCATCTATGCGCTCTTCCCACAGGTCGGGCTGAAATTTCTCAAGAATCGGCACAATCCTGATGCCTTTGAACCGGCGCCGGAGATCGCACAAGCTGCGCCGGTTCAGGCGCAGGCCGCTCCCGTCAGCGGCGGAGGACCGGAGTCGTACCAGGTCGAGGTCAACGGTGTTACCTACAACGTCAAGGTGTCTCCGGCAGGGGCGGTCTCCGAGGTTGCTCAAGCGGTCGAACCGGCCGCCGCTACACCACCGGCCTCACCGCCTTCCAGTGGGGGAGTATCCACGGTTTCGGCGCCCTTGTCTGGAAATATCCATGCCATCAACGTCAGCGTGGGAGAGCAAGTCTCCGCGGGCGATGTGTTGATGGTGCTCGAGGCGATGAAGATGGAGACTGAAGTGCGTTCAAACGTTGCGGGCACGGTAGCCCAGGTATTGGTCAAAGAGGGTGAAGCCGTACAGGTCGGAACCCCCCTACTGAGTTTGTCTTGATATGGTTGAATTAGGCTTGGAGCCACTCTGGCAGTCCACCGGACTGGCCAATCTGGAATGGGGGCAGATGCTGATGATGGGCGTCGGCTGTCTGTTGATCTATCTGGCGGTGGTGAAAAAATTCGAACCGCTGCTGCTGGTGCCGATCGGCTTCGGCGCAATCCTGACCAACATACCGCTGGCCGGTATCGGCGGGAGCGAGGGCATACTAGGCTATATCTACACGATCGGCATAGAGACCGGGGTATTTCCCTTGCTGATCTTCATGGGCGTGGGAGCACTGACCGATTTCGGCGCGCTCATCGCCATGCCCTGGACCCTGTTGCTGGGCGCAGCTGCCCAATTCGGCATTTTCGTCACCCTGTTGGGCGCATTGGCGCTGAACTACATTCCCGGGTTTGATTTTACCCTGGCGGATGCCTCCGCCATCGCCATCATCGGTGGCGCGGACGGGCCGACGGCGATCTTCCTCGCCTCGAGACTCTCGCCCGATCTGCTGGGTGCGGTTGCCGTTGCGGCATACTCGTACATGGCGTTGGTGCCGATCATTCAACCACCTATCATGCGTCTGTTGACAACCGAAACCGAGCGCAATGTGGTGATGCAGCAGTTGCGGCATGTGACGAAGCTGGAAAAGATCCTGTTTCCCTTTGCCGTGCTCTTGCTCTGTATCGTCTTCCTGCCGTCGGCGGCCCCGCTGATCGGCATGCTTACCTTCGGCAATCTGTTGAGAGAGTGCGGTGTGGTAGAGCGGCTGAGCCATGCGTCGCAAAACGAGATCATCAATATTGTCACGATCTTCTTGGGATTAGCGGTGGGTTCCAAACTCTCCGCGGATAAATTCCTGACCCTCGAAACCTTGGGTATTCTGGCCCTCGGCGCCTTTGCATTCTGTATCGGCACCGCCACCGGACTGGTCATGGGTAAGATCATGTATCGGGTCACGGGGGGGAAGATCAACCCGCTGATCGGAGCCGCGGGGGTCTCCGCTGTGCCTATGGCCGCCCGTGTGGTGAATAAGGTCGGCCTGGAAACCAACCACCATAACTTCCTGCTGATGCATGCCATGGGGCCGAATGTGGCGGGTGTCATCGGATCCGCGGTAGCCGCCGGCATCCTGTTGGCCCTGGTCGGCGGCTGATGGGATCGCCAATGTCATTTTGACATCACCACCACACTCATAATATGATTGCCCGCTTATGTCGAAGCGCTTTCCTGATCGGCTGGATCCGTGGCGTTTCGCTGATCTCGGTAAGGAGTTCGGCGGAGCGTTGCCGCTGGACGCCTTCCCAAGGCTGAGTGCTTGTTTGCTGCGGCCTGTGGGCGAAGTCGGCTTCAAGCTGATTTTCGGTCATGACAGGGGGCGTGACGGGCAACGGCGGGCCGTGCTCAACGGCTGGGTCAGGGCGGATTTGTCGTTGCAGTGTCAACGCTGCCTTGAAGAGGTCGTTTATCCGGTCGATGCCGGTCTGTCAGTGGCGTTTGTTCGCGGGCCGGAGGAAGCTGAACAGCTACCTGAATCACTGGATCCTTGTCCGGTAGAGGACGATCAGGTTGCCTTCATGGATTTGATTGAAGATGAGCTTCTTTTGGCATTGCCCCAAGTGGCCATGCATGATTCAGGGGTATGTTCCGCTTCCCTGGAGGTGAAGCGGGACGAGGCGCCGATAGAGGACAGCGAGCAAGAGCGAGATAACCCGTTTGCAGTTCTGGCCGAACTCAAGCGCGGCAAGCATTAATTTAGTTAATTCGAAGAATATTCAGGAGATCAGCGATGGCTGTTCAACAAAATAGAAAGACCCCCTCCAAGCGCGGTATGCGTCGCGCCCACGATGCCCTGACAAATGAAACCCTCTCCATCGATTCCACCTCGGGTGAGACTCATCTGCGCCACCACGTGACCGCGGATGGCTTCTACAAAGGTCGAAAGGTCATCAATGCCAAGGGTGAGTGATCGCTCGCTCGACTCTCCGGTTTTTTTACTGTTTGAAAACCCGCATGGGGCGACGACGCCTTTTGCCGGGTTGTTTCGTATATGGGCGATTTATTAACGCATGAGTAAGCCAGTCACAATCTCTTTGGATGCCATGGGAGGGGATATCGGCGCGGAGGTGGTTGTGCCTGCCGCTCTGGGATATCTCAAGCAGGATAAGGAGACCGCGCTGATCCTGGTTGGTGATGAGAAAATCCTCCGGGAAATGGTGGGACAACATCCATTAGATGATCGATTGCGCATTCAGCATGCCTCGCAAACGGTCGGCATGGGTGAATTACCCTCCAAGGCCCTGCGCAACAAGAAAGACTCTTCCATGCGGGTGGCCATCGGCCTGGTCAAGTCCGGAGAGGCGAACGCCTGTGTAAGCGCAGGCAATAGCGGCGCGCTGATGGCCATATCCCGTTTCGTGTTGAAGATGTTGCCGAATATCGACCGGCCCGCGATGATCAATGCCTTGCCATCCATTGAGGGACAGACCTTTATGTTGGATTTGGGGGCGAACGTGGATTGTAGCGCCGAGCACCTTTTCCAGTTTGCGGTGATGGGCAGTGAGACGGTGGCGGCGGTGACGGATACGATCAGGCCGAGAATCGGTCTGTTGAATATCGGTCAGGAGGAGATCAAGGGCAACGAGCAGGTCAAAGGGGCTCATGAACTGCTCCTTCAGAGTCCCCTGAATTATGTAGGCTATGTGGAAGGGGACGATATCTATCGGGGGGGCACGGACGTGGTCGTTGCCGATGGTTTTGTCGGGAATATCGCCCTTAAGAGCAGCGAAGGCGTGGCGAAGATGATCCTCCACTTCATGAAATTGGAACTCGGCAGGAACCTCCTGACCCGATCGGTGGGATTGATTGCCCTGCCGGTGCTGCGTAAGTTGCATAAGCGCATCGATCACAGGCGCTATAACGGCGCCAGCCTGTTGGGGTTGCGAGGGATTGTGATAAAGAGCCATGGCGGAGCGGATAAGCTGGCCTTCATGAATGCCATCAGCATTGCCCGTAAAGAGGTTTCGAGCGATGTGCCGGGGCGTATTGCCGAGCAGGTAAAAGCCCATCTGGAAAAAAGGGAGATCGCGTGATCTATTCGCGTATCACGGGTACAGGCGGCTATCTGCCGGAGAAGATTCTCACTAATCACGATCTGGAACAGATCGTCGATACGACTGACCAGTGGATCGTAGAGCGCACCGGCATCCGTAAGCGACACATCGCGGAAGAGGGCGAATACACTTGTGATCTGGCTGAGCAGGCGGCCCTGCAAGCGCTGGATATGGCAGGTCTGAAGGCCAACGACATCGATCTTATTGTAGTGGCCACGACGACGGCTGATCAGATCTTTCCCAGTACCGCCTGTCTGCTGCAGGCGCGTCTCGGTATTCGCGGCCCGGCCGCATTCGATGTCCAGGCGGTCTGCACGGGATTCGTCTACGCCCTCGCTGTGGCGGATAATTTTATCCGCACAGGGTCAGCGACCAGGGCCTTGGTGGTGGGTGCGGAAACCATCTCCCGAATCCTCGATTGGAGCGATAGAAACACCTGCGTTCTGTTCGGCGACGGGGCGGGCGCGGTGGTCATCGAGGTCAGTGATGCGCCGGGTATTATCTCCACCCATCTGCATGCGGATGGCGCCTATGAAAGCCTGCTGCGGGTGCCGACCGGTATTTCGCGCGGTTACGATGAGCTGCGGGAGGGGTCGGCCTTTATGGAGATGCGCGGTAATGAGGTATTCAAGGTTGCGGTGACCACCCTGGGGAGAATCGTGGATGAGACCCTGGCCGCAAACGGCATGAAAAAATCCGATATCGATTGGCTGATTCCACATCAGGCCAATATCCGTATCATTAACGCAACCGCGAAAAAACTCCAGACGCCCATGGAGCGGGTTGTTGTGACCGTCGATGAGCATGGCAACACCTCAGCGGCATCCGTTCCGTTGGCGCTGGATGTGGCCGTCAGGGACGGCCGCATCAAACGGGGCGAGACCATCCTCATGGAGGCCTTCGGCGGCGGTTTTACCTGGGGTTCCGTGCTGGCGAAATTTTAATCCTGTGATGGTTGCTTATGAGTGATTCATCCTTCAGTATGGTATTTCCCGGGCAGGGTTCTCAGGCGGTCGGTATGTTGAGTGCATTGTCCGAAGCCTATCCTATTGTTGTTCAAACCTACGCCGAGGCAACGGATGTGCTGGGATACGACCTCTGGGAAATGGTGCAAAACGGGCCGGTGGAGGCGTTGAACCGGACTGCACGGACCCAACCTGCGATGCTTGCCGCGGGGGTTTCCGTATGGCGTGTCTGGCTGGAACAAGGAGGCCGGATGCCAAAGTTGATGGCTGGTCACAGCCTGGGGGAATACTCGGCGCTGGTGTGCGCCGGGGCGATTGAATTTTCCGATGCCGTAAGACTGGTGTCGGAACGAGGGCGCTTCATGCAGGAGGCGGTGGCGGAGGGCGCCGGCGGCATGGCCGCCATATTAGGGCTCGATGACGAGCAGGTGCGTGAGGTCTGCGTTTCGGCTGAGTCGGGTGAGGTGGTCAAAGCGGTCAATTTCAACGCGCCGGGTCAGGTTGTCATCGCAGGCGCTAAGGCCGCTGTGGACAGGGCCTGCGGACTGGCCAAGGCAGCGGGCGCCAAGCGAGTCCTGCCGCTCTCTGTGAGCGTGCCGTCCCATTGCGCCCTGATGAAACCGGCCGCTGAACGGCTACGCGAGCGACTTTCGGCGATCCGCCTCTCATCACCCTCGATTCCCGTGCTGCACAATGTCAATGTGGCGTCTGCAGACGATGCGGATGCCATCCGCGAACTCCTCGCCGCCCAGTTGTACAGTCCGGTGCGTTGGGTCGAGACGGTGCGGAAGATTGCCGCATCGGGCTGCGCCGGCCTGCTGGAGGCAGGGCCGGGCAAGGTGCTCGCCGGGTTGACCAAGAGAATCGACCGCGGTATCGCCGGCACGGCGGTATTCGACCCGATAAGCCTGAATCAGGCCTTGGAGACATTGAGATGATTCTGGAGAATGAAATCGCCCTGGTTACAGGCGCCAGTCGAGGGATAGGCGCCGCCATTGCCGACGGTCTGGCCGAGGCGGGAGCGACGGTGATTGGTACGGCGACCTCTGAAGCGGGCGCGGGGGCGATCAAAGAGCGTATACAGGCGGCGGGATGCAAAGGCAGCGGGATGCTGCTGAATGTGGCCGACCAGGCTTCGATCGATACCCTGATCAAGGCCCTCTCCGAGGGGTTCGGCAGCCCGACCATCCTGGTGAACAATGCGGGGATCACCCGCGATAATCTGCTGATGAGGATGAAGGACGATGAGTGGGAGAGTATTATCAATACCAACCTGTCATCGGTCTATCGCCTCAGTAAAGCTGTGTTGCGCGGTATGATGAAGGCGCGCAAGGGCCGTATCATCAATATCTCTTCAGTGGTCGGCGTGATGGGGAATGCCGGGCAGACCAACTATGCAGCCGCCAAGGCCGGTATCCACGGTTTTACCCGCTCGCTGGCCAGAGAGGTTGGGTCGAGGGGGATTACGGTAAATGCGGTAGCCCCCGGTTTTATCGAAACCGACATGACAAAGAGGCTTCCTGAGGCGCAACGCAAGCGTCTCGAGGAGGCTATTCCCCTGCAAAAAATGGGGCAGCCGGAAGATATCGCCAACGCGGTATTGTTTCTCGCCGGGCAATCGGGGCGGTACATTACCGGCGAAACGCTCCATGTGAACGGCGGAATGTACATGGGTTGATGAGTTGCGAGGGATGCGCTGATCTGCTGATAAGCTTTAAAATTACTTTTTAACTTATTGTTATTAAGTGTATAAATGATTGATTTGTAGTGTAGGACTCATCTGAGGATTACGCTTTTCTCGAGTGTTTTTTGTTACTACAATACCGCATCGGTCCTATTCGAGGCCGTCGGATAATCCAGAGGAAATTAATAACATGAGCGATGTCGTAGA
>JAHXHR010000017.1:0-2569 GCA_025656505.1 Candidatus Thiodiazotropha sp. (ex Epidulcina cf. delphinae) | reverse complement strand
CGTTAAAGAAGAGGAAGTCACTCTCGAAGCCTCCTTCGTTGATGATCTTGGCGCAGACTCTCTCGACACAGTGGAGCTGGTAATGGCCCTGGAGGAGGAATTCGAAACCGAGATTCCCGATGAAGAGGCTGAAAAGATTACGACTGTGCAGTTGGCCGTCGATTACATCAACGCACACCGTTAATCTATACGCCAAGTTTCGTTTTTTGATTCAGGCCGTAAAGCTCTGTAGTAAAGGGGGGCGCGGCCTTTTGCTTTTCAGCAACACCACTGAAATCGGGGGTAGTCTTACATGACTGCAAGAAGGGTTGTCGTTACTGGGTTAGGCATGGTAGCGCCTGTCGGTCTGGATATTCCGACTGCATGGGACAATATTCTGGCCGGCAAAAGCGGGATCCAACCCATTACCCATTTTGATGTCGAAACATTTTCGACCCGGTTCGGTGGCCCGATCTATGGTTTTGAGGTTACTGACTATATCCCGAAGAAAGAAGCCAAGAAGATGGACAAGTTCATCCATTACGGCGTGGCGGCGGGTATTCAGGCGATCAAGGACTCAGCGCTGGAGGTTACCGAAGAGAATGCCGAGCGCATCGGCGTCCTGATCGGCTCGGGCATCGGCGGCATCACGGGCATCGAAAACAGCTATCAGTCTTACCTGGATGGTGGTCCGCGTAAGATCTCACCCTTTTTCGTACCTTCCAGCATTATCAACATGGTGTCCGGCAATCTCTCCATCATGTATGGCTTGAAGGGACCCAACTACTCCATCGTTTCCGCCTGTAGCAGCGGCGCCCACAGTATCGCCGAAGCGGCGATGATGATACGTTACGGCCGCACCGATGTGATGATCGCCGGTGGCGCCGAGATGGCGACATCGCCGGTCGGTTTGGGCGGTTTCGCCGCTGCCCGGGCCCTTTCCCGGCGCAACGATGATCCACAAGCGGCCAGCCGTCCCTGGGACAGGGACCGGGACGGTTTTGTCCTCAGCGACGGCGCCGGTGTGGTGGTGCTGGAAGCGTATGAACAGGCCAAGGCGCGTGGCGCGAAGATCTATGCCGAGTTGATCGGTATGGGCATGAATTCCGATGCCTATCACATGACGGCGCCGTCCGTTGACGGGTCCGGCGCCGCGAAGTGCATGGAACTGGCGCTCGAGGATGGCGGCATCAATCTGCAAGAGGTCGAATACATCAATGCCCACGGCACTTCCACGCCGGCGGGGGATGTGGCGGAGACCATGGCGGTGAAGCGGGCCTTTGGCGATCACGCCCATAAACTCTGTGTCAGTTCCACCAAGTCGATGACCGGACATATGCTGGGCGCCGCCGGCGGTGCTGAAGCGGTTTTCACTATCCTGGCGTTGCACAATCAGGTGGTTCCGCCGACCATCAACCTGGAAAATCAGGATCCGCAGTGCGATCTGGACTATGTGGCCAATACGGCGCGGGAGATGAAGCTGGATGTGGCGATCTCCAACTCGTTCGGATTCGGCGGCACCAACGGCACACTGGCGTTTCGTCGGTTCACCTGAGACGGGTATCCGGCCGTCACGGATGCCGGTTTGCTCGCTCAAGGTTTGATCCATTCAGACAGCCGCTCAGTCATCAACCGGAAAAAACTGAAAGGGTGGGCTCACGTTGCTGATAGACGGTATACCCGGCGATCAGGTTCCGCTCTCGGACCGTGGCTTGCAGTATGGGGACGGGCTCTTCGAAACCCTTGCCGTGACGGATGGACAGCCCGGCCTCTGGCAACGCCACATGGCGCGTCTGCAAGCCGGGGAGCAGGTGCTGGGTTTTCCCGTTTCGGATAAGCAACGCCTCCGGGAAGAGGCGCACGCACTCTGCGCGGCATGCGAACGTGGTGTGCTGAAGATTATTCTTACCCGAGGTAGCGGTGGTCGGGGTTATCGACCACCGGCGGTGGCCCGGCCGCGGCGTATCCTCAGCCTCCATCCCTGGCCCGACTATCCTGGGATATGGTACAAACAGGGTATCCGGTTGCGTATCTGCGAGACCCGGATCAGTTGTAATCAACGGTTGGCAGGGTTGAAACATCTCAATCGATTGGAACAGATTCTGGCGCGCAATGAGTGGCGGGATCAATCGATTGCCGAAGGCCTGATGCTGGACGAGAACGGCAAGGTCATCTCCGGCACGCAATCGAACCTGTTCATCGTCCGGGGCGATGCGTTGTTGACCCCGGATCTGAGCCGGGCGGGTGTTGCTGGTGTCGTGCGTGAGCTGGTTTTGGAACGGGCTCGACAGTTCGGCATACCGGCGCGAATAACCGCATTGGATTCGGCTGCTTTGAAACGCGCCGATGCGCTGTTTATAACCAACTCAGTGATGGGGCTCTGTCCAGTGGCCGTATTGGACGACCAGCGCTATGCCGTTGATAGGGTCCCCGCGGCGTTGCGACAGTCGGTTCAAGACGCCCTCTAATCCCGGCTATGGCCGTACCCACCCCATGGCGGTGTTTTTCGCTAGAATGGAACCATGTTGAATAGACTGCTCGGAATCCTGATCTTTGTCCTGAGCATCCTCCTGGCCTGGGGGTGGATGGA
>JAHXHR010000016.1 GCA_025656505.1 Candidatus Thiodiazotropha sp. (ex Epidulcina cf. delphinae) | reverse complement strand
GAGTGTAAACATGGGCCGTTATTCGTGACAGGCTGAGCCTATCACTCATGACCACGTCCTTAGGACGTGGGTTTTTACGCTAAACTAAAAATCGCAGTTGACCGCTCCATTCCGATACTGACACTACTGATAGGCAAACTATTAACTTCGATGTGCCTATTCACCGGCTGGGTGAACCACGCTACGGGGCGGCATCAAATAGCCACTCTCCTCTAACCTTCGCGGGGCGTTGGAAAAGGCTCATTAAATCCTTCTCGGCGTCTATGCAGATCTGAGAATCGATCTGATTGCCGAATACCGGCGTGAAGGAGGTATCCAGTTCCGGGACTTGATTCCATGAAAGCACGGCTCGCACCTTGGGTTGAATGCCGCACAGTATTGACTCCCAGTACCGCTCAGTATCGAAGTCGATGGAAACCAGATGGTGCAATGGATAGCGACTTTTGTCGGACCCTTCGGCGGCATCGCAGACCTTGAAATGGGTCAGACCCACCGCCCGGAAACCCTCACCGTCGCCCCAGTCGATAAAGAACCTGACATATTCAATCGATCCGTGACGACGAAAAATCCCGCTATAGCCATCCAACTGCCGGATACAGACGATTGCCGTCAACCTTGATGCCTTGGGATTGATCACGGCACACATCAACTCTTCCCAATGGGTGACTGAAGCGTATCTTCGTGCGTAGCGAATCACATCGCCTGGCGCATTCTTGCCGGCGAAAAGATGGGCCAGCAGGACACTCCTGGTCAATACAAGCTCGTGAATTCCGTGATTCGCTGGAACTGTTTTTGATTGTCTGTTATTCATCCGTCTATCCATAGCCAAGGATCTGCGCCAATAGGCAGAGCATTCCATTTCCGCCGACCCTTCAGATATGGAAAGAAACAACTCCAAGCTGTGACATATTCACTTGACCGTATCGCGGCTATCAACTGACATCCACTGCCAAGAGGTTGGTGTTGGTAACGGGATCCGTGCGAAATCGAACCGCCTCCACCTCGAAAAAACCGCACCAAAACGGCAACCCACCGGGGGAAACGGTTGACCCGTCTGCCTCCATCAAAGAGAATCCCTACCAGTTCGGTGAAGACAGCCAAGAATAATCATTTGGGGGACCATCTGTGAGATTTTCCGCAACCATACTTATTTCCCTTTTCCTGCCGTCCATAGCGCTCGCTTCCGGCCGGGAAGGGGATCATTTCGATCTGACCGACCATTGGGTCGGCTTCACCGCCATCGCTATATTCGTCATCGCCTATCTGCTGGTGATGGCGGAAGAGTTCACCCATTTACGCAAGTCCAAACCCGTGATCCTGGCGGCAGGCATGATCTGGGGACTCATCGCCTGGTACTACCACTCCCATGGACTGCCGCACGCGGCAGAGCAGATGGTGCGCCATAACCTGCTTGAGTATGCGGAGCTGATGCTGTTCCTGCTGGTGGCGATGACCTACATCAACGCCATGGATGAGCGCAATGTGTTCGAAAAGCTGCGCTCTTTGTTGGTCAGCAAGGGATACGGCTTCCGCCAACTGTTCTGGATAACCGGTGCTCTGGCCTTCGTCATCTCTCCGGTGGCCGATAACCTGACCACCGCCCTGCTGATGTGCGCCGTTGTCCTGGCGGTTGGGGGCGACAACAGCAAATTCATCCTACTCGCCTGTATCAATATCGTGGTTGCCGCCAATGCAGGCGGCGCCTTCAGCCCGTTCGGCGACATTACCACCCTGATGGTGTGGCAAAAGAACATTCAAACCGTACAGGGTACTGTCGATTTTTGGGCCTTTTTCGCCCTATTCGTCCCCTCTCTGGTGAATTGGCTGGCGCCTGCTGCCTTCATGCACTTCGCCGTGCCGGACGAAAAACCCGTCGGCGGAGGGAAGGAGGCTGAGATGAAACGCGGCGCCAAGCGCATCATCGTCTTCTTTCTGGCCACCATCGTCACTGCGGTCAGCTTCCATAACTTCCTCGGCATGCCTCCCGTGATCGGCATGCTGACAGGCCTGGCCTATTTGCAGTTCTTCGGATATTACCTCAAAAAGACCTACGGCAAGGAGCACCACCACCCTAACAAAGAGGGCATGACCGAAATGGAGCATGACGGCCAGATGGGGGATATGGTGGCCTTCGATGTCTTCAACAAAGTCGCCCGGGCCGAGTGGGACACCCTGCTGTTCTTCTATGGGGTGGTGCTTTGCGTCGGCGGTCTCGGCTTTATCGGCTATCTCGCCATGGTCTCCGAGGTGATGTATACCCAGTGGGGATCCACCCTGCAACTGACGGAGGCGATGAACGCCACGCCGGCCAATGTGATGGTCGGCATCCTCTCTGCGATCGTCGACAACATCCCGGTGATGTTTGCGGTGCTGACCATGATGCCCGACATGTCCATGGGTCAGTGGTTACTGGTTACGCTGACCGCCGGCGTGGGCGGCTCCATGCTCTCCATCGGCTCAGCGGCAGGCGTGGCGTTGATGGGGCAGGCGCGGGGCAAGTACACCTTTTTCGGTCATCTGAAATGGGCGCCTGTCATCGCCATCGGTTATGTGGCCAGTATCCTGGTGCATATCTGGATCAATGCAGGCAGCTTTTAATGATCGCAGAATAAGTGAATCACCCCATGCACCCTATGGGCCAGACATTGAATACGGGCCCCTGAACGGGTGATTTCAATCATCTTCAGATTATTCGATTGACTCGACGCCATGAACAGACGGCAAATTTCGGCTGCACTGATCAGCTCCATACCCGGCCCGGCACTGGCGAGTCATATGTCAGCCAGCGGCTACAGCATGAGCGTCCATTGGGTTGGGCTGCTCAGCCTGGCCATCTTTGCCCTGGCCTTGATCGCGGTCACCCTGGAAGAGTTCACCAATCTGCGAAAATCCAAGCCCATGCTGTTTGCCGCCGGGATGATCTGGGGCCTGATCGGATGGTATGCCCATCACACCGTCGGTGGCGAAGTTGCGGAAGAGGCCCTCAGGCATAGTCTGCTGCAATATGCCGAATTGATGCTGTTCATCCTGGTGGTGATGACCTATATCAACGCCTTGGCTGAACGGCGTGTCTTTCTGGCCCTGCGCACCTGGGTCGCACATCGTCGTTATAGCTACCGCCATCTGTTTTGGACCACGGGCCTGACGGCCTTTTTTCTCTCCCCTTTCCTGGACAACCTCTCGACCGCCCTGCTGATGGGCGCGGTGATCCTCCATCTGGAGCGGGAAAACCAGCGTTTTGTCACGCTCTCCTGCATCAATATCGTCATTGCCTCCAATTCAGGGGGCGTCTTCAGTCCGTTCGGTGACATTACCACCCTGATGGTGTGGCAACAGGATATCACCAGCACTACCGGCCGGGTCGATTTCTTCTCTTTCTTCACCCTTTTTCTGCCATCCCTGATCAGCTACCTGACGCCTGCGGGTTTTATGCACTTCGCAATCCCCGACGGCAGACTCACCAGCACCCAGGAACCGATACAGATGCGCCGCGGGGCAAAGCGAATCATAGGGCTGTTTCTGTTGACCATCGCTACCGCGGTCTTTTTTCAGGGACAACTCTTCCTGCCTGCGGCCATCGGTGTGATGACCGGGCTCTCCTATCTGCAATTCTTCGGCTTTTTCCTGAAAAAGACCCACAAGCCGGGCGTTACTCAAGTCACTACCTCTGAATCACCCGATTTCTCCGTGGTCGTCGAGAGTCGGCAGCCTTTCGATGTCTTTCTGAGAGTGGCGAGATCGGAGTGGGACACCCTGTTGTTCCTGTGCGGCGTCATTCTTTGCGTGGGCGGTTTGGGCTATCTGGGTTATTTGACCCTGGCTTCGGAACTGCTGTATATCCAATGGGGGGCCACCGCAGCCAACATCTCTATCGGCGTGGCCTCCTCGGTCCTGGAAAATATCCCCACCATGTCGGTGGTGCTCAGCATGCGACCGGAAATGTCTTTGGGCCAGTGGCTACTGGTCACCCTGACCGCGGGCATCGGCGGCAGCCTGCTCTCCATCGGCTCCGCCGCCGGCGTGGCGCTGATGGGGCAGGCCAAGGGGAAGTACACCTTCTTCGCTCATTTGCAGTGGACCCCGGCAATCGCCCTGGGATTCACCCTCAGCGTCGCCTGCCATCTTTGGCTCAACGCCAACCAGTTCTGACGCTGAAAACAGGCCATCCCCGTGTTATAGTTGGCAACAATTTTTCCTCATAGCCGGTCCGGGCAGAAAAAGACGCCCCTCAGACGGCACACCGAGCAACACAATACAACGATTAGATACGGGAGAAGTTGATATGTCCAAAAAGCATCCAGTGGTAGCCGTAACCGGTTCATCGGGCGCCGGAACAACCACTGTCAAACGCGCATTCGAACACATCTTCTATCGCGACGGCATCAAGCCCGCCGTGGTCGAGGGCGACAGCTTTCACCGCCACACCCGGGTGGAGATGCGGGAAAAAATGGCGGGCGGCCTGAGTCATTTCGGCCCCGAGGCTAACCATTTCGACAGAATCGCCGAATTGTTCAAAGCCTACGGCGAGACGGGGAGTGGCGATAAGCGCTATTATCTGCACAGTGAGGAAGAGGCCGCCGAGCACAACGACCGCCTCGGTTGCGACCAGAAACCCGGCGAGTTCACCCCATGGGAAAAGATCGAGGAAGGGACTGACCTGTTGTTCTACGAGGGCCTGCACGGCATGGTGGTGGACGGGGATGTGGATGTCGCCAAGCATGTGGATCTGGGTGTCGGGGTGGTGCCGATCGTCAATCTGGAATGGATCCAGAAGATCTTCCGAGACAATGCCGAACGCGGCTACAGCGAAGAGGCCATCGTCGACACCATCATGCGGCGCATGCCTGACTATATCAACCACATCACCCCGCAGTTCTCACGCACCGACATCAATTTCCAGCGCGTACCGACGGTCGACACCTCGAACCCCTTCATCGCCCGCGACATCCCCACCCCGGACGAGAGCTTCGTGGTCATCCGTTTTACCGACCATAAGAAATTCGATATCGATTTTCCCTACCTGCTGTCGATGATCGATGGCTCATTCATGTCCCGGCGCAACACCATCGTGGTGCCCGGCGGTAAGATGGGCTTCTCCATGGAGATCATCCTGCAACCCACCATCGAACGCATGATGGACGCCCGAAACGTCTGATTGCGGCCGCGAAGAAGCCGCACGGTTGTGCGGTTTTTTCGTTCCCATGAAAGCGGTTGCAGCTACAAGGACTTAGCCATGGAGCGGATAGACAGATCCCGGAAAATCGACATCCCGCCGTTCTGGAACAGGATTCCCTCTTTTTTTCTCTACGGACTGAAACCCGTTCCGGTCATTCTATCGGCGCTTTCCGGATTGTTGCTCTACCTGGCGCCGAATTTCTGGGTCTCATTCCTACTCTACGCTGTGGCATTGAAATACAGCATGGAGGCCCTCCAGCACACCATGCGAGGAGAACTCGCGCCACCCCCTATTACTCGTGGCGTTCTCCTCGACAAGTATGAACTTCCGCTGACGCTGTTCGCTGTCTTGGCGCTATATCTGTTCGCCTTATACTCGATCGGCAATTCCCTGGGGCTAACGGCGGCCCTGCTGCTGTTTTTGTTCGGGGCATTTCTCTTTCCCGCACTGATCATGTGTCTGGGAATAAGTGAATCATTCTCATTCTCGGCCAACCCCCTGAACTGGCTGACCCTGGTAAAAAGAATCGGTTGGGGTTACCTGGCCTTGTACGGCCTGCAGATCTCGCTGAGCGGCGCACAAACCAGTGTGGAGTATTTGGTCTTTGAGCGCGTAGATTCGGAGACGCCGGCGGCTGTATGGATGGCTATCAACACCCTCTTCATGATCATCAGCTTTCATATGATGGGATATGTCATTCTGCAGTATCATCAGGCGCTGGACGAACCACCGCCTGCACAGGCCTTGAGCGATGAAAACATCGCCGGCAGCCTGTTGCTGGAAAAATTCATCCAGGAGGGAAACAGCCTGGCCGCCACCGAGGAGTTGATCGCTCTGGTCAAGAGTGAACCTAACAGTCTCGCTTTGCGAAAGAAGCTGCATAACTACGCTATGCTGAATCAACAAAAAGAGGTGGTCGTGGAATATGCCCCGGCTTATATGCAGCTATTGTTGAAGAGGGGTGACATCGCATCGGCTTCGCAGCTTTTCAGCGATTGCCTGGCACACGACAACATCTGTCACCCCCGCCTTCCTTCCGTCTACTTACCTATTTTTATTAACCTGAAACAGCGCCGCTGTTTCCAGGATGCGATTGCTTTGGCAAAGGGGTTCCACAAACGATTTCCCGCTAACGAGCATACGCCGAACCTGTACCTGGAGTTGGCAAAGGTGTTCTGCGAAGAGCAGCAGCGGGATGACTTGGCGAAGAAGCTCCTCCACTATCTACTCAAGACATTTCACGGACATCAGAAAACAGCCGAAGTGGAAAGCTATCTGAAGCTGCTGGAGTCCCTCACCCAAGAGCCGTCGTGACGGTCAGACGGACTGCTGAATTAACGCCAAATACCTTGCGCTTTCCTCCTTACTAACCCGAAGGGTGATTACGCCCCTGCTCAGCGAGCAATTCGGCATAACGACCGACCAACTCACTGTTTTTCGGGCATACAAGGCGTTTTTTGCGAATAATATTCATCATCCTGTCAGCCTCGGCAATCCATTTATGTTCAACGAAGCGATCGGCCAACAGGCAGACGATCCTGGCGTTAAGTTTCGGTCCGGGCCGTGCAAGCCCTACATAGTCCTGATAAACCTCGCGTATCAGGTCGGCCGTCGCGGCATCACGTTCGGGAATAGCGAAAACGGCCCTCGCCGATCTATGGAAATCCTCACTATCCGGCGACAACCGACTACATTGATAGTAAAGATAAATCACCTCTCTCGCTTTATAACCTTCCTGATAAAGTCTGCGAAACATCGGCAGCGCTTTTCGATAATCCATATTTTCATAACAAGCCCTGGCGGAAACGAGCCGGCTTTCGAATGCCTTGTCTTTCGCTTCATGATCCAGAAATCGCAAGTCGAATGGGGCAACCGTGGCCTTTAGGATTGCCGCCGCTCCGGCACCGCTGACCAAACCGCCCAAGTGGGCCAAATAGTTGATATTGCTCTCCGAATAGAGCAGCAACTGGAACAGTTCGTTGCCGATCCACAGGGGCAGGAGCACGATCGCGGGCAGGGCCACATAATCAAAATAGATGCCGATGGAATAGAAAAAACGGATTTTTCTCAAACCATAGATCACGGCATACATCCCCATTAATCCCGAAATCGCACCGGATGCGCCGATTCCCGGCACAAGACTGCCGGGCGTCAACAGCATATATAAACCGGCAGAACCCAGACCGGTCAGGAGATAGAGCAAAAGAAAGGCCGTCGTTCCCATCAGGATCTCGACCAGAATCCCCAATGCGAGCAGAAAAATCATATTGCCGATGAGATGGGCAAAACCCGCGTGGAGAAACATGTGGCTGAACAGGGCGAGCAGGGTCGGGTGACCGGTGCGCAGACCGTAGCCGATGTAGGTAACGGCTTCGTAGAGAGACTCGAATCGGGTGCGTTTTTCAAGCCAGTCATGGTAACTGTCGCTCTGCGGGTCGATCACACCGCCATGGTGGAGACGCCGCAGAAATTCGGGATCGGTCTGGATCCCGACCAACTGATCGGCGACTGCGTAAAATTCATCCCCGGCATCCTCCTCGACGGATGGATCGGTAAGCGCCTCCCGCTCTTCGAGATACCCTTGATATCCCCCCCTCTCAAGCTCATACAGACCTGAAACCCGATAATAGTCCAGCGCTTCGGCAAACTCCGTCCCGTCATCCAGTTGCGTCAGCAGGAACAGCATAACGTTTATCGCAATAAGAAAGAGCGTAGCTATCGGGGGATGTTTCCAATCGATCTTTCTATGTAGGGGGATAATGAGCATGGCGATTGTTCCTTGCGCGCCTCCGATTGGCTATTTGTTTCAATCGTACTTGCTGTCCTTCCATTGCCTAAGTGCGGTAAAGACTTCCTCAGACGCATTCAGCACCTGACCGGAAGCTCGTTGCGCGGCACTGATCACCTTCGACTCTCGGGTGCGTAAAAAGGGGTTGGTGCGGAGTTCATCCTGCAGTAGAGAGGGGAGGGTCGGCTGTCCGGTTCGACGTTTTTCCCGCTCCGCCTCGATGCGCTGTTCGAGGGCTGAACTATCCGGCTCGACCCAAGCGGCAAACCCGAGGTTATCCAGGGTGTATTCATGGGCGCAATAGAGTCGGGTCTCCGACGGAAGCTGTGCGAGACGTTGCAGCGAGGCGGAAAGCTGCTCGAAGGTGCCATCGAACACACGACCGCATCCACCGGCGAACAGGGTATCGCCACACAGCAGAGCCCCTTCACCGTAGTAGGCGATATGCCCGGCGGTATGCCCCGGCACCTCCAGCACCCGAAGATCGGCCTTCAGACCTGAAATCACCGGCCTGTCCCCCTCTCCGAGCGGGTGCGTGACGCCACGAATCGACTCTTTGCCGGGTCCGTAGACCGGTATATCCGGAAAGGCATCCCGCAGCTCTGGAATGCCTCCAACATGATCATAGTGATGGTGCGTGATCAGGATGGCACTGAGCTGGGACGATGTCCGTTCAAGCCACGCCAATACCGGCGACTCGTCACCCGGATCCACCGCAACGGCCTGTGAAGAGCCGGGATTTTTCAACATCCAGATATAATTGTCTTCAAAAGCGCTGACAGGGGTTATTTCAAGCATGTTCCAATTGCCTATTCAACTAGTGCGGTGTCCTTAGGGTAAGGGGGAAATCCTAGACGATCTGCAGTTTGTTGTCACGACCGATCCGGCTGATCGAGGCGAGAATCCCGGCAAGATCCAGGCCTGCCTCGCTGAGCTGCTGATGATAACCGGCATGATCCAGATAGCGGTCCGGCAAACCGAGATTGAGCACCCTGATCCGTCGGCCAACGGAAGCCAGGTATTCGTTGACCGCCGAACCTGCGCCTCCCTGAACCGCATTTTCCTCAAGGGTCACCAGGATCTCGTGGCGGTTGGCCAGTTCATCCACCAGCGCCTCATCCAACGGTTTGATAAAACGCATGTTCGCCAGAGTGGCGTCAATCCGCTCCGCCACCTGTTGCGCGGTTGCCAGCAGACTGCCGAACACCAATAGGGCGACACGCTTGCCCTCGCGGCGGATTTCACCCTTGCCGATGGGCAAGGCGTCGATATCCGACGCTACCGCCACCCCTGGACCGGATCCGCGCGGGTAGCGGACCAGGGCAGGACCTGGGTATTCATAAGCCGTCTGCAGCAATCGGGCGCACTCGTTTTCATCGCCAGGCGCCATGATTGCCATATTGGGAATCAGGCGCCCATAGCTGAGGTCGAAACTCCCCGCATGGGTGGCCCCGTCAGCACCGACCTGCCCGGCCCGGTCCACCGCCAGCGTGACATCCAGATTCTGCAGCGCCACATCATGGATCAGTTGGTCATAGGCCCGCTGCAGAAAAGTCGAATAGATGGCCACCACCGGCTTCAAGCCTTCGCAGGCGAGTCCGGCAGCGAACGTCAGAGCATGCTGCTCAGCGATTCCCACATCGAAATAGCGTTGAGGAAACCGCCTGGCGAAATTCACCATCCCCGAGCCTTCACACATCGCCGGTGTGATGGCCACCAAGCGATCATCCTCTTGGGCGGCCGCGCACAACCAGTCACCGAAGACCTGGGTATAGGTTTTAGCCCCGGCCCCCTTCTCCATCTTGCCGGTGGCCGGATCGAACGGGGTGACGCCGTGATAGACACAGGGATCCTTCTCCGCAGGCATGTAGCCGCGTCCTTTTTGCGTCACCACATGCAGCAGTCTGGGGCCGGGCATTTCACGCATGTTATGCAGGGTCGCCACCAGGGTGTCGCAATCGTGGCCATCGATGGGGCCGATGTAATTGAATCCCATCTCCTCGAACAGGGTGCCCGGCATCACCATGCCCTTCATATGCTCTTCCCACTTGCCGACCAGATCACTGACTTGGTGAGGGAGATGACTGAGGGCGGACTTACCCCCTTCACGCATACTGGTGTAGACCTTGCCGGAGAGCAGGCGCGCCAGGTGATTGCTGAAACCCCCCACCGGTTTGGAGATCGACATGTCGTTGTCGTTGAGGACCACCAGCAAGTCCTGATCCAGCGCTCCGGCTTGGTTGAGGGCCTCGAAGGCCATCCCCGCCCCCATCGCGCCATCGCCGATTACCGCCACTACCTTACGACTTTCCCCTTTCTGCTTGGCGGCCACGGCCATGCCGAGCGCCGCACCGATGGAGGTGCTGGAGTGGCCGGCGCCGAACGTGTCGTATTCGCTTTCGCTACGTTTGGGGAACCCCGAAAGTCCGTCCTTCTGCCGCAACCCGCTCATGCCCTCGCGTCGGCCGGTGAGGATCTTGTGCGGATAGGCCTGGTGTCCCACATCCCACACCAAGCGGTCATAAGGGGTATTGAAGGCATAGTGCAAGGCGATGGTCAGTTCGACCACCCCCAGCCCTGCCGCCAGGTGTCCCCCGGTCTGCGAGACCGTGTCGATGAGAAATCGCCTCAACTCGGTTGCCAGGGGACGGAGTTTTGTCTGATCGAGCCGGCGCAGGTCACCCGGCAGATCGATCCGGCTCAGGAGCGGGTAGCTTTCCAGGGTATGAGGGCTGTGGTCTGTACTGCCCTGGTCTGACATGGTTCGGCCGGCTCCGCTAGATTTAAGGTGTCATTAAAGAGACTGCCCCTGTTTGACAATCCCTTAACTGAATCACTGAGTGTACCCCATCGATGCAATCGGCGCATTCAAACCGGCTCGTCCTTGATATGGCGGGCCTCTGCCATGACGAAATCGTGGAAGGCCGCGGCGGCCGGAGATAGGCGTTTCCCCCTGCGATAGACCATGTGCCAGTGGCGTTGCAGTGGAAACCCCTGCACGTCCAGCACCACCAGCCGTCCTGTCTCCAACTCAAGTTCGATGGTGTGAATCGACACCACCCCCAACCCCATACCGGCCCGCACTGCCTGTTTAATGGCCTCGTTACGGGTCATCTGCATACCGGCGCTGATGGCAAGCGCCTGCTCGGTAAAAAACCGCTCCATCGCCAGGCGGGTGCCTGACCCCGCCTCGCGCATGATAAAGACCTCTTCACTGAGGCGCCGCGTGGGTATCTGTCTCATCTTTTCCAGCGGATGCCCAGGTGCGGCGATCACCACCAGCGGATTCTCCATGAAAGGCTCATGCTCCAGCTCAATATCTTCAGGCGGCAGCCCCATCAGCACAATATCGGTCTCGTTGTTCCGCAACAGTTCCACCAGACGCTTGCGGTTGGTCACATCGAGGCGCAAGTCGATCCCAGGATAGCGGCGGCTGAAGGCCGCCAGCAGACGCGGGGCGAAGTAGTTGACCGTACTGGCCACAGCGATATCCAGATGGCCGGTGTCCAGCCCCTTTAACGCCGAGAGCACCTCCTCCATCTCCTCGAAGGTGTGAAAGATAATCCGGCCATAGTGATGAACCTCCCTGCCCGCTTCTGTCAATTGGATTTTTTTGCCTGTCTGTTCAAATAGCGGCAGTCCTACTGACTCTTCCAACTGCTTGACCTGCATGGATACCGCAGGCTGAGTGAGATGCAGGGCGCGTGCGGCCTGAGTGTAGTTCAAATGTTCGACAACGGTTTTGAAGACTTGCAATTGGCGTAGCGTGATATGCATTGTCAGATTCCTGTGATAGCAAACACAACTATCAGATAAACCACCATGATTTTTTCATGGTATAACTTTTTCCTTATAATTTCGATTAAAAGATCTGACTTCCTATCCTGGCACACCCCCTTATACTCAACTGCACCTTTACATCAGACTTTTCCACACGCCACTACCGGCGGTGAAACCAGTCTGACCTAGGCATCAACAACCCCTAATCAAGAGGAATCGCAAAAATGGCCAAGACCTATGACGCGGGCGTAAAAGAGTACCGCGAAACATACTGGATGCCCGACTACACACCCAAGGACACCGATATCCTAGCGGTTTTCAAAATCACCCCACAGCCGGGCGTGCCCCGTGAAGAGGCCGCTGCCGCTGTTGCGGCCGAATCATCCACCGGCACCTGGACCACGGTGTGGACTGATCTTCTAACCGATCTCGACTACTACAAAGGCCGCGCTTACGCTATCGAGGACGTACCGGGTGACGACACCTGCTACTACGCCTTTATCGCCTACCCCATCGATCTGTTCGAAGAGGGTTCCGTGGTCAACGTATTCACCTCGCTGGTGGGTAATGTATTCGGTTTCAAGGCGGTTCGCGCCCTGCGCCTGGAAGACGTTCGCTTCCCGATCGCCTATGTTATGACCTGTAACGGTCCGCCTCACGGCATTCAGGTTGAGCGCGACATCATGAACAAATACGGCCGTCCGATGCTCGGCTGCACCATCAAGCCGAAACTGGGCCTCTCCGCCAAAAACTACGGCCGCGCCGTCTACGAAGGCCTGCGTGGCGGCCTCGACTTCACCAAGGACGATGAGAACGTCAACTCCCAGCCCTTCATGCGCTGGCGTCAGCGTTTCGACTTCGTCATGGAGGCCATTCACAAGGCGGAATCTGAGACCGGCGAGCGCAAGGGGCACTACCTGAACGTAACCGCGCCGACCCCGGAAGAGATGTACAAGCGTGCCGAGTACGCCAAAGAGATCGGCGCACCGATCATCATGCACGACTACATCACCGGCGGTTTCTGCGCCAACACCGGCCTGGCCCAGTGGTGTCAGGACAACGGCGTACTGCTGCACATCCACCGCGCCATGCACGCCGTGCTCGACCGCAACCCGCACCACGGCATCCACTTCCGCGTGCTGACCAAGATCCTGCGTCTCTCCGGCGGCGACCATCTGCACACCGGCACCGTGGTCGGCAAGCTGGAAGGCGACCGCGAATCCACCCTTGGTTGGATCGACCTGCTGCGTGAATCCTACATCAAGGAAGACCGTTCCCGCGGTATCTTCTTCGATCAGGATTGGGGCTCCATGCCCGGCGCATTCGCCGTCGCTTCCGGCGGTATCCACGTCTGGCACATGCCCGCACTGGTCACCATTTTCGGTGATGACGCCGTGCTCCAATTCGGCGGCGGCACCCTGGGTCACCCCTGGGGCAACGCAGCCGGCGCGGCCGCCAACCGCGTCGCGGTTGAGGCCTGTGTCGAAGCCCGCAACCAGGGCCGCGAGCTGGAGAGGGAGGGCAAGGAGATCCTTATCGCCGCCGCCAAGCACAGCCCGGAACTCAAGGCTGCGATGGAGACCTGGAAAGAGATCAAGTTCGAATTCGACACCGTCGACAAGCTGGACGTAGCGCACAAGTAAGCAGTCAGCGGCCGGCCGCCGGCCGCTAACAAACCAAACATCGAGGAAATAGACAATGAGCGAAATGCAGGACTACAAATCGAGCCTGACCGACGTATCGAGCCGCAAGTTCGAGACCTTCTCTTACCTGCCGGAAATGGACTCGGATCAGATTCGCAAACAGATCGAGTACATCGTTTCCAAGGGCTGGAACCCGGGTATCGAGCACACCGAGCCGCAAAACGCCTTCTCCAACTACTGGTACATGTGGAAGCTGCCGATGTTCGGCGAGACCGACGTGGACGCCATCCTGGCTGAGTGCGAAGCCTGTCACCAGGCTCATCCGAACAATCACGTTCGGCTGCTGGGCTTTGACAACTATGCGCAGTCCGCCGGCGCCTCCATGGTTATCTACTGCGGCAGCCCGACCTGATCTCGAATCCGAGATTCGGCTAATCGGGAACACCCCGCGCCAACTGCGTGGCGGGGTGTTCCTGTTGATGAGTTGTCAGCCGCCAACGATCAGCCAACTCACTGATCGATCTATCGGGCTATTGGCGGGTGACGGTTTTTTTGAACAAATGCAAACCGCCCGCGGCTGCCGTTTTCCGGCTAGCGGCTGGTTGCTGACTGCTGGAGGCTAATAGCAATGAGCGATATCGACCATAATCAGTACGTGATTAAAGAGGAGCCTTATTACCGCCCCGTGCATAATGAGGTTGAGATGTATCAAGCCGCATACGACGCTCGCATGCCTGTCATGCTGAAGGGTCCCACCGGTTGCGGTAAATCCCGTTTTGTCGAATACATGGCCTGGAAGCTGCAAAAACCGCTGATCACCGTCGCCTGTAACGAAGACATGACCGCATCCGATCTGGTCGGTCGTTTCCTACTCGATATCAACGGCACCAAGTGGCAGGACGGCCCTCTTACCGTAGCCGCCCGCCTGGGCGCCGTCTGCTATCTCGACGAGATCGTCGAGGCGCGCCAAGACACCACCGTGGTGATCCACCCGCTGACCGACCATCGCCGCGAACTGCCGCTGGAGAAGAAGGGTGAGCTGGTCAAGGCCCACCCAAACTTCCAGATCGTCATCTCCTACAACCCCGGTTATCAGTCGTTGATGAAGGATCTGAAACAGTCCACCAAACAGCGTTTCGGCGGCATGGATTTCGACTATCCGGAAACCGAGATCGAGATCGAGATCGTCCAGCACGAAGGCGGGGTCGCTGCAGGGACCGCGCAGAAACTGGTGCAGATTGCACAGCGTTCGCGCAATCTCAAGGGCCACGGCCTGGATGAGGGCATGTCCACCCGCCTGCTGGTCTATGCCGCGCAACTGGTGGCCAAGGGCATCAGTCCCAACGATGCCTGCCGAATGGCGCTGGTGACACCGCTGACCGACGATCCGGATATGCGCGACACCCTGGGCGCCGCGGTGAATACTTACTTTTAATCGCTGAACCACAGAGAATTGGTAAACACCTATGAGCGTAGATTTCTCTGAATACATCTCATGCCTCGACGAGGACGACCACGAGCACCTCGAGGCACTGGAATCATCCTATCATGAGGCGCAGCGGGTGATGTCCCCGCGCGGCCTGCAGAACTACCTGGAGGGGATGCGCGCCATGTGCGCCATGGGACGGGGCCGGGATCTGGTGCTGACCTTTGTGCAAGAAATGCCCGGGGTGACCAAAGAGATCGGCGAGGACATCATCCCCGATATCGTTGAGTCGATGATGAAGCTCGCCTCTCATACCTCCGGCAGCGTCATCACCCTGATTCTCGCCAACCTGCCGCTGGCGGCCTCCCGCCTCGGCGATGCCGAGGTGCTGCGCGGTTTTCTCAAGCTGCTCCACCAGATGACCGGCAAAGCTCCGCGCGGTCTGCGGCCGATGATGGAGAACCTGGACGAACTCCTCTCCAAGCTCACCCTGGGCGGCCTGCGCCGCTGGGTGATGTGGGGCGCGCAGGCGCACCAGCGCGATCTCGACGGTCAGATGGCCTACTTCGCCCTGCAGACCGAGTCCGCCAAGGCGATGTTGCAGAGCGAACGGCGCGGCACCCTCTTCGTCAACAACCAGCGTAAGCTCAACTTCTATCTGCGTGCGTTGTGGGCGCGGGCCTTCTTCATGCGCCCCACCGCCGGTGACTTCGAGACCCGCCGCGGACTCAAACCCTTTATCGAGGGTTTCCAGATCCATGTGCCCGACGCCTACGATCCCTTACACGGCATCGACGGCATTGAGATCTACCGTGCCGCTGCGGCTCACTGCGCCGCCCACATGGTCTATACCCGCGAACCGATCTCCGGCGAGGAGCTATCCCAGGCGCAGATGCGTTTTATCGAGCTGTTCGAGGATGCCCGCATCGAGTACTTGGCGTACCAGGAGTTTCCGGGCCTGCGCAAACTCTGGCTCTCCTTCTTCACCGCCGAACCCGGGCAAGAGGACGAGTATGGCAAAGCGCACGAGACCATGGACCTGATGCTGCGCGCCACGCGCGCCATCATGGACCCCGACTACCGGGACAGCGAATCCCTGATCAACGAGGTCGCCCGGGGGTTTCGCGAAAAACTGAAGAACGATCCCCACGCCAAAAACTTGAGCTGGATGGCCGGTGTGGATTTCTATAACCGCATCCAGACTATCGCCAAGATCCCCAGCGTGCGCATTCTCAGCGACTGGCCCATCCCCTACCGGGATGACAACCGCTACTTCTGGGCGTTCTCGGAGAACCTGTTCGTGTCCCAGGGCGTAGACTACCTGCCCGCCAATCAGGGAACGGTGCGCCGCTATGTGAGCGTGATGGAGTTCGTCAACGAGATCGACTCGGAGATGACCCACAACAACCCGGACGAGATCCTGGTGCTGGCCACCGAGCTCTTCCCCTATGAGGATGCCGGTGAAGCAACGGTCAGTTGGAACGACATGGAGGGTGTAGAACCGGTCTCCGACCCCTACCACTACCATGAGTGGGACTACCAGGTTCAGCTCTCGCGCCCCGACTGGGCCACCGTCATCGAGCGCAAGCAGGGCAAGGACGACCCTGAGATCATGGACGGGATACTGACCAAGCATAAACCGATCGCCTCGCGCATCCGCCATCTGATCGATGCGTTGCAACCACAGGGCATCGTGCGCCGGCGCGGCTATGAAGAGGGCGAGGAGCTCGACCTCAACGCGGCTGTTCGCGCCATGATCGACATCCGCCGCAGCGTCATGCCCGACCCGCGGATCAATATCCGCATCACCCGCCATATCCGGGATCTCTCCATTGTGTTGCTGCTGGACCTCTCGGAATCGACCAACGAGAAGATCGGCGACATCGCCGAAGGCGAGGAAGGCTATGAGGAGCAGCCGAGCATTCTCGATCTGACCCGTGAATCGGCCGGCCTGCTCGCCTGGGCGATCGACTCCATCGGGGACAACTTCGCGGTGCACGGCTTCGCCTCCAACGGACGCCATGACGTCCAGTACTACCGTTTCAAGGACTTTGAACAAGGCTATGACGACGATGCGAAATCGCGCTTGGCCGGGATGAAGGGCGGCCTCTCCACTCGCATGGGCGCATCGTTGCGCCACGCCGGCTGGCACCTGACCCAGCAGAACGCGCAGAAACGCCTAGTGCTATTAGTCACCGACGGCGAACCGGCCGACATCGACGAACGCGATCCCCAATATCTGCGTCACGATGCGAAAAAGGCGGTGGAGGATCTGGCCATGCAGGGCGTCTACACCTACTGCCTGACCCTCGATCCCAATGCCGACCGCTATGTCTCCCGTATCTTCGGTGAGAACAGCTATTCGATCGTGGACAATGTGCAACGCCTGCCGGAGAGATTGCCGAATGTCTTCGCTGCGTTGACCGGGTAAATCGGGATGTTGACCGGTCTACCCGGATAAGCCGGTTGAGGGTGGGGTGGGGCAGCGCCCCACCTTACACACTGTCTGATTCGGAATGGTGGGGCTCTGCCCCACCATTCCGATGTATGAAATCGGAGAAACGCGCTAACGGCACCATACTATTAAGGTTCCTGTTTCGGAAACGGCAACACCCGCTTCACCCGGACTTCACAACCGTCCTCCTGATAGCGCGCCTCCAGGATATCGAGCGCCTTTTTGAAATCACCAATCAGTCGGGTATGCAGTTCCCGTGCGTTATCGCCGTAGTAGATCAGATCAATGGGGGCGGGCTCGGTGAGGCTCTCCCGCTCCTGGTCACGGCGGAATTTCCAGGCCAAGCGAATCAGCTTGCCCCCTTCTCCATCGCGGACGGCATAGGCCTGATTGTCGACAAAGATCACCTCCTCTTCGTCGATCACCGCCTGGATCTGCATCGAACGAACCGGTACGAAGATATGTTCGTACTGACAGCGTGATAGCATCAGCCGACACTGATTATAGAGTGGGGCCGGTATGGTCAGTCGTTCACAGGCAAGTTCATCAGGACGGAAGAAGATCTCACTCAGGTTTTCGCTCATACGAGGGCCTGTTAACACTAATCCAATCGGCCCTGGGCCTCAGTCATTCTCATCCAGTTCGGGATTCCACCCCTTCGCCTTGGCATCGATAATCGCCTGCTGATAGATGCGGCTGTGCTTCTCTGCCAGTTCAGGAGGCAAATTTGACATCAGGTGGCCATATTTCTCCCACTCCTTGGTGACCTTATCGTAGAGCGCGTCGACACCCTGTACTAACCAGCCTCGGCAGGTCTCGGTCTCGGGGATCAGGCCGAAAACCCAGGCGTCACGGATGATGTTGCCCGTCGGATTCATGGCGCCGGTGGGATCATTGTTTATACCGTTGTATCGCTTTTCAGTCATTCGAAACACTACTCGTAACTTGACATGGGTGAGTCATTTGTATTCCTGATGGTATTTGGAATCGCCACCATTCTATACGAGTTTTCGTCGCTGCACCCTTTTTTCGATAACAGGGCCGGGCCGGCACAGGCGTGGATCACCCAAGGAGAACCTGGAAAAGACGTCAGACATACATCATAAGCTTAAACTTATAGAATGTATAAGTATATTTGCTATTTACTTATACACCTTCAAACTGTATGGTTTAACCCTGATTCCCTACATGATTCATGGGTTTCTGGTTGGCGGGCATGACCGCCACCCCCTAGAGATTCACTAACCGGAGTAGACAACATGGCATTAGACCAATCATCTCGTTATTCAGACCTGAGCCTAAAGGAAGCGGATCTGATTACTGGCGGCAAGCATATTCTCTGTGCCTACAAAATGAAACCGATAGCCGGCGTCGGCTACCTCGAAGCCGCGGCCCACTTCGCTGCCGAGTCCTCCACCGGCACCAACGTCGAGGTCTCCACCACCGACGATTTCACCAAGGGCGTGGACGCGCTGGTCTACCATATCGATGAAGCCACTCAAGACATGCGCATCGCCTATCCGATGGATTTGTTTGACCGCAACATCACCGACGGCCGGATGATGATGGTCTCCTTCCTGACCCTAGTCATCGGCAACAACCAGGGTATGGGCGATATCGCATACGGTAAGATGATCGACTTCCATGTGCCGCCCCGAGCGATCCAACTGTTCGACGGTCCGGCAACCGATATCTCCGACCTGTGGCGTATTCTGGGGCGTCCTATTGAGAACGGCGGCTACATCGCCGGCACCATCATCAAGCCCAAGCTGGGGCTGCGTCCGGAGCCTTTCGCTGCAGCCGCTTACCAGTTCTGGCTGGGCGGCGACTTCATCAAGAACGACGAGCCTCAAGGCAACCAGGTCTTCGCACCGACCAAGAAGGTCATCCCGCTGGTGGTCGACGCCATGAAACGCGCTCAGGACGAGACCGGCGAGGCCAAGCTGTTCTCCGCCAACATCACCGCTGACGACCATTTCGAGATGTGCGCCCGCGCCGACTTCATCCTGGAAAGCTTTGGCGAAGACGCCGACAAGGTCGCCCTCCTGGTTGATGGTTATGTGGGCGGACCCGGCATGGTCACCACCGCCCGCCGTCAGTATCCCGACCAGTACCTGCACTACCATCGCGCCGGCCACGGTGCGGTGACCTCACCCTCTTCCAACCGTGGTTACACTGCTTTCGTGCTGGCCAAGATGTCTCGCCTGCAGGGCGCCTCCGGCATCCACGTCGGCACCATGGGCTACGGTAAGATGGAAGGCGAAGCCGATGACAGGATCATCGCCTACATGATTGAGCGCGACGAGTGCCAGGGTCCTGTCTACAACCAGCAGTGGTTCGGCATGAGGCCCACCACGCCGATCATCTCCGGCGGCATGAACGCCCTGCGTCTGCCCGGCTTCTTCGAAAACCTGGGCCACGGCAACGTAATCAACACCGCCGGTGGCGGCTCCTACGGCCACATCGACAGCCCGGCCGCCGGCGCCACCTCCCTGCGTCAGGCCTACGAGTGCTGGAAAGAGGGCGCCGACCCGATCGAGTACGCAAAAGAGCACCATGAGTTCGCGCGTGCATTCGAGTCCTTCCCGCTTGATGCCGACGCCATATTCCCAGGCTGGCGCGAAAAGCTGGGAGTACACAAATAAGCTACCGCCCGGCAAGCCGATTGGATTGGCATTTCAAAGCCCCCGTGAGGGGGCTTTTATCCTAAAAACCGCAGTTGGACGGGGTGAAGTGTGCGCTTGCGGGGGTGCAGGGCAAGGGTCGCTCCTGCACATCCCTGTGCTTGCGACACTTGTGCGTCCCTGCACGACGCGCAATAGTCATGCTATTCCAAGGCGTTGCAACGCAGTCATGCGCCGCCGCAAGCGTGCCATTCACCCCGTAGCGTGGTTCACCCAGCCGGTGAATAGGCAAATTGAAGTCAATCGTTTGCCTATCAATAGTTTAGTATCAGGATGGAGCGGCCAACTGCGGTTTTTAGGTTTATCCTGTGGCGATGCTGCTCGAGCAGGCTCTGCCCCTATTGATTAACCCGGCTGAGTCATGCCTGCTAACAAACGACCTTACCAGTAAACGGAGTGAATATGAGCGCCGAGATCGACCAATACATCATCAATCAAGAGCCCTACTATCAACCCCAGGAAGATGAGATCGAGCTCTATGAGGCCGCCTATGCAGAAAGACTCCCGGTGATGATCAAAGGTCCTACCGGTTGCGGTAAATCACGTTTTATCGAACACATGGCCTGGCGACTCGGCAAGCCATTGATCACAGTGGCCTGTAACGAAGACATGACCGCCTCTGATCTGGTCGGGCGTTACCTGCTGGATGCCGAAGGCACCCGCTGGCTCGACGGCCCGTTGACCGTGGCGGCCCGCATCGGCGCCATCTGTTACCTGGACGAGGTGGTGGAGGCGCGACAGGACACCACCGTGGTGATCCATCCCTTGACTGACCACCGGCGCACCCTGCCCCTGGACAAGAAAGGTGAGGTGATCTCTGCGCATGAGGATTTTCAACTGGTGATCTCCTACAACCCTGGCTACCAGAGCCTGATGAAAGACCTCAAACAATCGACCAAGCAGCGCTTCTCGGCCCTCGATTTCGACTATGCGCCATCCGACCTAGAGGTCTCCATCATCACCAAGGAAACCGGGGTTGACGAGGAGCATGCCGCCAAACTGGTAAAGATCGGCGAAACGGCCCGCAATCTCAAGGGGCACGGACTGGATGAGGGCATATCGACCCGCCTGCTGGTCTACGCGGCAAAACTGGTCAAGCGCGGCATCGATCCGAACGCCGCCTGTCGCATGGCGCTGGTGCGCCCGATCACTGACGACAAAGATATCGTCGCCACCCTGGATCATGCCATTGAAGCCGTATTTGGTTGATCAATCCGCTTCCACGGATTGATCCTTTTGAATTGTAAATTGAATGTGCACGCTTCGCGCACACCTATTTCAATAAAAAAACTCGGGCGAAATAAGCACCAAAATTCACCATGAACGAGACAAGACTCAAGGCCTATCGTGAACAGCTAAGTTGCGGATTCGAGCAGATCGATTCCGTTTTCCCTGACTGTATAGTGCAGGCTGAACAGTTGCTGAGCCGGGAAGGCGTCGACGCATTACTGGAGGGCGCTTCCCTGACCTGTAAGATCGGGCGTGGCGTGGAACCGGTGATCGTGTTCCTCGAAGAACTGCCGGAGATCGCTGTACGGATCGGTGAAGCGGTCATCCCGCTGATCTCGGAAACCGTCTGGAAACTCTCCCGCAGCCCTAACGGCAAGGCGATATTGCCCTTTCTGCAAATGCTGCCGGAGGCCGGTCGAAGACTCGGCAGTGAGGCGTTGATGCATCGATTCATCGATCTGCTGCTCGATATGATGGCTCGCACCACAGGCTCCATCCATGGCTTTCATACCACCATCCCCAGCCCTTCACTCCCCGACCTGCTGAAAAAAATGCCCTACCTGTTAAGCCGGCTCTCCTTCGAGGGGTTGAGGAACTGGATCGATTACGGAGTGCGCAACTACGCCACCCACCCCCAGCGGCAGATCGACTTCTTCAGCCTTCAGTCGGCCGACAGTCGGGCCATCCTGCGGCGAGAACGGCACGGCACCCTGTATGTCGACCATGAGCGCAAACTCGATCTCTACATGAAGTCGTTATGGCGCAGCAAGGCGCATTTCATCCCCTACTCCGAAGGCTTTGACGAACTGCGTAAACCCATGCCCTATTTCGACTCACTGGGTATCCGCGTACCCGATGTCTATGACGATAAAAACGGTATCGCCGGCATCGACCGCTACCGTGCGCTGCTGGCGCATGTGGCGGCCCACCAGCAGTGGACCTCGCATGTGGTGGCGGACAATTTCAGCCCCTTTCAGCGTGTCGCCATCGAAACCTTCGAGGATGCCAGGGTCGATCTGCTGGCGACCCGTGAATACCCGGGCCTGCGCCATCTGCTGTCGGCCCTCCACCCGATACCCGGCGAAGATGATTGCGATCCGCAGAAGGAGTCCTGTATCCGCCACCGCCTGGCGATGTTCTCTTACGCTGCCTTGAACCCCGATCATGGTTATACCAACCCTGATCTGCTGGAGTTCCTAGAGCGTTTCCACAGCAGCCTCGCAAACGGCATTGCCGACACCCAGGAAATGGTCAATCTCGCCGTCTCCTATATTGCGCGGACCCGCCGCCAGGCGGATCTCTCCGCGAATGTCTATTTCACCGATACAGAGGTCGGTTACCGGGACGACAATCGCCATATGTGGATCTTCATCGAAGAGGGGGATGAAGAGGAGATGTTCGATGCCGAACAAAAGCGCAAACAATCGGAGGAGGAGATTCACGGCCTGCCGCCCCGTCACTACCCGGAGTGGGACTACAAAAGCAAGACCTACAATCCCGACTGGGTCAGCCTCTACGAGAGTCTGCATCCATCGGGAGACGCCGCACGGATCGATGCCCTGTTGAGCAAACATCAGGCGCTGGCAAAACAACTGAAGCGACTGCTGGACTTGCTCAAACCTCAGCAATATGTGCGGATCCGCTATCAAGAGGAAGGCAGCGAACTCGACCTGGACGTAGCCATCCGTTCACTGATCGAGTACAAAAGCGGCGTCACCCCAGACCCCCGGATCAACATGAGTCACCGGCATGACGGGCGCGACATCGCGGTGATGCTGTTGATCGATCTCTCAGCATCGGTGGATCAGATACCTGACGGCTGTCAGCAGTCGATACTGGAACTGAGTCAGGAGGCCGTCTCGCTGCTGGGCTGGGCCATCGAACAGCTTGGCGACAGCTTCGCCATTGCCGGTTTCTCCTCCAACACCCGCCATGAAGTGCGCTATCAGCATATCAAGGGTTATGGCGAACACTGGAACGATGAGGTCAAAAGCCGGTTGGCGGCCATGCAGGCCGGCTGGTCGACCCGCATGGGGGCGGCCATTCGTCACTCGACTCACTACCTCAGCACCAGGCAGGCGGATAAAAAACTGCTGCTGATCCTAACCGACGGCGAGCCTGCCGATATCGATGTGCATGATGAACGCTTGTTGATCGAAGACAGCCGCAAGGCGGTGCAGGAGGCCGACCAGGACGGCATCTACACCTATTGCATCAATCTGGATCCCCATGCCGACGAGTATGTCAGCGATATCTTCGGCAATCAGTTCACGGTCATTGATCGGGTGGAGCGACTGCCTGAGCAACTGCCCAAGCTCTTCATGGCCTTGACCAAGTAGGCTTTTGTCCCGGCGTCAGGCTAAACATCGCCGCTGAATCGTCCGGATTGACAAGTGGTTGGCTATCCTCGCCTAAACACTTCTCGCCGATTCGGGTTATGCATGTATAATTGATCGATTTTAATAGGCATTGGCATCTCAGCTTCATCGCATGAAACAGACTGACGATCTTCGCATCAAGGCCATCAAAGAGTTGAGCACACCGGCTCAAATCCATCAGGAACTCCCGATCACTGAGAAGGCGGCCGACACGGTCTATCAAGCCAGACAGACCATCCATCGCATCCTCAACGACGAGGACGACCGTTTATTGGTGATCATCGGTCCCTGTTCCGTACATGATCCGCAGGCCGCGCTGGACTACGCCAAGCGCCTGCAACCGCTGCGCGAGACATTGAAGGGTGAACTCGAGATCGTCATGCGCGTCTATTTCGAAAAGCCCCGCACCACAGTCGGCTGGAAGGGGTTGATCAATGACCCGACCCTGGATGACAGGTTCGAGATCAACCGGGGACTACGGCTGGCGCGCAAGCTGCTGTTGGATATCAACGACCTGGGCCTCCCCGCCGGCACGGAATACCTGGATCTGATCAGTCCGCAATATATTGCCGATCTCATCAGTTGGGGCGCGATCGGAGCCCGCACAACCGAGAGTCAGGCCCATCGGGAACTCGCCTCCGGTCTCTCCTGCCCGGTCGGCTTCAAGAACGCCACCAACGGCAGCATGAGTGTCGCACTGGATGCGGTACGCTCTTCATCCCACCCTCACCATTTCCTGTCGGTCACCAAAGAGGGGCGTTCCGCCATCTTCTCCACCCATGGCAATAGGGATTGCCATCTGATCCTCAGAGGGGGGAGCCGTCCCAACTATGATTCCGAAAGCATCAACATCGCTACGGAAGAGATGGAAAGCGATGGACTCAAACCCCGATTGATGATTGACTTCAGCCATGCCAACAGCCGAAAACAGCATACCCGTCAGTTGTTGGTGGGACGCGACGTGGCAAGCCAAATCGCCCGCGGGGATCAACGCATCATGGGGGCGATGATCGAGAGCTTTCTCACTGCGGGGAGGCAGGATCGCGTAGAGGGTAAGACATTGACCTATGGACAGAGTATTACGGATGCCTGTATCGGTTGGGATGATAGCGCGCCGTTATTGGAGGCTTTGGCGAATGCCGTGGGGCAGAGACGCAAGAGTATCAAAGCAGCCTGAACCATATATATTATAGTGTGGTGTAACGTATAAACCGCACCAATCAGCGAGACGCTAAGCCGTCAGCTGCTAGGCGCGTTGCGCCTGGTCTCGAGGCATTGACGGGCCTCTGATTGGTACAGTTTATACGTTACACCACATTAGGTTGCCGGGTTAATAGTACGCAACAGGACGGTTTTGCATGCCCAATGAAGCTATAGAATTACTGGTAGTAGGCAATACAATCCCAGAGATCGAGGCCTATCTGGATGCGCTGCGCAATAACGGCAAGCCGGCGCACGCCACCCGAGTCGACCATGACGCCGACCTGTTGGGCGCTGCACTCAAGGGAAAAAAGCACCTCGATCTGCTGATTTTCAGTGTGGAGAGCGATGCCCTGAGCACCACTCAACTGTTCGCCCTGATCGGCGCCATCAATCCCACCATCCCGGTGATCGCGGTCGCCGACGATGTCAATGATGAATTGCGGCTTGAACTGATGGAGCAGGGAGTCACTGACCTGGTGCAGCGCAAGAACTATGCGCATCTGCTGCAGGTCGTCCTCCGCGAACACACACATCTCAGCGTCCTGCGCCGTCTGCAACGTGTCGAACGCCAGCTTGAGGAAGCGGAGGAACGATGCGACGCCCTGACCGAAAGCTCCAGGGATTCCATCGCCTATGTGCATGAAGGCATGCACGTTACGGCCAACCGCACCTATCTGGAACTGTTCGGCCTCGCCGGGGAAGAGGAAATCGAGGGCCTTCCCATTCTGGATATGATCGCCCCCTCGGAACATAAAACCTTTAAGAAACTGCTACGTAAATTGAGTGCCGATTCGGAACAAAGCACCGAAATGAAGACAACATGCCTGCGCGGCAACGGCACCGAATTCAGCGCTGAACTCCATTTCACCCCCGCCAGCATAGATAGCGAACCCTGTACCCAGGTGATTATCCGCGATCAGTCGATTTCCAGGGAAGTCGAGGAGAAACTGCGGCTACTCAGCACCCAGGACGTACAGACCGGACTCTATAATCGCCAATACTTCCTCGGCCAGCTTGATGAAGAGGCCAAACACCACTTCAACCACGGCAATAACCCGCAAACCCTTTTCTACATCTCCCTGGATGATTTCACGGAGATTCGCAGCAAGACCGGCATCAAGGCCAGCGACGGCCTGCTATTGGAGATCACGCGACTGCTACGTAAAATAATCTCCAAACATGACATACTTGCGCGTTTCGGCGATCATACCTTCACCATTCTGTCACCGACACAGGAGAATCATGCGGCCGAGGATTTCGCAAAACGCATCTGCGAGACCGTCGCCTCCCACAAGTATCAGGACGGCGAAGGCGAATCCCACCCAAGCTGCAGCATCGGCGTGGCTTTTTCTTCAGACGGCATGCTTAGCGGCCACGATTTCGTTACCCAGGTATACCACGTCTGCGAGCAAGCCCGTTCGCAGGGAGGAAACGCTTTCCATATCTCCGATACCCGGTTGCCGGAGGAATCGGATGCCACGGCCGGTGAAGCCAACCTCAACAACCTGATTCGCTACGCCTTCGAAAACGACCGATTCCAACTGGCGTATCAACCGATTGTCAGCCTGCACGGCGACACCAGGGAAAACTATGCCGTGACGATTCGCCTGCTTGATGAAAATCAGGAGGAGATTCACCCGGATAATTTCCTGGGTCAGGTAGATGCCATGGGCAGAATGCCGGAATTGGATCGCTGGGTCATAAGACACGCTATTCACGACTTGGCCTCTCAGCGAAAACAGGGAAAAAAAATCAATTTTTTCATCAATATATCCGGCGCCACCCTCGATGACGATACACTGCTGCTTTTTATCTGCGATTGCCTGCGGGACTACGAGGCAAAGGGCTCCTGGGTGACCTTCCAGTTCGATGACAGCGAAGCTCGCACCCATCTTCATCAACTCCGGAAACTGGCCGAAGGCCTGAAGAAAATCAAGTGCAAGACCTGTATCGACCATTTCGGATTGGCGAAAAAACCGGAGGCCATACTCGGCAGTTTTCCTCTCGACTTCATCCAATTCCATAGCTCCTTTCTCTCTGACCTGTTCGAAAACCAGGAAGGACAGGACAGGTTGAACCACCTCAACGAACTGATTCAGACCGGGAACACCAAGACCATCGCCTCAGGTGTGGAGGACGCCGGCAGCCTGGCCATCCTCTGGTCCGTCGGCGTCAACTATATCCGCGGCTATTTCATTCAGGAACCGTCGTTCTCGATCGACTACGATTTCCACACTGAATAGAACCGACTTTTTCGCCGCCGACGGCCGACCGGTCACCAGGGCATGAAGGAGTTCCAAAGAGTCATCGGTCGTGAAACGTCATGAATATTGTAATTCATGGAACGCATGTCACGTTGAATATTGTGTGTGGCATAGGTCATCGTCTTCATCGACTCTTCCATGGAGTCCATGCTGGTGAGCATCGGCTCCAGGGTTGTGACATCTTGCGCCATTGATTCAACGCTGACCGCCATGGTGCGGATGTTGGCCGAGAGCTGACCGACGCTATCGGTCATGGTCATCAGATTACTCGACATAACGTCCATATTGGAATCAACACTCAAGGCAAGGAAATGCACGTCCTTGGCAAGACTAAAAATCAGGTAGAAACCGTAAGCCGCCAATAAAATAAAGGCGAACAATGAAGGATAGACAATCAACTCCCAGCGCTTGGCGCCGGCTTCGAACGCCACCGTAAGGCGATCCATGGAATCTCGGGCGCCTGCGCTGCCGTTTTCAGCCATCACCTGCCCAGATCGGTCGTTGAGAGGCTTGTGGTCGTTTTTATCTTTCATGCTTGATGGAGACTTAACTGTTAACTGCCTGACTTCTTCCTATAGAAAACACTACCATAACAATCTTTTATCACAATCAAAGCATTTTTATAGGCTAATAAAGTTTTCCAGTCAGAATTCGCCAGTCGCACCGCGATTCATGATGTCCAACATATACTCTTTGACCTTCAAGGCTTCCTCCTTGAGTTCTGCCGGAAGCGGCTCTCCTCCATAGATCATCATGTCCATGCTGAGGGTGATCAGCCACAGCTTCCCCTGCTGATCCTCGAGCAGGGTGATTCTGCAGGGAAGATAGGCCGAATAGGCATCGGAATAATCGAGCATCTTGGCGGCCATCAACGAATTGCAGAACAAGAAGATTTTCACGAACCGGTAATCGGACCCCATCTTTGCCGAAATATCCAGCGACAGCGGCAACTCACCGACATTGGACAGATTATGTTCGTTAGCGACGAACTTCATGGTCTCTTCGACATCTTCCGGCGTCAAACCCTCCGCTACCGGAATCTTCCAGATGCCGGCCTCGGCCGCACTCTTGCCCTCGATCAGGGATTGTGCGAACTCCAGAAAAACGCCGCCGGCCCCTGGGTCGAAACCCTCAATCACCTGATGATACTTTACATAGGCGGTAACCACCCCTATAACGACCAACAACCCGACAAGCGCAAGAAAGTTTTTTATCATCCGCATCTCTTCCTCCAACGGCCAACATATTGAACATAATGACCAGATCGGCTGAAGGCTGATCTGAAAGCTGAATCATCGCCATCCCGCATCGTCAACCGCCGGGATTTGAATATTCCCGACAGCCTAGCCCGGACATTTCACCCAGCCGCTGATAATATGAATTAACCTTTTGATTTAACATGTAATTTCTGGAGTATTAGCCAAGTGAAAAGTGTTACCCGGCAACGCTGAACGCGCCCTCGCGCCTATCTCGTTCCCGGGTGAAACATCCGGACTAGTGTAGCGCAGTTTATACGTTACATCGTACTAGTGGGCGATGTATTTCGGATACAGCGCCGCGGTCAGTGCATAAAACTCCTTGCTGCCCTTACCCCTAGGCTCCAATTCGTAAACCGCTAAACCTTCGCTGAAGGATCTTCGAAAAACCGTTCTCTGGCAGAGACGGTGTTTAACGAAACGTACCTCCGGCAGGGATTCCAAGGCGGCTGCGGCCTCGTCGGACTCTCTGATCGCATGATGGGTATCGGCCCGATTGATAAACGACAGCAACTCCGGACGATCGCTATCGACCGCTCCATCGAGAAAATTCAAAAAACGTTGCGTCGACCAGATATCCGCCTGCGACGGCGGCACCGGAATCACCACCCGATCGGCAAGCACCAACGCTGATTTCATCGCCTCGATATCCGAAGTACCCACATCGATCAGCACTTCATCGTAACCGACAAGCTTCTTCCGCGACAGCGCCGAGGCGTCTTTGATATTCAGAAAGGGTTCATACCCCTCTTCCGAGCGGACCTCGGAAACATCGCTCAAGGTTGCCTGTGGATCCGCATCGATGACCAGTACTTCAGCCTCCGCCATCTCCAACCAGACAGCCAGATTAAAAGTCACGGTGCTTTTCCCGGACCCCCCTTTCAGACTACCGATTACCGTGATCATACACTCCCCTTTATTTTATCCTGAATCCGCAGATTCAGGTTTTATTAGCGAAGGTTACCCGTTGTTTGAAGTGAGTCCTGCTGAAACTTCTCAATCCGTCGCGGATCCCGCTGACCGGCGGCATACGCCGCCGGCATGAGTTCCGTCGCAATTGATGTCAGAAGTAGCAGCGCCGAGGAGCGTATTCCGCAAACCAATAACGTAAATGCTTTATATCTCATCAGGATCACCTGTTTCCTTAGCGTTCGATTCGGGGACAACGGTCCGTTGAAAAAGCGGCTAAATGACAGTTTAGCGGCAAATAGGTCGCTGCAAAACCATTGCCCATGCAATCCCCTCTCAATCCCGGCGGAATTGCGGCGCCGGATAGGCGTCGGAAAATGCCGGAAGATAAGGAGAAGAGAAGACGGCACCTCCCCGCTCGTTCTTATCAAGCCGCTTGTCCGGGCGAAAAGTGTACCCGCCCCAGTTATCGCTATCGTCTTTAACATAGGGGGTTGCCGGTATTTTCCTACGCCCTCCGTTTTCAAGTTTTGCGCGTGACCACCTGTTCTCCTGATTCCTGCGTTTGATACGCGATTGCTCGCTTGGACTTAAACTACGAAAGCGATACCCTTCGTAGTGCGGCGTGATGTCGTGACGCCCTTCCACCGGACGATAAACCCCTCGTGGTATGCCCGGAGGGGTTTCGGCATAATCGGTAACCGGCGGATAACGCTGCTCGATCAAGACGCTTGGTTGGGACGGCTGATCGGTCCGATGAACAGCGGGCGCCTCACCATCCAAGGGACGCCAACGATACTGACCCCTGACGGAATCTTCATCGGTTTGCAGGCTACGGAATCGATCATCGGCATGGGGATGTTCAGCCATGGCCGCATCCAGGCCCATCAGACACAGCATTACTAACCCTAACCCTGACAAAGCCCCATTCAGAATCCCTCGAATGATTCGGATCAAGGCGCGACGCGCAGGCAATGGCAGATCCTTGTCAAGCGTCGCAACGCCGAGCCGGATCATCCGCAGGGGCTCCCTACGGGCGAGCCGCCGGGCGGTCATCCACCGCGTTGCGCCGGTTTCCAATAGCCTGCTATTACTGCACCGACGCGCCTTGCCGCACCCCAAAGGCACTTCCTGCGGGGCCTGGCTAACCGTCCAGCGACTCACTGAATGAGGCTTTGTCAAGGTCAGGGTTAGTAACAACCAACCATAGCAATGCATAGACATGCCGTTACTTGAGTCGAATCCCCCTGCGGGCGGCCTTTTTACGTGCAGGAAAATCCGCCACATTTGAGGAGGGGTTCGGGTTCGGGGCCGATTTTGCCGATGATAGTTCTTTATCCATCACACCATTGCCCTTCTTCCCCGCATTTGAAGCAGTCGCGGCGGCCTTCTTCTTAGCCGCCTGTTTCTTCAGTGCGGAAGGACGCTTTTTAGGCTTTACAACCGGGGATGCAGTGACCGCTTGGCCATCGGGATCTGCGGCAGGCGCGCCTCCCTGTGATGCCCCGCCGGAGGGAGAGCCGTCGCCACCTGTTTCACCGGCTGTCGCGAGCGTTTGCGAGGGCGCTTTGCCGTTACGGTTGCGCCCTTTGAACCGCTGCAGAAGCAGCAGGAAAACCCCTCTGATCAGATAAAACAGGACGCTGACAACCGCAACAAATTTGCCCCATATCCGGCTTGGCAAAGATCTCTCAGCCACCGCCTGCGGCGCGGCTGACGGCTCGTTCTCCTTCAGCGATGCCTGCGCCGGTTCTGCCTGCCGAATAATCGCGGACTCCGGCAATTCCGTTACACCGGCCACCTCCATGATATCCTTGCCGGCGGCGATACAACCCAGCGGAATGACAATCAGGGTGAGTACGGTGGAAACCAGCACCCCAGAGGCAAGGGAGATTGCCATACCCTGAAAGATCGGATCAAAAAAGATCACCGAGGAACCGCACACCAGCGCCAGGGCTGTAATCATGATCGGACGGGTGCGTGTCGTACACGCCATGATAACGGCATCCGCCACCGGTGTCCCCTGCCGTACCTGATGGATAGAGAAATCCACCAACAGGATGGAGTTTCGCACGATGATTCCCGCCAACGCTATCCAGCCGATCATCGAGGTCGCGGTAAACTCCCCCCCCCAACCGAGCTGAAAAAAGATGAAGTGCGCCGGGATGATACCCAGCAGTGTAAGCGGAATCGGCGCCATGATCAGCGCCGGAATACGGAAGTTGCCGAACTCCCAGACCACCAGGATATAGATCAGCACCAACGCCACGGCAAAAGCGGCGCCCATGTCGCGGAAGGTCTCATAGGTAACGGTCCACTCCCCTGCCCACTCAACGGCGGTGGTCGAGTCGTTATCCGGCGCCCCCACCCAATGCGTATCGACAGCCACGCCGTCAGGTGCGATATAGCCCTCCTCCTGCAATAGATCCTGCACCTGCATCATGCCATAGACAGGCGCTGCCAGCTTGCCCCCGACTTCGGCCACCACATACTCCACGTCGCGCAGGTCTTTGTGATAGATGATCGGGTCTTCCAATACCTGTTCAAAGCGTCCCAGTTCCCGCAAGGGTACGCTGACGCCCGTCGTGGACTGGATCGGCAGATCACCCAGACGGGTGATCTCGGAGCGTTCGGCCAGAGGCACCTGCATGATGATGTTGATCGGCTCGTGGCCTGCGCGTTGCTTAACATCACCCAACGGCGAACCGCCCAGGGCCATGCCCAGATTGCGATTAATGGTATCCACCGAAATACCTCGACGCACCGACTTTTCCGTATCCACGGTAAAGCGCCAATATCGATAGGGATCGCGCATGTAGTTATCCACATCGCGCAGGCTCTCCGTCTGTTCGAAGTAGTCCGTCAGATCCTGCGTCACCCGCCGCCTGACTTCCGAACCGGGACCATGGACTTCAGCCACCACGGACTGCAGCACCGGCGGGCCTGGCGGCATCTCTACCACCGACAGCCTGGCGCCGGAGCCCTCGATGAGCTTACCCAACATCGCCCTGGTCTCGACCGCGATCTCATGGCTGGTGCGATCGCGGTCGGTCTTATCCAGCAACTGCACCTGGACTTCCGCCTGCCAGGGTTCGGAACGCAGATAGTAGTGCCGGACCATGCCGTTGAAATCGAAGGGGCGGGCGGTGCCGGCATAGACCTGCACGGCCGTGACCTCAGGCATGACACGGATCTTCTCCGCCATTTCATGGGCGAGATTGGCGGTCACCGGCAGGGCCGTGCCCTCGGGCATATCCAGCACCACCGCAAACTCCGGTTTGTTGTCCAGCGGCAGCATCTTCACCGCCACCCATTTGAAATAGAAAAACGAACAGGTCACGAGGAACGCGCCCCACATGACCAACTTGAAGAGCCGCGCCTTGCGCGGTGACTCGATCATCGGTACGAGAATGCGCTTGAACAGCCCTTCAAGCCACTCCGACTCCTTGTGTTCACGCTCGCCGGCCACCTCCAAATAGTGCATCGAGGGCCGTAGCCAGTGAGAGACGGTCAGGTAGGGGGTGAACACAAAAGCGGCGAACAGAGAGATCAGCATCGCCACGGAACCCAACGCCGGAATAGGCTCCATATAGGGTCCCATCATGCCGGTCACGAACCCCATAGGCAGCAGCGCCGCGATCACGGTGAAGGTTGCAAGAATGGTGGGATTGCCCACCTCCCTCACCGCATCGATGGCCGTCACCATATCGGTGGACCTCTCCTCGAGCCAGCGCCGGTAGATATTCTCAACCACAACGATGGCGTCATCCACCAGAATACCGATGGAAAAGATCAACGCGAAGAGGCTCACCCGATCAATGGTGTAGCCCATCAACCAGGCGCTGAATATGGTCATCAACAACACCACCGGAATGACCAGCACGACCACGATCGCCGGACGGAAGGCGCGAAATGCGGCCAACACCAACAGGAAGACAAAGCCGGTGGCGACAAACAACTTGAAGATCAGTTCGGTGACCTTGTCATCGGCGGTCTTACCGTAATTCCTGGTGATGCTGACCTCGACGTTATCCGGAATCAGCGAACCTTTGATATGCTCCACGCGCTCCTTGACGGCATTGGCGACCGTGACGCCGTTCGAACCCGCTTTTTTGGCAATCGCCAGGGTCACGGCGGGGACGCCGTCGGCCTTGATAAGCAGATCGCTTGCCGCGCCGGTATAGAACCCCACCAGATGTTTGGCATCCTCCGGCCCCTGCTTCACCCGGGCGATATCGTGCATATAGACATTGACATCGTGATGCGTACCCACCACCAGGCGGTTGATGTCTTCCACCGACTTCAGGAAGGCGCCGGTGGTGACATTGTAGTGTCTGCTGCCGGCCTCGACACCGCCGGCCCGCTGTTCGCTGTTTGACTTTCTGATCCTGTCGGAGACCTGATCCAGACTGATGTCGTATCCGACCAGGCGTTCGGGAAGGATCTCTATAGTGACCTGCTCGCGGCGCCCCCCCACCACGAACCCGTTACCGGTATCGGGCAGTTCCTTCAGGGCCTGAAGCACATCGTGTCCCAACATGCGCAATTGGCCGTCATCCACATCGGGCGCGCCGTCCCTGTCCATATCCTTCGACCATAGGGTCAGAGTCACCACCGGCACATCGTCTATACCCTTGGCCTTGACCAACGGCGGCATCACCCCTGGCGGAATCAGGTCCATGTTGGAGTCAATCTTGTCATTGACCTTGACCAGGGAGGGTCCCATGCTTTCCCCGACCTCAAACTCGATGGTCACCACACCACTGCCTCGCTGCGATGCTGAGTAGACATGTTTCATGCCGGGTATTTCCGACATGATGCGCTCCAGGGGAGCGATGGCCAGGGCGGAGACCTGGTCCGCAGCCGCACCGGGATATTGGACGAAAATATCCACCATCGGCACCGATATCTGCGGATCCTCCTGACGCGGTGTAATGATGAGCCCCAGCAGACCCATCAACATCATGTCCAGAAAAAACAGCGGCGAGAGGGGAGACTGGATGAAAAATCTCGCCGTTCTGCCCGCAATGCCCAGATGCGCTTCGTAGTTAGGATCCATAGAGCGGAGCTGATCGAGTTTATCGTCGTTCTGGCTCATAATTGATCTCGAAACATTGAAATCAGGCAGACCCCGGCAAAGGCCCAGGCCCGCAAAGGAAGGTGTCGTTTAAAAATTCTCTCTTCCCTGATAACGCCTTGGTGAAACCGCGCACTTACCCGATCGCTAGCGCTGGGGTGAGATCCATCCCGCACTGATACCCAACGGCGGATTCCGCAGCACCCGATCACCGGCCCGTAACCCCGACAATACCGTGCTGAAACCGTCCGGAAGCTGCTCACCCACGCGGATCAACCTGAGCATCGGCTTGCCATCCCCACCCACGACGTAGACACCGGGCAGACTGCCGTTGTAGCGGATGGCGCTATCGGGAATGACCGGGTTGGACCTGGCCGGCGCATTGAAATCGGGAACCAGCACCTTGGCATACATGCCCGGTGCGGAAACCCCCTGGGGTAGATCGAACTTGATGGTCACGGTATGGCGTTGGGCATCGGCCATGGGAAAGATTTGCGCCACTCTGGCCGGCACCTTCCTATCACCCACATCCAGCTCTGACCACACCATCATGCCTTCGGACAACCCAGGGCGAAGTCGCCCCGGCACATCGACAACGATCTGCAGATATTCCACATCGGCATACTTCAGCAGCGGCTGACCCGGTTGTACGGTATCCCCCACCTCGACGAATTTTTTCATGATCACACCGTCGAAGGGGGCGAGGCTCTTGGCGTCACGCAGTTTGGCGTCGATGGCGCGAATCTCCGCCTGCACCCGATAGAGGGTGTTCTGCGCCCGTCGGATATTGGTGCGGGAGGAGAAGATATCCGCCGACCGTTCGGCGCCCTGGTCCCGCTCGCCGAAAGCGTCTTCCATCGGGCGGGTGAACATCTGATCGAAAAGATTGGGCACCCCCATGCCGCCTGTGGACGATCTGGACTTGGGGGACCAGAGCTCACGGTTGTACTGCACGCCCGCATTACGCAATTGGGCATCCGCATTGGCCAATTGCGCCAGGGCAGCCTGGCGTTTCGCCATCAGTTCGCTGTCATCCAGCTCAACCAACCGGTCACCGTCATGGAAGGCATCGCCTTCGATACCCGCGAGAAAATTCACCCGGCCGGGAAGCTGCGCCGAAAGCGTGACCTCCTTGTATGGAGCCACCGTGCCGCCGAGAGAGACATCGGTTACCCCCTGTGTCCGCTGAACCACGTATTCGCCACTCTCGGATTGCGCCTGCAATCCGCCCGCCACCCCGTAGAAAACAAAACCGGCAACCAATACCTTGAATTTAAGACCCATTATTCAACTACCCAGTGTTAAATCATTCGGAACAGGGGTTTCCCGTCAGACTCTCCCCATGACCGAAAAACTCTTGATGAACGGCCCCGCCATGCGCGGATCCTTTATCATGGAAGAGTAGTCACCGACGACAAACTTCATTTTGCGCGAAGTGAACGCCATGCCCAGCCCCATCATACCGGGAGGCTTGGCGATCCATTTGCGCCACTGCTCCTGTGAGGCGCGAATGTCCCAGTTCAGGGTTTGGCCGTCATAAACCTCGCCGCTCACGGCCTTACCGTTCTCAACGGTGAGAACGCCCTTCGGCTCATCATCACCATCGAAACCATAACCGATCACACTGTTGAAGCCTATCTGAGACAGGGCGTCCGCCAGCTCCGGTTCTGCATTCCAGTGGGTTGCGAATTCATTCATCCAAGTCTCGGAAAACAGCTCTGCCATCACGGTCTCCTATGAATTCATTGAATTATTTTTTTGCGGGGGGTGAAACCCGAATCTGTAGGTTCAGGTTAATTTCAACCCCTCTTTAGGAACTCGTCAGTATCTATGAAGGACGACGCCAATGCAACTGAGGAATTTCATCAGAAACCCCATTAAATCATTTATTTAAGTTTTTTACCAATTAATTATATTATTTTTCCCCTCAGATTCTCTGCAAGCCGAATTTCAGCCTGAAAACAGCGCCGCCGCATTTGTAGCGAATCCCCCGATTACGCAGTGCAGGCGTCGAGTTTTCCCGATCCGCATCCGACGACCTGAAAAAAATCATGCAGATCTCCCGGACAGACATTAAGATAGCCTGACTAGGCAAACGGCCAATACAACAACGCATCGAAATGAGGAGTGAGACAACAATGCACCCAGCCGGACAGGTCATCGAAGCGCGTCTTCAACACCTTGAAACCCATTTGGAAGAGGAAAACCCGATACTCCTCAGCACCATCCAGGGTTTCCGCATTCTCGATGAGATTGCCTTCCGAGTCGGGTTGCTGGAGGGAGACAACTCCTTCGCCACCCAAATACCCTGGTGGCCGTTGATCTCCATCTTGGGCACCTTTTCCGCCGGTAAATCGACCTTTATCAACCACTACATCGAAAATACCTTACAGCGTTCAGGTAATCAGGCGGTGGATGATAAATTTACCGTCATCTGCTACAGCAAGGAAGCCACCGCCCATGCCCTGCCGGGCGTCGCGCTCGACTCGGATCCCCGCTTCCCTTTCTACCAGATGTCGGATGAAATCGAGAAGGTGGCCAAGGGCGAAGGCGACCGGATCGACGCCTATTTGCAACTCAAGACCTGTCCCAGCGAAAAGCTGCGCGGTAAGATATTGATCGACTCACCCGGCTTCGACGCCGATGCGCAACGCACCTCCACCTTGCGTATCACCGACCATATCATCGACCTATCGGATCTGGTGCTGGTGTTTTTCGATGCCCGCCATCCGGAACCGGGTGCGATGCAGGATACCTTGAGCCATCTCATCGAGCGCACGATCCACCGCAGCGATACCGGCAAGTTCCTCTATATCCTCAATCAGATTGACACCACGGCCAGGGAGAACAATCCGGAAGACGTAATCGCCGCCTGGCAGCGCGCCCTGGGCGAGCGGGGTCTGACGGCCGGCCGATTCTACGCCGTCTATAACCCGGATGCGGCGGTGCCGATCGAAGACGAGGCCCTGCGCAATCGCTATGAAGCGAAACGCGACATCGACCTGAATGAGATACACAGCCGCATGGAAGAGGTCGAAATCGAACGCGCCTACCGGATCGTCGGCGCTTTGGAGAAGACCGCGCGGGACATCGAAGAGCGCTGCATACCCCTGGTCACCTCGACCTTGGAGCGTTGGAAGGAACGGGTCATGCTGGGTGACGCCATCCTGATGGGCGGACTGCTGGCGGCGCTGCTGATCTTCTCGGTCAATGCAGGCTACTGGCAGGGTTTCAACTTCACTCCGCCCTGGCTGGCAACCGACGCCGGCGGCCTGATTCCCTGGTTCCTGCTTGGCCTGCTCATCATCGGCTTATCGGCCATCCATTTCGCCGTCAGGACGCTTGCGGCCCGCAGCCTGCTGAACGGCCTGCGCAAACAGGCGGCCAAGGCAGGGATCAAGGGAAATCCCGCCAGCGCCTTTCTCCGCAGCACCAAACCCTGGCGCTCCATCTTCAGCAAGCGTCCCGCAGGATGGGGACGAAAATCCCGCAGACAGCTCCGTGACGTGCTGCAATCCACCGACACCTATATTCAGACCCTCAACGATCAGTTCACCAATCCCTCCGGCAGCGAAAAATTGCTGGCGGCCGAACCGCCACCACAACGGGTCGATCAGGAACTGGATGAGGCTCAGTGAACACGGGAACTGAATCGTCGTGATTTGTATGATCTGCCCACCCGATCAGCGAAAGAGCCACCTCTTTTATCCCCTAAGCCTATCCCAGTGGAAGAGAGGACAAAAAGTGGATCTATATTTTAGTTGCCGGTTTAATAGTAACTCTTCCGGCAATTGCGGCCCTCGTGTTTACAGTCGTACATCGCTCTATCCGCCTGCGAGTAAAGCTGATCCAGCAGTTCGCTTGCCGACAATTCACGGTCATAGTCCTGGGTCAGGGCCGTCAAGCCGATACTGGCGGTCAGGTTGAGACCGGCCGGATCGCGGCCGGTTTGCAGTTGCGCCAAACGCTCCTGAATGCGTTGCGCCATCAGATTCGCACCTTCCAATCCCACCTCCGGCAACAACACCACAAACTCCTCGCCACCGACTCTGGCCACTACATCGCCGCCACGGACCTCTTCCTTGAGAATCCGTGCAATGGCGACGAGGACCTCATCACCGGCCAAATGTCCCCACTGGTCGTTGATATGCTTAAAATAGTCCACATCTATCAGCATCATGCTGCAGATCTGATCATGCCGCAGGGCGCGAGAGAGCATCGCCTCGGCCTCCGTAAAAAAGTAGCGCCGATTATTCAGCCCCGTTAGTTCGTCTACCGTCGATAGTTGCTCGTAACGATTCCGCATGGTCTCCGCTTCCTGCAGGGCTCGTCTCAACTCGTCGGTACGCTGGTCGACCTCGAACTCCAAATCATTGAGCAGTTTGTGGTTGTACAGTATCCGTCCAAGGCAGCAGCAGAACAAACTTAATGTATGTTGTTGCCAAGACTCAAAATACTCCGGCAGGGGATGAGAGGCATTCAGCACCCCCAGCACCTGATCACCCACCTTGATCGGTGCGCTGATCAAGGAACCGGGCAGATCGGCACCGGGGTGAGGATTCGCCATAAAATCACGATTCCGAGAACAATCGCGACAGTACTGCAGTTGACCCGTAGCATAGGCGATACCGACAATCCCCTCCCCGGCTCTGAACTGCATACCCTGACGAATCTCTTTAATCCCACCTGCCGCGCCGGTGATCTCAGCGTGGGACTCAGCCATACTGACGCCGGCCACACAACAGAGCAACCCACCCTCCATACGAAAAATAGAACAGTGTTCCACGTTCTGGTGCCTCACCAGTTCGCCCAACGCCTTTGCCATCAGTTCCTCTTCACTGATGCCGTCAAGGCCGATCTGTGACAATGCGCGCAGAGCGGAAAGCGAGTCCAGGAGGCTGAAAAAGCGCTCTCTCAAGTCCATCGACGTCTGGTTGAGGGTTAGATCCAACTTAGAATACCTCAGTTACTTAGCCAACATACCGGCAATAACACGGACTTCCTCTTCCTTGCGCAGAAAACTGGTTTTGATGTTCACCAACTTCTCTACCGACAACCCACAACAATTCTCCAGCACCGACCCGGTCTCGGGTGATCCATAGTCTTCGGAAAAGCCGTGTTTCACCCACGCTGCCACAGCCCCAACCAGCAATACTTCCTGTCGATGGACCCGCACTGCGGTGGACAGATCCGGCTGCGCCACGACCTGTACGATCATTTCCGGAAGATGCCATCGATCGATCAGCCAAGCGCCGGCTTCGCGGCTGCTGATACCGATAATCTCCCTTTCCAGTTGCAATCTGTTCAGACCCGATTGCTGTTTCAACATCGCCAGCACCATGGCGTATTCCTCGGGAAACTCATGAACCAAAACCAGAACACCGATATCGAACAGCAACCCGGCCAGGTAGACACCATCAGGATCCGTTCGCTGCCCGGCATCCGCCATCAGGCTGATTTGGCGGGACAACAGAGCGGTGGAGAGGCTGTGGCTCCAATATTTTGTTACATCAAAACTTCTGCAGCGCGATGTCTCGAAAACGCCGCTGACAGCGATACTGAAGGCCAGACCCTTCACCATATTCAGTCCAAGCACGCGAATGACCGCCTCTTCAACCGAATAGACCGGATTCACCTGACCAAAATAGGCCGAGTTGGCAAGACCCAGAATCCTCGCGCTCAGCGCCGGATCCTGATTGATGGCCTGAGCCAGATCTTCCAACGAGAAATCGTCATCACTCAACATCCCGAGCAGGCGGGTTGCCATAGCCGAAAGCGGTGGCAGGTGTTGCAGTTTCAGGATTTTTTGTGTCGCTTGACTGGCGAAATTCATTTTTTTATCGGCTTGACAAATGGTAAGACCAGTTTCTTCTCAACCCGTTAGCGGCGTAGGCATCCCGATCTTTAACCTCATGGCGGCCGCCCACATCATAACGGCTAAAATGCCATTACAACCCGAACCATGCCAGGACACATCCCGACTTGACCAGGGCCTAAAAAAACGTTTCTATTTTGTTTCGTGTATTTGGTACACTAAGCATGGTCCGCACTCCCAGCGACTAGCGATTACGTTCAAGCCATCAATATTGCACATCCACAGGTGAATCAGAGCAAAAGCTATCGTTATCCCTACCCACACCCGGCCGTGACCACCGATGTTGCGCTGTTCACCATTCGCGGGGAGGCGTTATCCATCCTGCTGATCCGGCGGGGCAATCCTCCCTACCGCGGTATGTGGGCCTTGCCCGGCGGCTTCCTGGATATCGGTGAGGATCTTGAGACGTGCGCCAAACGCGAGTTGCGGGAAGAGACCGGTATCGAAGGCGTCTATCTGGAGCAACTCTATACGTTCGGCAAGCCGGAAAGGGATCCCCGGGAGCGGGTGATCAGTATCGCCTATTTCGCCCTGACCCGATCCGACCGTCTAAAACTCAAGGCAGCCAGTGACGCCACGCGAGCCGTCTGGTTCCCTGTCGGGCAACTGCCTGAACTCGCCTTTGATCATGCGAACATCATCCAATCGGCCAGAAGGCGTCTACTTGCCAAGCTGAGCTACTCGATGATCGCCTTTCAAATGCTGCCGAACCATTTCACCCTAAGCCAACTGCAAACGGTGCATGAGATACTGCTCAACGGGCACCTGGATAAGCGCAACTTCCGCAAGGCTATCCTGGCCCGCGGCATCATCAAGGAGACCGGGGAGTTTTCCCAAAACGGCAGCCATCGGCCGGCCAAAACCTACGCCGCCGTCAACCCGACCCGGGTTGAGATCATAAAATAGGTATATTGAGAGTCTCTTGAGTGTCCAATCAATGAAACCGCCCAACATCCTCGTTCCGCAACATCCCCACTGGCCCAAGCTGTCAGACGAAGAGAGGTCGGCGCTCAAGGCATGCATCACCGACAAACTCAAAGCGGAGAACGCCGTGCTGGTGGCCCACTATTACACCGATCCGGACCTGCAGGCGCTGGCCGAGGAGAGCGGAGGTTGCGTGGCCGATTCGTTGGAGATGGCCCGCTTCGGCGCAGCCCAGGAGGCGGATACACTGGTGGTTTGCGGTGTCCGTTTCATGGGCGAGACATCGAAAATCCTGAGCCCTGAAAAACGGGTCATCATGCCTGACCTCGGGGCCACCTGCTCCCTCGACGAGGGCTGCCCGGCCGACCGGTTCAGCGCCTTTTGTGACGCCCATCCGCAACATACCGTGGTGACCTACGCCAATACCAGCGCCGAGGTGAAGGCCCGCTCAGACTGGGTGGTCACATCGGGCATCGCACTGCCGATCGTGGAGCACCTGACCGAGCAAGGGGAGAAGGTTCTCTGGGCCCCGGACCGCCACCTGGGACGTTATGTGCAGCGGGTCACCGGCGCAGAGATGGTGCTTTGGCCCAGCTCATGCGTAGTGCATGAGGAGTTCAAGGCGGTAGCCCTGAAACGTATCCGACGCCTGCATCCTCAAGCAGCCGTGCTGGTGCACCCGGAGTCGCCGGAAAACGTCATAGCGCAGGCCGATGTCATCGGCTCCACCACCGCCCTGATCAAGGCCGTGGCAGAGATGGACAACAAGGAGTTCATCGTCGCCACCGACGGCGGTATCTTCTACAAGATGCAACAGACCGCCCCCGGGAAGATCCTGATCGAGGCCCCCACGGCGGGTGAGGGGGCAACCTGCGTTAGCTGCGCCCACTGTCCCTGGATGGGGATGAACGCCCTACAGAACCTGGAGCAGGCGCTTGACTCCGGCGGCAATGAGATAGTCCTCGACCCCGCGATCAGAGAGCGGGCCGTGATCCCGATTCGGCGCATGCTCGACTTTGCCGCCCGGCGCGAAATCGAAATGAAAGACAGAGGTAATGCTTGAACCTGAAAACCGCAGTTGGACGGGGTAAAATGGACCCCGTATTCCAGACAGTAGTTTATGATATGGCAAGACTTTTCCGGACAAATAATCACGCAACTTTTCGGTACGCTTTGTCATAGCCCAATGGCGTCTGATAGCCGATAGTTGAGTGGCGTCTCCGGCGGTTATAAAACACCTCGATATACTCGAAAATATCTTGCTTAGCTTGCCGGCGTGTCTGATAACGTCTGTGATAGGTCAGCTCCGTCTTCAGCGTATGGAAAAAGCGCTCTGAAGGTGCGTTATCCCAACAGTTACCTTTTCGGCTCATGCTGCCAATGAAGCCTTGGTCTTTGATGGTTTTCTGATAGAGATCAGAAGCATATTGGCTACCACGATCACTGTGGACCATGAGGCATTTAAGTGGTTTGCGCTTCCAGATCGCCATCACCCATGCGTCATTTGCCGGTTGAGCAGGCATGCGCTCCGACATCGCCCAGCCCACAATGGCCCGGGAGTAGAGGTCAATCAAGACCGCAAGGTAGAGCCGGCCCTCATCGGTCCGGATGTAGATGATGTCACCCACATACACGGTATCCGGCTACTCCACCATGAATTCTCGATCCAGCAGATTCGGCGCGACAGGGCGGCCATGGTTGGAATTTGTTGTCGTCCACTGCGCCTCGGGGGTGAGGTTGGCGAAGCCGTTGTAGACCCGGGCGGCGAGGTTGCGGGCGGTCCGGCCCCGGTCGACGGCGCCGTTGACGCTGACGATGTCGCCGGCTTGCAGGGCCACCCGGTTGCCGGTGAGGGCGCCTTGGCTGTCGAGGAGCGGGC
>JAHXHR010000015.1:42079-44128 GCA_025656505.1 Candidatus Thiodiazotropha sp. (ex Epidulcina cf. delphinae) | reverse complement strand
AGTCATTCTATTGCAACGAATCGCAACGCCGCCAGCGCGGAAAAGGGCCGGAATCACGCCGCGAACGATGATTGAGAACACCCCCTAGGCTTGGTCTGACTTAACAATGCTGCTGAAGGCGCTTGGTTTCAGACAATTGGAAGGCGCCGGTTCACGGGTTCGATTCGTGAAAGGTGATCTGCAAATCAGGCTCCACAAGCCGCACCCCCAGAGAGAATTGAAGGCATACGCCGTAAGGCAAGTCAGAGAAGTTTTAGAATCAGAGGGTTTGCTATGAATATGATGGAATATAAAGGGTACGCGGGTACGGTTGAGTACAGCCCTGAAGATCATTGTCTTTATGGTAAGTTAGCTTATATTCGTGATCTGGTTAATTACGAAGCCACCCATGTCGAAGACTTGGAAAGAGAATTTCAGGCTGCCGTTGACGATTACTTGAAAGATTGTGAAGACATAGGCAAAGCACCCAATAAACCATTCAAGGGAACATTCAATGTTCGTATCGGCACAGAGCTTCACCGGGCGGCGGTGATCGCATCAGGGGAAAAGAGCTTAAATACCTTCGTTTGTGAGGCGATTAAGGAAAAAGTTGAGCGTCACGAGAGAAGTGCATAAAAAGGTCGACCCCGTATGAGCGGGGGAAGCGCCCTATCTGGGGATGCGAGGAGGTGGCTGATGGGTCGATCCCCGCATGTGCGGGGGAAGCAGCCGCAAAATCGAGATGCCTGGTCAATGCTCAGGTCGATCCCCGCATGTGCGGGGGAAGCTGTTGTCAGCCAAGCTCCTGTCAGCTATTCGGAGGTCGATCCCCGCATGTGCGGGGGAAGCTAACCTCCGCCATTGTTGTTACCATAGATAAGGGGTCGATCCCCGCATGTGCGGGGGAAGCATAGGCATCGTACCAGGTCCGGCCGTGAATACGGGTCGATCCCCGCATGTGCGGAGGAAGCTACATATCAAGTGAGGGTTTAATTTATCTTACAGGTCGATCCCCGCATGTGCGGGGGAAGCGCGGAAATACGCAAGCATGAGCAGTTGAGCTGGGGTCGATCCCCGCATGTGCGGGGGAAGCGCTTGCTGGCCTGTCATGACAGGCCCAAATAAAGGTCGATCCCCGCATGTGCGGGGGAAGCAGTTTCAAAGCTGGCCTTATACTCCTGCCTATAGGTCGATCCCCGCATGTGCGGGGGAAGCTCCGAAGGTCTGCGCGAGTCAGGTCCGCGTCAGGGTCGATCCCCGCATGTGCGGGGGAAGCCCTATCAACCAACACCACGCCCTCTTGTCGGGAGGTCGATCCCCGCATGTGCGGGGGAAGCAGGTTCGCGTCGGTGAGGTTCGCGTCGGTGAGGGGTCGATCCCCGCATGTGCGGGGGAAGCAACAAGTGCGTGGAGCGGACAGGGGTGGCACAAGGTCGATCCCCGCATGTGCGGGGGAAGCTGGTAAGATCCGCGCTCCAGAGCCAAGTAATAGGGTCGATCCCCGCATGTGCGGGGGAAGCAGGTTCGCGTCGGTGAGGTCCGCATCAGTTAGGGGTCGATCCCCGCATGTGCGGGGGAAGCGGCCAGATGTTATATTTCACGTGGGACATAGTGGGTCGATCCCCGCATGTGCGGGGGAAGCATATTTTCCCCTTCTCTCATAACCCATTGATAAGGTCGATCCCCGCATGTGCGGGGGAAGCTATCGGCGTTAACCGACAGCATGCACTGCACCAGGTCGATCCCCGCATGTGCGGGGGAAGCTATCGGCGTTAACCGACAGCATGCACTGCACCAGGTCGATCCCCGCATGTGCGGGGGAAGCCGCCGGATAGCGGCCTCCAAATAGGCTAGGTCGGGTCGATCCCCGCATGTGCGGGGGAAGCGGAACAGGGACCGGCAAGCTGGATGGTGAGCCAGGTCGATCCCCGCATGTGCGGGGGAAGCGTCTATGAGACACACTAGCATCCATGCCTGACAGGTCGATCCCCGCATGTGCGGGGGAAGCTCGATTTTCGCGCCGCTAAAATTACTTACGTAGGGTCGATCCCCGCATGTGCGGGGGAAGCT
>JAHXHR010000015.1:0-41979 GCA_025656505.1 Candidatus Thiodiazotropha sp. (ex Epidulcina cf. delphinae) | reverse complement strand
GGTCGATCCCCGCATGTGCGGGGGAAGCTCTAGCGCTTAACCTTCGGAATCATAACAAATTGTTAAAGAACGCTACAATGGTCTATTCGGCCGGTGAGCGATCAATAGCCCATCCAGATCGATCAGATTGACGGGCGGCAACCCCAGGACTTTGACGCTTTGTCCTCCGGGCTGGACCGGGTCGGCCCAGAGCAGGATGACGGATGCGTCTTGTTCTGCGTTGAACCATTCGGTGATGATGCCCCAGATCCGCTCACGCACGGCGGGTGACATCTTCGGTGCGCTGTAGACGCCCGGCGCCAGCTCGAGCATGGAGGAGGCGAGGAATCCCCGCATGCGGCCGGAGACGTTACGCGTCACCACTACGGTCATCGACATCCAGCAGCTCCTTGATTCGGTCGATCATTTTTCCGATCAGTTTTTGTTTTCGAAACTGTCCGGCCGCCTCTCGGCGAAGGGTCCGCTCCAATAAGATCTCCGGGTCGTCGAGCGCCTGTCTGGCTATCTTGAACGCCAACGGCAAGGTGATTTCGGCACGATAGAGATCTGCGATATCGAGGGTGAAGGCATTGCTTGAGTCCTCATGAATAAAGCCCAGCGGCGGCAGCGCGCCCACTGCGGCAACGGCGACATCGGCGGCGGCCTCGACGAAGGTGGCGGCGTGGTTGACGGCCTGGTTGGGGATATCGGCGCCATCCGGGTTTCGGCGGTTGTAGCGCCGCCCTTTCCAGGGAATGCCGTACTCATCGGCGAGGATTCGATAGGTCTTTTTCATGCGTCCGCCTTCGATGCCCCGCAGGACCGCGATATCCCGGTGCGGGAGGACACGACCAAAACGGAAGGCGTACATGCGCCGGGCGAGATCCAGTCGCGCGGTTTCATCCGCCCAGAGCCGGGCGTGTCGCCGCGCCATCTCCGAGCGGCCCTGGCCCATGGGTGGGGCGGTATAGTATTTGACCCCGCCCTCGCCCACAGCGGCCAGCAGGGTGCCGTGCCGGGCCAGCAGCCGCAGTGCGTCGTGACTGACGGTGGAGCCGGGTCCGAGCAGGATGATGGAGACCCCTTGGTAGGGAATGGCATAGTCGCCGGCGTCCAGTTCTTCAGACTTGGCTGCGGTGAAGTGAAGGGTGCCGTTGTCGACCGCGAGGTTGCCCCGCGCCAGCCGGATAAGGCCATGGCGGTCCACATGGGGAATACGGGATTCGGCCAGCCCCAGGCGGCCGGGAAAAAGCCCGCTCTTCATGCCGGCCTCAGCAACAGCATGCCGAAACCGAAGGCGCGGTGGCGCCCGACGCCCCGGGCCAGCAGCCGGTTGAAGGCATCGCTGTCGGCTATGGTCAGCACGCCTTTGATCAATGCCTGGGGGCGGTCCAGCTTCTTCGGCTTCATTCCTCGCCGGTACTGGGAGACAAAGCGGAACTTCTCCAGCTTGGCCGTTTCCAGCCGGGCGGCATCTCCGAGCTGTTTTTCCAGCCACGCTCGGTAGACGCTCTCCCGCGGTGGCGCCTCTTCCCCTTCCTCCCGCCGTTCCATGCGGTGGCGGTAGAGATCCTTTTCGTGGCCCGCCTTGCGGCTGGTGGGGCAGGTCATTACCTCGAATCCGAGCCGTCGTCCGGGCCGCCATTCGCGGGGCATGATTTTGGCGTGTCGCAGATCGTCGATCCGGGTTACGCCCAGCGCCAAGGGATTGGCGAAGGTTTGGGCCTGTTCCAACAGCATCCGGCCCGAGTCGGGGCTATAACCGAGCAGCTTAGGGTTGTTACCGAGAATCAGCCGGAAGGGTTTGGGGGAGCGTTCCTGAAAGAGGGCTTTCAGCCAGGCGTGAGTGGCGTAGCCCAGATCTTCGTCCCGGTTGCGGTTGACATTGGGTTTCTGGTCTTGGGCGAAGCGGATCAGGGCCTTGGCATCGAGCCGAAGCTCCAGCATAGTGAGTGGCGTGGTCATGATGCGGGCCTCCCGATGCGGCCTTCGTGGTGCTCGCGGCGGCCGGCATGGATCTGGTTGCGCCATTCCCGCTGATCGTAGCGGCTGACGATGCGGGCATGCACGCCGCCGGGAATATCGGCGGGCCAACAGGCGGCTAGGGTCTCTCCGGGATTCTCTTTGGTCCGGGGGTGTACGGGATGGGTACAGAGCGCATCGAGTACATGGGTGGCCTGAACCCGCGCCAACAGTACGGGTGCGGCCGGCAGGCAGGTCTTGCGGCCGAGGAACAGGGGCCGGGCCGGGTGGCGCAGGGCGGCTTCAAGTTCATCCAGGGTCGGTGCGCCTTCTTCTTCAAGGGTGACGGCGAGGGTCATCACGCCGTTGGCCCAGTAGTGGCGGTAGCGGATATGGGTCTCTTTCGTAGCCCCACCGTCTCCTCGTCCATCGGGGCTGCCCCGTGTCGTCCATCCCCACGGTTTTTTGCCTTCGGCATACCCCTTCATCTTGGGTTGCCCCAAATCCACGGTGTGGTAATCGATGATGTGCTTCGGCTCCACATCCCAGCGGGCGGCGTAGCGAATCCGCGCCTGTAGCGCTTGCAGGCGGTCGAAGTCATCATGCCGATAACCGAGGGCGTTGGCCGGCAGACCGGTGAGCATGGCCAGGCCGGGGAAACGGTCGATAGGGCCGTGCTGGTCCACCATTACCCCGCCGAAGCTCATCAGCGGCGCGTCGAAACGCAGTATCAGAATATCCATGGCTTCAGCCTCGAAAGATGGCGTTTAACGTCTCGTCGATGGCGCTGTTCAGGGGGGAGACCGGGATGCCGCCGAGTGCCTCGCCATCCTTGAACGTGGCGGCGGCGCGCTGATCGGCGGCGGCGCCGTACATGCCGTCCACGGCTTGCAGGTGCTCGCCCAGGGCGTTCACGGCCCGCTGCATGGGGTCGTCGCCGCTGCTGAATTGGAGGGACTGGAGATAAGCATTGGCGAGACTGCGGGGCTGTCCCGCCCCGCTTTCGAACAAGACGAAGTCGGCCCGCGCATAGGGCGCGGTGGCGCCGAGCTTGGCGCCGGGGGAGACGGTGGCGATAGCGTTGAGTAATGTACCGAGGGCGCCCTCGGCATCGGCGCTGTCCTGGTCCCGCCACATCTTCGGTTCGCAGGCGGTAAAGTTGGAGACCAGCAGGGGAATGTCCACGGCCACATAGCCATAGAACAGGCCGCCGCCCAGCTCCATGTCGCCGGCATGGGCCGCCCCGGTCTCTTCATCCTTGTTGAGGTCATCCACCACGGTGAAGTAGTCCACTTCGGTCTCCATCGGGTGGACGGTGAAGGCATGGGCCACATGCACCGCCGCGTCGGAGCGGGCCAGGATGTCAGAGGTGACGAAACGCCCGAACAGGGCCCCTTCGAAGCCTGCGTAGAGGTTGCCGTGGCCGGCTTGGCGCAACAGGGCCTTGAAGCCTTTCTTGTCGGTTTTGAGTCGCTCCGCCAGCAGATCCTTGGCAGCCTTCGCATCACCCGCTCCGGCGCATTCCGCCAGCAGCGCCACGAAGAAGTCCGCCTCAGGTTTGCCGAACAGGGCAGGCTGTTTCATAAACAGGGGATTCCCCTTATCCAAACCGCCGGCGATCAGTTTGCCCATGAGGGTTTCAGTCAGGTTGCGGGCAAGGCCGTCATCGACGCCCTTCTCCTCTACCAATCGGGGCAGGATGACCCGGCTGAAAAACTCACGGGAGCGGATGCCGTCCGGCAGGGCCAGGGAATCTTGCAGCGCCTCCCGCCAATGGCGTTTGAGGCACTGGGACGATATCCGCAGGCGCGGCTCATCGCCGAAGGGTATGCGCTTGGCGAGACCGGCGTCGTCGCGGTTGAGCAGGCTGGCGTGAAATGAGGTGAGGGTGTGCATTTGCAAAAACATGGCTATTGCTCCTTGTCCTTGAGGTTTTTGTAGTAGTCGCCGGCGATGCGCCTGTGGAGGCCTTCCCGCTTATCGGCATCAGTGATCAGCAGGAGTCCGGCGAGATCGGTCCAGTTGACGGGCTGCTTTTTCGCCGCCAGAAAACGCACGGCCCGTAGTATCAGGGTGCGCCGGGTCTCGTCCTCGGCGGCCAGCAGCCGTTCCAGCCGGGCCTCTGAATAATGTTCTTCCGCCAGCACCTTGCCCAGGGGGCGGTCCGGTCGATGAATAGGGGGAGACATCAAGGCCATGCCGTTCAGTATCGCTCGCCATGCCTTGCGCTGAGCCTGCCAGTGCCCCGGTAGATGGCGAAAGGCAAAGCGGTAGAAGCTCAAGGGCGGCTCTTTTTTCGGGTCCATGCGCTTTAAGGCGGCGCGGTCACTGTTGGGAAAGTTTTCGCCGGCGATCAGGCCGCTGATTGACCCGATGACCGAGGCCAAGGATTTGGCGCTTTCTTCAAGCGCCTCAGGCTGACTGTTTTGCATCGCGTTGCTCCTTGAGTTCGGGGAATTGTTTATCGAGGGAGCCGAAGAAGAGGCCGCTGGCCTTGACGCGCGCACGGTAGCGGCGGCCCTGGCGTTCCGGCAGCCGGGCGATGGCATCCTCCAGCACCACCAGGGCCTTTTCCTTGAGGGCGTTCAGCCACTCGATGCGGGCTTGCTCTTCATCCTCATAATCCAGGGTGCGCCATAGCCAGTCGAAGTAGTCGCGGGACCAGGCTTCGCTGAAGTTGTGGGCAGATTGATCAACCCAGGCAGAGACCTCCCGTTTGTCGAAATTGACCTTGTCCGGCCCGGCCTCCAGCAGCGAGAAGAGGGCTACTTTGAGCGCCTTGTTTTGCACCGTCTTGGCATCGTTCAGCCCCTCTTTGCTCAGTCTGCCGAGCCGGTCCCGTTGCCGGCCACCGCCAAAAAGGGCAAAGCCGACCTTGGTTGGGATAGGCAGGTGGATTGAATGAAAACCATCCGTGGTGCCTTGCCCTCTGACCAGCACGGAGGCATAGAACCAGACCGGCTTGCCGATCTCATCCAGGGCGGGTTTCTGCATGGCTGCGGGAGTGAGGCCGTCTTCAAAGATCAGCTTTTGCAGAAGATCGGGTGTGAGACCTGTTGCTGAGACCGTTAAGGCAGTGAGTTTCTTTTTGCCCGCGTTCAGAGGTATCCATGGGTCACCCATGACACCCAGTTGGTCCTTGGCCTGAATTCGGGCGGCACGGCTGGGTTTGGCCATGGCGACTAGCCGGTTCTCTTTTTCCACTAACCGCACGATTCGAGCGATCTCGATGAAAAACGGATCAAGCTCGTTCAGGCTGAAGCTGCTGATGCCGTTCCACGGTAGTCGCCAAAGAAGGACCTCGCCATCATCCTGATAGGGCCAGGGAGTCTCGAGCAGCTCAGGGCGCAACGCCAGCAACCTGGAAACGCCTCGCTGCCAACGACCACTTGATGTTCGATCTTTCTGAAGCTCGACGCAAGGACGGCTGGCGAAACCACCATTCATGCGAGCAACGCCAAAGTTTCCCCGGCCGAAATAGCCTGCCATGGTTTGCAGACTGATCAGGGCATAGCTCCATTCATCCGCCTGAGGTTTTAGGGCTCGGGCCGTTTTGATGTCATGGTTTTTTGCCGTCGGCAGGATATCCAATTCATCCGGCGTGCTGGCGTTGGGCTTCAATTGCTTGACATCCGTCGTGGCTGACATTGCCGGCTGCATGAATGCCGGCTTGGTGACATCTTCCACCACCAGGGTCCAGGCGGCATCGTCGTCACGGCCCGTGAGTTTGCGAATGCCGTCCAGCCAGAAATCTTCGCTTTGGCGAGGATCGACGACGCCCTGCCGGTCGAGTACGGTGGCTGCGAGATAGCAGAGGAAGATGTGAAACGGGTCCTCCTGATGGCGTTGCAGACCCGGCAGGGATGCGACCTCGTCCCCACCCAGTGCGGCGAGAAGCGCGGGCAGGCTCAGCGTTTGCAGTCCTTGGCTGGTTCGGATGCGAAAAACGGGTTCAGTGAGCAGGTTCATCGACGGTCTCCAATCCATGACGGGTATAACGGTAACGTTTGGGGCCGAGGCGGAAACGGATGCCGCCATCGGTCTGGGTCAGGTCCATGATTGCGTTTTCTCCTTGAGGGGCCATGTGGCCGGGAATGAGCATTTCCGAGAGTGGTATGTCAAAAGGACCGACGATGGGCTCGGGTAGCGGCAGTCTCAGGGTGTCCAGCCCAAGCCGGGTGCGGGCATCGTCGTTGAGGTCGCTGAAGCTGAATTCTCCGAACGGCTGGGCATAGCATTTGACCAGTGAAACATGATCGGCCCGCACGCCTTGGGCGATCTGTCCGCCTTCTATCAGTGCGGTGTGTCTTTGCCAGCGGGGGCCTCGCAGTTGCGCCAAGGCATTCGGATGGGTAGCGTTTTCCACCAGCAGCCGGTTGTCGCGGGGGATCGTGATGCGAGGATGCCGCAGCAGCCGGTCCCAGGTGAGTTGCAAGGTGCGCAGGTCGGCGTAGACGCTGCCCAGCCCCATGCGCTTGGCGTTGTCGATAGCCTCGCCGTCGGTTTGCAGCCAATCCTCCAGGCTGCCCGCCTCGGGGGTGAGCAGCAGGCAGCGGGCCGTTTCCATACCGGCCGGGCGTTCCCGTTCATGACGGTGCAGGCGGCCGATGCGTTGCAGCAGCACGTCCATGGGGCAGAGGTCGGAAATCAACAGATCGGCGTCGATATCGAGGCTCTGCTCCAGGGTTTGGGTGCCGATGAGCAGCAGCGGGCCGGCGCTGCTGCCTTTGCCCAGGCGTCGGCTGACCTCGGCATCCAGCAGCTCCCGGTCCACCGGGCTGTAGCGGCCGTGATGAGGTGTGATGACTTTGTTGCAGTGAAACAGGGTATCCTCGGGTACGATTTTTTCGACGGCCCGTTGCAATGCCAGAACCCGGCCTACGGTGTTGAGGACCACCAGGATGCGGGCGCCTTGCGCCAATGCTTGCCGGATACTGGGCAGCAGGGCTGCCGGCTCAGTGAGGTGTGGCATGCATTCCACCGTTACCTGTTTCGACCGAGTGCCCGCCTTGAGGAGAGGCAGGCGTTCGCCCGCGCCGTTGGTCAGAGCGGGATAAGGCGCTTCGATCGCTTCCTCCAATGGAAGCTCGATCTGCTTTGCTCCGGCGGCATGAAGAAACGACTCTTGCGCCACTGCGCCCAGGGTGGCGGAGAGCAGCAGGGCATGACAGGCCCCGAGGTGGTGCCGCAGGAGTTCGGTCAGCAGGTGGCGCATGTAGGGGTCGGAGGCGTGGACCTCGTCCACCACCAGCAGTTGCCGGTCCAGACAGACGGAGCGCAGGTGGGCGTGGGGGGTTTGCAAGGCGCTGAGCAGGGCCTGGTCGATGGTGCCGACGGCGATGGTGGCGGCGAGGAACCGTTTGGGGCGTTCGGCGGCCCATGTTCGTTCCCGGCTTTGCTGGTCCGCTTCGTCATTGCAGGAGTCTGCGCGCTCCGGCAGCAGTTTGGCCTCCAGTCCGTCTACCTTGGCATAGCCTGGCACAGCCAACAGCACCATGGGGCGGATGGCGGGATCGGGAAAGGCCTTTTCCACCCGCTCCAGCACACGCCGGTAGAGTTCCCGTGCGGCAACCCGGGTAGGTAGGGCGAAGTAAAGACCCTCTACCTTTCCGGCGGCGAAAAGCCGGAAGAAACGGATCAGGGCTGCCTCGGTCTTGCCGGAGCCGGTCTCCGCCTCGGCGATCAGCAGGCGGTGGGCGGGATCGTCTGTCGGCAGTTGATCCAAGGCCTGTTGTAAAGGGTAGGGAGGAAAGTCGAACAAGGGTTCAAATCGCCAAGATCGTTTTTGCAGGGCTTGTTGCGCTGCTTGGACATCCAAGCCTACGATTTTGAGTATCCGCTCGGCGGCATGATGGGCAAGTTGCGGTCGATCGGCTTTGCCGTTGTCGATGGGAAAGAAGGCGTCGTGAGAACCCAGCCAGTCGGCCAGCATCAGCAGTCCGGCGAAACGGTGCTGAAGATAGGTTGAGTCGGGAATAGGTGGCGTGTTTTCGGCAAAGGCGGCGGGAAATGCCTGGCGGGCGGTGGCCATGAGATCAGCGACGGCCTCAAAAGGATCTCGTTGCCCATCGCTTCTCCACCAGTGCTTCTTGGCCGGGAAGTAGCTATTGTGGGCATTCCGCTCAAGCGCCTGGTATGGAATGGGCCTGCCATGGTGGGAGAGGATGGCGGCCAAATAGCTTTGTAGCGATGCTTCATCTTCGAACCAGCTACCCATCTGATCAAGCGCAAGGCACTCCGAAAGCCGATTGAACAACTGAGGCTCTCGAAAGAGCGGCGCTGTTTCATACACGTGCCCGGCCCGTGGCGCCTTTGGATCAAAGGGCTTATCCTGAAATCCAAGATTGGCCTTGCCGAAGTCATGCAGCAGGGCCAGAACGGTCAGACGGTCAAGCTGCGCCGGCGTCAGTGTTGCCTTGGCGGCTGCGGTGAGACTGCGCCGAAAGCCGGGCAGGTTCGCCAGCCGGTGAAACACCATGGCGACATCCAGGCAGTGGTGGGTGAGGGGAAGATAGCGCGGCGCTCCGCCGCCAGGGTCTGATTTGAGCTTACCCCAGATGATTTTCAGGGAGTTCCGTTGACCTACCATGGCGTTTTTCTTACGAGTAGGAGATTGGCTGCCGCTGCGCCCAAACAACAATCGGCAAGCTGATGGCATAACCCGCCAGGGGTTTCTTCCTCGCATCCAGCCTTACACAAATAGCGGTAGCCGCTTACCACTTTCAACTCCTTACCCTTTTCCCTTGTTTTTGCATGATAAATTAAGCTAAACCTTATCCGCAATACACCCTCTCAACCATTTCTTGAATTCGCGGATTTATCCCTGAATGCAACCTATTAGTATGATGCAGTTGATACGTTACACCACATTAGGTTGCCGGGTTAATATTACCTGACGGTCGATCGGCAGATCTGGTTTTTCACCATCTAGCCCTGCCCATTACCCACAAATATTTCTACCCTTTAAAAACAACGAGTTACAAACCATGCCCCTAACAGCCAACAAAAATATGAACCTAATGAAAACAACAGGTTATGTCATGTCTGTTCCCATATTTCAGACTTATGGGTAATGGGCAGATCTAGCCCGCATTTCTCGGTCCGTCTGGTGAGAAATGCGGGCTAGGGAAAGGATGAAGTGGCAGACCCGAAACCGGATCGGCTTGCAGTGATCGTCAGGGATTGAGCGGTATCAGTTGCTCCGGCTGTTTCTCCTGAATCGGCGCTTCCTCCATTGTTCCGATTAATGCCACGACATCGAACCCGGTCCAGCCGTGCTCCTCCGACGGGCTGTAGAGGGCGCGTTCCAGGCTGTTCACTGCCTGCGACACCGCTTCGTCACAACGTTTGGCGAGGCGGGTCAGGTTGTTCGGCGGATTTTCCGGCCATTTCAGTTGTGCCCAGTCCAACCAGGCCGACCGGGCTGCGGCGGCGTTTTCGTCGGTGTAGGCTTGGCGCAAGCGCTCAAGCGCCTCATTGACGGCCTGTCGGTCCGGGCCGCCCTGTGCCGGGCGAACGGCCGGCTCCTGCTGATGAGCGCGATCCCGGCGGTGGGAGAACCACCAGGCGAACAGGGTCGCCACCCAGGCGATGGCGAACAGCCAGACGAGCCAAAGGTTGTCGTGAATGGTCGCTACCGGAGTTGGCGGCTCACTGGAAGCGATTGTCTCGTTTTCGCTATCTTCCGCGGTGGGCTCCGCTGCCGACAGGGGAGAAGGCGCAGCCTGGAGCGGGGCGGCGGCTTGATCGGGATTCGGTAGCATCTCGATCTGTAACGCGGGGAGCCGGGCGATCTCCTGGCGATCGGTCCCGGTATTCCACCAGGGGATTTCGAGGGCGGGCAGGTGGTAGCGCCCGGCTTCGGTGGCGATCAATGTCACCGCGCTTTGACGACTGCCGCTGTTACCGTTCCTGGCCGGGGTGTCGTTTAGCTGAGGCCTCTCCGGGTATTGCTTGATGCCGTCCGGCAGATCGGGTTCGATGGCCGGCAACTGGCCCGACAGCAAACCGTCGGCGAAGACCATGATGCGCCGGAGCAGCGGTTTGCCGGCGATCAAGGGCGCCTGCCCGTCTATGCCGCTCTCCACGACCTGTAGATTTCTGGCGGGCAGCCAGCGCTCCCCGGTGAACGCCTCGGGTATCGGCAAGACCTCGAGTTTCACGCTGTTGGATTCGCTCCTGACGATACGGGCGGTCTGTTGCGGGGCGCTGAAGGGGTCGTTGAAGAGCGAGAAGAAGCTATCCTTGCCGCTACGGCCGCGGAATTTCGCCCCGCCGATCTCCAGGCCGCCGCTTTGATAGGCATATAGTGCGTAGCGGCGTTCCAGGACACGATAGTCAGTGCCGTCGCGTTGACTGTTGTAGCGCTCCTCGTGGAGTAGTTTCATCTGCGTATCGGGCGTCGACGGCCGGGGTTCTTCAAGGGATTCGCCGCGAACCCCGTGGGCCTGAAACAGCTTCAGGGTGAGGATGATTTCCTCCTCGATATAGGCCCTGGATTTGTTCAGGCTCAATTCCACTATCGCATGCCGGGTATCGGAGGGTGGCTCATCCCGTGGTTGTGCCGATACTTGCAGTGTCAGTGCTTGGGTCGAGGCGTTGCCGATCTTGATGGGCGGGATATCCAGGGCGCCGGCTCGCTTGGGCAGCAGGGTCAGGGACAGCGAGCGTTTGGCCGACATCCTACCGTTGATCACGGAGATGCTCTGTTGCGAAGAGCGGCCGAGGATCTCGAAGTCCTTGTCTAATCCGCTCAGGTCGGGCGATATCTCCTGCTCGCCCTCCATCTGAAGGGTCAGTCGCACGGGTTGCTCCAGGCTGGTGCTGTTACTGGAGAGTATGGCCGCTACCTTGGCGTGCAAGGGCGCTGAGATGAGCAGCAGGCAGAGGATCAGGAGGCCTGTTGATGACGTTGCGGGTACACTTCTAATCTTTGACATAACGTTAAACCTAAAAACCGCAGTTGACCGCTCCGTCCTGATACTAACCTACTGATAGGCAAACTATTGACTTCGAGTTGCCTATTCACCTGCCGGGTGAACCACGCTACGAGGTGAATTGCACGCTTGCGGCGGTGCATGGCTGCGTTGCAACTCCTTGGAATAGAATGACTATTCCGCGTCGTTGCGTCTTGCCTTGCGCCCCCGCAAGCGCACACTTCATCCCGTCCAACTGCGGTTTTTAGGTTAAAAACTGCATCGTTCCGTGCATAGTCTGAATATAATGGGCCAACCCAATTAGATGGGGGCTGCATGCATTAGTTTCCAAGGGGGATTTCAAAGATGTCGGCTAACCAACGATGCGACCGGTGGATAATTGAGAAGAGGCGTCGGACGTGGTGAAAATCCTGCAACGGGCATTGCCGTCCGAATCCTGTTCCTTGTCTGCCACGCTCCATCCGGTGTTGCAGCGAATCTATCATGCCAGGGGGTTGATCAGGAATAGCGATCTGAAGCTGGAACTGTCGCAAATGCTGCCGGTGAGCCGGATGAAGGGGGTGACTCAGGCGGCCGAGTTGTTGTACGAGACCATGCAAAAGGAAACACCCATTCTCATCGTCGGGGACTACGATGCGGATGGCGCGACGAGCACAGCCCTGGCGATGCTGGCGCTGAGGGCCTGTGGCGCAAAGGAGGTCTCGTATCTGGTGCCGAACCGGTTTGAATTCGGTTACGGCCTGACTCCTGAGATCGTCGAATCGGCGGCCGCGAGAAGTCCCGGGCTGATCGTTACCGTGGACAACGGCATCTCCAGCCTGTCCGGCGTCGAGCGGGCGGGCGAGCTGGGAATTTCGGTACTGGTTACCGATCACCATCTTCCCGCCGAGCAACTGCCGTCGGCTGCGGTGATCGTCAATCCGAACCAGCCCGGTGACCCGTTTCCCAGTAAGCACTTGGCGGGTGTCGGGGTGATTTTCTATGTCATGGCGGCGTTGGTCAACCTGCTCAGGGCCGCGGACTGGTTTAATCAGCGGGATTTAAGGGAACCCAACCCGGCCGATTGGCTCGACCTGGTCGCGTTGGGCACCGTCAGCGACCTGGTGCCCCTGGATCGCAACAACCGGGTGCTGGTGGCGCAGGGACTGAGGCGGATCCGGGCCGGGCGCTGCCGCCCTGGTATCCTTGCCCTGCTGGAGGTCGCCAAACGCTCGCCCGCCGGTGTGGTGGCCTCGGACATCGGTTTTGCGCTCGGTCCGCGGCTGAATGCAGCGGGCCGTCTCGACGACATGGGTCTGGGCATCGAATGTCTGCTCACTGGGTCCGAACAAGCGGCGTGGCGGATGGCGCAGGAGCTGGACCGACTCAATCTGGCGCGTCGATCGATTGAACAGGCGATGAAAAGCCAGGCCGAGCAGGCGCTGGAACAGTTGCATCTCCAGGCGGAGGGGGAGCTGCCGGCGGGGCTCTGCCTGTATGACGAGAGTTGGCATCAGGGCGTGGTCGGTATCCTGGCGTCGCGTATCAAGGAGCAGTACCATCGTCCCGTGATCGCCTTTGCCGAAGGTGGCGAGGGAATACTCAAAGGCTCGGCACGCTCGATCAACGGCTTGCATATGCGTGATCTGCTGGAGCGTATCGACACCCGCTTTCCGGGAATGATCCTGCGTTTTGGCGGGCATGCCATGGCGGCCGGCATGAGTCTGTCAGCGGAGGCGTTTCCCCGTTTCAAGCACGCCTTTGAGCAACAAGCGGCGGAGCGGCTCGAACCCGCCATGCTCGAAGGCGTCGTGCTCACCGACGGAGAGCTGGCGCCAAGCGACTTGAATCTGACCTTGGCTCAAGTCCTGCGTGACGGCGGGCCCTGGGGGCAAGGATTTCCCGAACCCCTGTTTGAGGGTTATTTTCATCTTCGCCGGCAACGTGTCGTCGGGGAGTCTCATCTCAAGTTACAGCTCGCTGCTGACGAGGGTGGCTGGACGATCGACGCGATCGCCTTCAATCAGCCGCCGGTGCCGGACAGGACAAACCGGGTGCGCTTGGCCTACCGGCTGGATGTGAACGATTACCGCGGCCTGAAATCGCCGCAATTGATTGTGGAGTATATCCAATCGACACCCTGAATGATGACTATGACGAGGAGAGGGCGGCCGGTCCGAGCAAGAGCGAGATCAAGCGCGAGATGCTGGCTTTGCAGGAGCTTGGGGAGCGTCTCACCACGCTGTCCGCCAAACAGTTGGCGCGGATGCCCTTGAGTGAAGCGATGCAGGCCGCCCTGCAAGAGGGCAAACGAATAAAATCGCTGAATGCCCTGCGTCGCCACGCTCGGCGTCTGGGTAAGCTGTTGCGCAATGAGGCGCTCGATTCGATCAGGCAGGTGATCGACGAAATCGACAACAATCACCAAGCCTCGGTCAGCGGATTCCACTCGCTAGAGCGCTGGCGGGACCGGCTCCTCAATGGGGAGAGTGAAGCCTTCGGCGAATTTCTTGCCGAGTACCCTTCCACAGACCGCCAGCATCTTCGGCAACTGATCCAGGCCGTGCGGCGTGAGCGTGAGCAGGAGCGCCCGCCGGCAGTCTATCGGAAGTTGTTCAAATACCTGAGAGAGGTGGCCGGGATTTAACCTTACGGGTTAACGGGTACTCGGGGTTTCACCGGAATCGTCGCCAAAGACCAGTGAGCGATCGACCATTGCCAGAATTCATCCAGGTTGGCGGGTCGCTCCGGAGGGAGGGGCTGATGGAGAAAGGCCAGGGCCTGTAACAGGGCGTCCAGAGGCCGCCCCGGATCGACAGGTGCGTCCCGGTGCTGCTTACTCAGTTTCCGTCCCCGGCCGTCCACCGCCAGGGGCAGGTGAGCGTAGCCCGGACGGGGGAGCCCCAGGCGTTGCTGTAGATAACACTGCCTGGGTGTGGAGTTGAGCAGATCGGCGCCGCGCACGATGTGTGTGATTCCCTGCCAGGCGTCATCCACCACCACGGCGAGTTGATAGGCGTGAAAACCATCCGCCCGGCGAATGACAAAATCCCCGATCTCCCGAGCGAGGTTTTGTTTCACCGGTCCCTGGATTGCGTCAGAGACCTTGATCACTCGTTCGTCAGTCAGCACGCGGATGCTGTGGGTCAGTCCGGCATCGGCCGGACGCTTGCGGCAGGCGCCCGGGTAGATCGGACCTTCCACACCGGTCTCGGCCTCTTTGCCGATCGCTTTGCGGGAGCAGCCGCAGGGGTAGGCGAGGCGAGCCCCGGTCAGTTCATCCACGGCCGCGTCATAGGCATCGGTTCGTCTGCTCTGATAGAGGACTTCGTCGTCCCAGCGGAAACCGAAACCCTCCAGGGTGTGCAGAATCAGCGCGGCTGAGCCCCCGACTTCACGGGTGCGATCCAGATCCTCCATACGCACAAGCCACTCTCCGCCCCGCCGGCGGGCATCGAGATAGCTGCCAAGTGCGGCGACCAGAGACCCGAAATGAAGCGGACCCGTGGGAGAGGGGGCGAAACGGCCTCTACAGCGTTGGTTTGTGACAAACTCGGTCATATTCGGTTATCGCAAACAGGCGGCGGGTGCATTGTGTTCAAACCCCCATGTCCGGTAAAGGGTTGCCATGGATGGGTATCCAAACGCAAAAAACCGGCTCCCGCCGGTTTTTCGTCTGGCTCCCGAAGCAGGCGTCAGCCCATCTGTTTCTCACGGATCTCATCGAGGGTTTTACAGTCGATACACTGGGTCGCGGTCGGTCTGGCCTCCAGGCGGCGGATACCGATCTCCACGCCGCACGACTCGCAGTAACCGTATTCATGGTTGTCGATCTTTTCAGTCGCCTCGTCGATCTTCTTGATCAGCTTGCGTTCACGGTCGCGTGTGCGCAGTTCGAGACTGAACTCGGATTCCTGGGTGGCGCGGTCATTCGGATCAGGAAAATTGGCCGCCTCATCCTGCATGTGGTGTACGGTTCGGTCAACCTCTTGCATCAGGTTGGACTTCCATGCCTCCAGAATGGAGCGGAAATGGGCCTCCTGCTTCTCATTCATGTACTCTTCGTCCTCAACGGACTCGTAGGGTTCGATACCGAAGGATTTCGCCCCGTGTGCGGTGGCTTTCTTCTGGGCCATTCATGATACCTCTTCAGTGAAGGCGCATATCTATACCAGAAAGGAAAGAATGAAACAACAAAACAGGGTCGGCTTTGTCAATCGTCCCCTCATTACATAAGATTGGGCCATGCCTTGCAAAATTAAAGGTTGATATCCAGCGATCCGTTGTCCAAGGGACTTTTTAAGGCTAGCCTGGATATTTCACTCGGTCTACTTCTGTGCTCCTGGGCATGCAAGTTGCCGGACCATTGATTAAACCAGTGTACCTCGTCATAGATACACTAGCGTGGCGTAACGTGTAAACTGTACCGGTTGGCGGGATTGCTAGGCCGCATTTCTCACCAGGATTTGGATTTTTGGTGCAACCAGGCCGAAGCAGGTTGGACGATCGGGCGCAGAAGCATAGCCGGGCCTATGGTTCAAGCCTGATCGTTCAAGAGGCTCGGCCTGGTTGTTCCAAAAACCAAATAGGGCAGACTGTCCGATGAATGCCATACGGTGAGAGATGCTAACCTGTTCAACTTTCATAAGTTTTCCTGTTAGTACGGTCCGTCTGGTGAGAAATGCGGGCTAGGCCGTTAGCGGCGCGTTGCACCTTGTCCTGAGGCATTGACGGGCCTCTGAAAACGTCAAGGTTTAGGATACTGCATCCTGCCCTTCTCCTTCAGGGAGAAGGGACTCTTCATCGGGTTGAATCAATATATCCCGTTGTCTGGTTTACCTAACCGGTGAATAGGCACATCGAGGTCAATGATTTGCCTATCGGTAGTTTAGTATCGGAATGGAGCGATCAACTGCGGTTTTTAGGTTTAACAAGCAAGGTGGAGTAATGGCGTTAGAAGCATTGATATTCGATGTAGACGGCACCCTGGCCGATACCGAACGTGACGGCCATCGGGTTGCGTTCAATAGGGCCTTTGCCGATGCGGGGCTCGACTGGGAATGGTCGGTGGAGCTGTATGGCAAGTTGTTGGCGGTAACCGGCGGGAAGGAGCGTATCCGCCACTATTTGGATTGTTTCAATAGGGATTTTTCCAGGCCCGAGGCGCTGAATGAGTTTATTGCGGCGCTCCACGCCGCTAAAACAGCGCACTACACCCGCATGCTTTCACAAGGGTTGATACCCGTGCGATGCGGGGTCAAGCGGCTGCTGCGGGAGGCCAGGCGGTCGGGGCTGAGATTGGCCATCGCCACCACCACCACCCCGGCGAATGTCAGCGCTCTGCTGCAACACAGTCTGGATCGGGATGCGGAGCGTTGGTTCGAGGTGATCGCGGCCGGCGATATCGTGCCTGCCAAGAAGCCCGCGCCCGACATCTATAGCTGGGCGATGCAGCGGATGGGGCTTCAGCCGGATGCCTGCATCGCCTTCGAGGATTCACACAATGGGGTGCAATCTGCCAGTCAGGCATCGATCGGTTCGATTCTGGTCACTACCAACGGTTACACCATAGACGATGATTTCAACGGCGCCAGCTTGGTGATCGACAAGCTCGGGGAACCCGATGATCCCTTTGTGGTGAATCTGGGGAAGGCGGGCGGATACGGCTTCGTCGATCTTGCCATGCTTCAGGATCTGCACGGTGGAAACCATCCATGAACGGGGTAGCGCGGCGGATGCGGCGCATTGCCCCTTTTTACGTCATGGATCTGTTGGCCCAGGCGCGCCGAATGGAGGCCCAGGGGCGTTCGATTATCCACATGGAGATCGGCGAACCCGATTTCGACACCCCCGCACCGGTGATCGCGGCGGGGCAGGCCGCGCTCGCTTTCGGCAAAACCCACTATACACCGGCGACAGGCATGCCGGCATTGCGCGAAGCCATTGCCGGGTTCTATCGACAGGTCTACCGGACCGAACTCGATCCGCAGCGGATCGTCGTCACACCGGGCGCCTCGGGCGCGCTGCAACTGGTGATGAGTGTGTTGATCAATCCGGGGGAATCGGTGTTAATGGCCGATCCGGGCTACCCCTGTAACCGTCATTTCGTGGAGTTGGTGGAGGGGCGGCCGGTGGCGCTTCCGGTCGGACCCGACACCGGTTACCAACTCACCGCCGAATGGGTGGAAGCGGCCTGGCGGGAAGACACCAAGGCGGTGCTGCTCGCTTCGCCCTCCAATCCCACGGGTACCCTGGTCGCGGATGATGAGATGCAGCGACTGTATGCCGCTGTGCAACGCCTGGGCGGGGTATTGATCGTCGACGAGATCTACCAGGGGTTGGTGTATGACGTAGCGGGGGGAACGGCGCTGCGCTATGGCGATGATCTGTTTGTTATCAACAGCTTTTCCAAATTCTTCGGCATGACCGGCTGGCGATTGGGTTGGCTGGTGGCGCCGGAGTCGTTTGTCGAGCCCCTGGATCGACTGGCGCAGAATATCTTTCTTTCTGCTCCGACCCTCTCCCAGTTCGCAGCGCTGAGCGCCTTCTCACCGGCGGTGATGGAGATTCTCGAGCAGCGTCGCCAGGCTTTCCGGCAACGGCGGGATTTTCTCCTGCCCGCGTTGCGTGAACTCGGATTCTCCATCCCGGTGACGCCCCAGGGCGCCTTCTATCTCTACGCCGGATGCAACGGCATCAGCGATGATAGCCAGGCATTTGCCCAGGATCTGTTGCAGGAGGCCGGTGTGGCGGTGACACCGGGACTCGATTTCGGCCTTAACCGTCCGCAATCGCACCTGCGATTCGCCTATACCACAGACCTGAAGCGCCTGGAGGAGGGTGTCGAGCGGATCAGGCGTTTTCTCTCTACCGCGGGATGATTCCATCGGTGTTCATTAGCGGACTATCCGTTTAGTGCTCCATGTTTCGCAATCGCTCATGCCATAATAGCGTAGCGCCCGCCACTGCCGCCGGCATGGCGACAAAGTTGAGGATCGGCACCATCATCATCAAAGTCAGACCGCCACCGAAGCCGAGTGACGCGAGACGCGCCTGTTTCAATCGCCTGTGCTGCTCCTTGAAGGCCAGGTTGTGGTTGGCCATGGGATAGTCGCCATACTCCAGGGCAAGGAACCAGGCGCTGAAGGCCATCCACAGAAAAGGGGCGGCGATATTGAGCACCGGGATAAGGAACAGGATCAGCAGCGGGATGGCGCGCAGCAGGAAATAGAGCATTTTGCGCAATTCGGAAAGCAGAGACGGCAAGATGTCTTTCACAAGCTGTTTCACCCCTGTCGGTTGTTTCGCTGGTTCGCCGCCTAGGTAGTGCTCCACCTTTTCCGCCAGCAGACCGTTGAAGGGAGCGGCGATCAGGTTGGCGATGACGGTGAAGGTGTAGAAGATCACCAGCAGCAGGGCGATGGCGAAGAGGGGCCATAACAGCCGGCGCAGCCAGCCAAGCCAGCCCTCGTCGTCGGGAAGAAAACGGTCCATTAGCTGCTCGAACTGATCTATACCCAGCCAGATCAGCAGGCTGAAGACCAGGATATTGACAATCAGCGGGATGAGCGCGAAGGGCCTCAGACCCGGTCTGGTAATCAGGCCCAGTCCCCGCATCAGGTAGCCTGCTCCTTCGAGCGGGTTGTTCGCCATGGTGGAGTCCTTATGTTCGATGTTCGGTCGGCAACCATAAAATATTATGCTGATTTCGCCAAGGTCAAAAATCAGAAAGTTAGCATTCAACCTAGAATCCTCAGTTGAACACCGTACCGGTTGTGGAAAACAAAGAATCAAGGCGTAGGGTGCGGCCCTGCCGCACCGCGTTAAAGTGTAGGCGAAGAAAAAAGCGAGTTCAGGAATTAGACAGTGAAGCGATTAAATAGGGAGGCGATGCAACGGCCTTTGGTGATCGGCCATCGCGGGGCGTGCGGCTATTGTCCGGAACACACCCTGGCCTCCTATCGGCTGGCGATCGAGATGGGGGCCGATTTTATCGAACCCGACCTGGTGTTCACCCGGGACGGGAATCTCATCGCCCGCCATGACAATGAGTTAGGTCTGTCGACCGATGTTGCGCGGCTTGCGGCGTTCAGTGATCGCTACACCACCAAGCGAGTGGATGGGATAGTGGTTTCCGGCTGGTTCAGTGAAGATTTTTCTCTGGCTGAAATCAAACGTCTGTGTGTCCGGGATAGGGTATCCGGGCCGCAACAGCGAGACAGCCGGTGTGAGGAGCGGTTTGGCATCCCCACCCTGGAAGAGGTGATAGCCCTGGTCAAGTCGGAAGAGAAGCGGGGCGGACGCAGGGTCGGCATCTACCCTGAAACCAAATTCCCCACCTATTTTGCCCTGGAGGGACGCCACCTGGACGATACGCCTATCGAACGATCCAGCGGCAGGGTGTTGATCGAAACGCTGATCCGTGAAGGGTTCACCGATCCGAGGCGGATTTTTATCCAGTCCTTCGAATTCGCCAACCTGATTGAGCTGCATGACCGCATTATGCCCCCCCTTGGTCTGGATCTGCCGCTGATCCAGTTGTACGGGGACATGGGTGGAGGCTGTGTGCTGCCTGGCGAAAACTTTTCCACACCCTACGATATGCTATTCCATGTTGCGCAAGACCATGACCTGAACGCCCTCTACGGCGGTCTCGCCGCTGCCGTCAAGGAGGGCGCCGAGACGGGGTACGGGGCATTGGCGGCACGCGCCGTCATCAATACCCATGTGGCCCGGTATGCAACAGGTATCGGTCTCTGGATATACAATCTCCTGCAATCCCCGCCGGTGTTGAAGGGTGGAAACGCTGGGACGCAGGGGTTGGTGCTGGATGGTCCGGTCAGGGCTGCAAGACCCCATCCGTTAGTGCGATACGCCATCGATGCCGGTTTGTCAGTGCATGTCTATCCCTTGTGCGAGGACTCCCCGTCCTTGCGCAATAAGTATCCCGCTTGGCAGGATAGGCTCAAGGATCAGGCGCTACTCCTTTTCGGTTGGGGCGTAGACGCCGTTTTTTTTAATTGGCCGGATATCGGCGTCGAGGCGAAACGGCTGTTTCTGCGGTCCCGACCGCCGCAGAGCGAGTGATGCTTCGTCCGCCCTGAACACGCCATCTCAGATAGCACAAGCAAGAGAGAGAACTGTTGGCCGGCCTGGAAACCCTGTTGACCCTGTTTGCCACCGCAGTGGTATTGGCGTTGGCTCCAGGACCGGATAACCTCTTCGTCCTCACCCATGCAGCGCTGCATGGCAGAAAGGCCGGTTGGTGCGCCACCCTGGGGTTTTCCAGCGGATTGATCGTTCACACAGCGGCCGTCTCTCTCGGCGTGGCCGTGCTGTTTCAGACTTCAGCGTTGGCGTTCAATCTTTTGAAACTGTCGGGCGCGGCCTATCTGCTTTACCTGGCTTGGCGTTTCATACAGGCCTCGAACGGCCGGCTCGAACCAGGGCGGCAACCGAGGCTCACCCCCTGGTTGCTCTATCGGCGGGGAATCATTATGAATGTCACGAATCCCAAGGTCGCGCTCTTTTTTATCGCCCTGTTGCCGCAATTCGCCGATCCCGAAGCAGGCCCCATGGTGTTGCAGATGATAACCTTCGGCTTGATGTTTATTCTGGCCACCTTGATCGTCTTCGGTGGTGTGGCGGAGCTGGCCGGAGCGATCAGTCCCTGGCTCAACCGCACTCCCTCCGCCCAGCGGATCATCCACCGCGTGGCCGCAGCGGTATTCATTATATTGGCGTTGAAACTGCTGCTTGCCGATCCTTGAGGACAGCCGGGGGAATCAATTTGCGGCCCCATTTCCGGAAGGGGTGAATCGGCCGCTTCAGTATGGTCGGCGGCCCGGAAAAAACGGGTCGAGGGAGCATCCCCTGTGCGGTGCTTAGGAAGCCCCGCAAAGCGTGCCTGGGCGGCGGTGCGCCGGCAATGATCTAACCGGTCAACCGGCGAGTGAGGCGCGGTAATTATAGGCTTGTTTGTACCTGTTATATTCATCGACCAGACGCTGCATGGTCTCGGCCTGATAGGTCCGTAAACCACGCAGGGTCATATATTTTGCGCCATGCCCGACCTCTTCCCCATCTTCGAGGAATCGAAAATCCAACCGCACAGTCCCCTTCTTGCCTTGCACCTCGAGGCTGGAGCCGGTGGGTTTCAGGCAGGGTTCACGGAGGTCCAGGCGGTCGAGACTGATCTCCATGCTCTGGTACATGATGAGGGGGCGGGCAGGGTTGATCATCACTGCCTGTTGGGCCATCAGAGGGACAAGGATATCCGGGAAGGTTTTACCGGAAAAGGCCACATAGCTTCTGGAGAGGTTGTCGATCAGGGTCTGATCGTGGGTGAGTTCGCCTTCTCGCAGAATGGTGAGGTACTGCTTTCCTTCATCGTCCACCACCGCTATGTTTGACGATCCGCTATCGGGAAAGATCACGTCGTTGTCACTGACCATGCCTGAGAAGTCGATTCGCATATGCCGGCTGAGTCCGAGACGGTTGAGTGTCACGGAGAACATCAGGTCGCCGGGTACACAGAACATCTTGGCATCCACATCGTGCAACGGATTGAAATCGTTTGCGATCTCTTTGGCGAAGCGGCTTGCCTGGTCTCGTGTAAAGCTGATCCGGCTACCGTTCGCGGTGTGGAAATTGGTCAACACCATTGTGATGGATCCTGCTGTTTTTGTTGTGCGAGATCATATCAGGAGCCGCTGGGATGGCATAGCCGGAATGTCGATAACTGAGTGCTGGGATTTAGGTTCTTTATCGGCTACTCTGCGCTGGGAAAGAGGGTAGGTTCGAGGCGCACGGCGTTGCGTGGCTTGGAAAGGGCGCGCCATTCCCTGCGCCACGCGCCTAGCACCCCAAGGGCACTTCCTGCGGGGCGCGGCCAACGGCCCGGCGTCATGCTGATATCACGTATTAGTATGAGACAGTACACTAGAGAGATGACAGACGCAGAGATATTGCCGATACCGGCGCGAACCGCAACACAACTGCTCTGGTTATTGCTGTTTTCCAGCGGTCTGTTGCTCGCGGGTCTGTGGTTGCCAATGCTGACCTTGACCAAATTTCTCTTTATAGCGAGTTCATTCTCCGTCATTTCCGGTGTCGTGGAGCTGTTCAACAGGGGGCAGTGGTTTTTGTTTCTGGTGGTGGGCGTGTTCAGCGTGATGCTGCCCCTGCTCAAAATCTCCCTGCTGTTTGTAATGTTGCATACCCGCGAGATCAGATCGGCGCGGTTAGGTCATCTCCTTAAACTGATGCACGATTACGGCCGTTGGGCGATGCTGGATGTCATGGTGGTGGCGGTAATGATCGTTACCGTGAAACTCGGTGTGGTTGCCGAGATCGAAATCCATTCAGGCCTCTACCTGTTCGGCGGCGCCGTACTGCTGATCATGTACATCACCCACAGGGTAGTGTCCTACGCACGGAATTAGTGTTAACAGGCCCTGATTAATCCGGCGTCCGGATGTTTTGCTTGTGTGGCTTGTGGAATGGCAATGGCAAAGATATATTCTGTGCTGCCGTCAGTTCCAACAACACTCGAGCCTCGGCTACACTCTTGTTGAACGGATCGCCATCCATTCGTTACCGATATCGTCTTGCATTCTGACGACCAATATACATTGAATAGAATCGGAAAGAGGAACCATGCCAGACACTAAACCGAGACCGGTCTTTCTCAACCTGATCCGGATACGCCTGCCGATGGCCGGCATTATGTCGATTATTCATCGCGTAACCGGTGTGGTGATGGTTTTTGCCATTCCGTTTCTGATCTACCTGTTGGATCTCTCCCTCAGTGGCGCCGACGGCTTTACCGATGCCAAGGCGATGTTCGCCAATGGGTTGGCGAAATTGATCCTGTTCCTTTCCTTATGGGGGTTGATGCACCATCTTCTTGCCGGTATCCGCTATCTGCTGATCGATATCGATGTCGGTGTGGAGAAGCCGCTATTTCGCCAGACTGCCTGGGCCGTGACCCTGGCGGCGCCGGTATTGGCGCTGATCCTGTTGGGAGGTCTCTGATGAGTCGCCGTGCAAGTGGCCTGAGGGCCTGGTTTCTGCAGCGGGTCACCGCAATCTATCTGCTGTTTTTCATGCTCTATATGCTACAGCACATGATGCTTAATGCGCCTGACGACCTTGCCGCGTGGCGGGGATGGGTGGCTCAGCCATTGGTCGGACTCGGCCTGCTGCTGTTCTTCGCTTCGCTTCTGCTGCATGCCTGGGTCGGCATTCGTGATGTGTTGATCGATTATGTCCATCCCACAGCCATTCGCGTGACGATTTTGACCTTGACCGGTTTTGCGCTCGTCGGCTGCGCACTCTGGGTCTTGCAGATTATCTTTCTTGCGACTATCGCCTGAGCTAAAAGGGTTAACATTTCATGGCACTGGAAAAGCAACGCTTCGATACCTTGATCCTCGGCGCAGGCGGCGCCGGACTCAATGCCGCTCTGCAACTGGCAAACGCCGATCTGAAGGTGGCGGTGGTCTCAAAGGTGTTTCCCACCCGATCCCATACCGTTGCGGCGCAGGGTGGGGTGAATGCCGCTTTGGCCAATGTCCTGCCGGACAACTGGCACTGGCACATGTTCGATACCGTCAAGGGTTCAGACTATCTGGGCGATCAAGACGCTATTGAGTATATGTGTCGTGAGGCGATACCGACGGTTTATGAACTGGAGCACAATGGCGTTCCCTTTTCCCGATTGAGCAACGGCAAGATCTACCAAAGGGCATTCGGCGGACAGAGTCAGAACTTCGGCGGCGAACAGGCGGTTCGCACCTGCGCCGCGGCGGATAGAACCGGCCATGCGATTCTGCATACCCTTTATCAGCAAAACATCCGCGCCAAGACCCACTTCTATGACGAGTACTTTGCGGTCGACCTGATCAAAGATGACGAGGGCGTCGTGCTTGGCGCCCTGGTGCTCAACATCGCAACCGGTGAGCCGCTACTGATCGAATCCAAGACCACCTTGCTGGCTACCGGCGGTTGTGGCCAGGTGTTCCGAACCACCAGTAACGCACACATCAATACCGGCGATGGCATGGCCATGGCTCTGCGTGCCGGGTTGCCTTTGATGGATATGGAATTCTTTCAGTTTCACCCGACCGGCATTGCAGGCAAGGGCATGCTGATCACCGAAGGCGTTCGAGGCGAGGGCGGGTACCTGATCAATCAGGATGGCGACCGGTTCATGGAGAAGTACGCGCCTAACGCAAAAGACCTCGCAAGTCGGGATGTGGTGTCTCGCTCGATTGTCACCGAGGTGCGTGATGGTCATGGCTGTGGTCCCGAGGCGGATCATGTGATGTTGAAGGTCAACCATCTCAGTGAGGATGTGATTGCCAAGCGCCTTCCCGGGATCCGTGAAAGCGCAAGGATTTTCGCCGGTGTCGATCCGGTGAAAGAACCAATACCGGTGTTTCCCACGGCGCACTATGTGATGGGCGGTATTCCCACTGACCGCTTTGGTCGGGTGATGCCCACATCAGAGGATAATGGAGCGCATCTGCCGGGCCTCTATGCCGCAGGAGAGTGTGCCTGCGCCTCGGTGCATGGGGCAAACAGACTCGGCGGCAACTCGTTGCTGGATATTCTGGTGTTCGGGCGTTTGGCAGGGCATAACATTATCGATTATGTGAAAGACAACGGTGCTCACCGACCTCTCAACGAGGCTGCTGTGGAACAGGCCATGGGGCGTCTGCAGAGATGGCGGACCAAGGGCGAAGGGCTTACCGTCAGTCAACTACGCAACGAGTTCCGCAAGACCATGGAAGATCACGCCGGCGTATTCCGCGTCGAGGAAATGATGGCCGAAGGTGTCGAGAAGGTGAGACAGATACGCGAAAAGCTCGGCGATGTCCGCTTGACGGATCACTCCAGCACCTTCAATACCAATCGAACCGAGGCCCTGGAACTGGAGAACATGATTGATGTAGGACTTTCCATTGCCGTCTCAGCGCTACATCGCAAAGAGAGCCGTGGCGCGCACTCCCGCCCCGACTATCCCAAACGTAACGATGCAGAGTGGATGAAGCATACGCTGTATTGGAATGAGGGCGACAAGCTGGACTATAAAGGCGTGCGTGTGCAGCCGTTGACTGTCGAGCGCTTTCCGCCGCAGGAGCGAGTGTACTGAGTCCGGGCTTCTGAAGAAGCGGTTATGAGTGTTGAATGTGGTGTTCGCCATGCTCACACAAGCTATTTATCGATAGCCATGCACAAAGCGCACACATCAACTCAAAACTCAATAACAAATGAGGTTAGTGATGAAATTCAGCGTATATCGCTACAACCCTGAACTCGATAACGATCCCTACATGCAGGATTTCGAGATCGAACCGCGTCAGGGGATGATGCTGCGTGATGCACTGCTGGTGATTCGGGAGCAGGACGAATCCTTTACCTTCAGGCACTCATGCGGGGAGGGTGTGTGCGGGTCTGACGGGGTCAATGTCAATGGCAGTAATAAACTGGCCTGTATTACACCCCTGACGGAACTTAAAGAGCCGATTGTGGTGAGGCCTTTTCCCGGCCGTCCCGTGATCCGCGATCTGGTGGTGGATATGAGCCGGTTCTATGCCCAGTATAAACAGGTCGATCCCTGGCTGATTCGTAAGGAACCCATGCCCGAACGGGAGATCCTTCAATTACCTGAGGAGAGAGACAGGCTCGACGGTCTCTATGAGTGCATCATGTGTGGTTGCTGCTCAACTTCCTGTCCCTCGTTCTGGTGGAACCCGGATAAGTTCCTCGGACCCCAGGCGCTGTTGAGCGCCTGCCGCTTTCTGGCCGACAGTCGTGATCAGGCTGCTGAGGAAAGGCTCGACAAACTTGAGGGGCCCTATAAGCTGTTCCGTTGCCATACCATCATGAATTGCGTCGAGGCCTGCCCGAAAGAACTCAATCCAACTAAAGCTATCGGCCATATCAAGGCAATCATGCTCAAGGATGCTATTTGACATCGGAAGAGTTAGTCGTTTTTTATTGAGAATTTGTCATGATTATTCAGGATAGTGATCCGTCGAATATAGCACGCTTGCGTTGGCAGTGCCGTCGCGGCATGCTCGAACTGGATGTATTGTTGGAGGCCTTTCTGAAGCAGCACTATGTAGCGCTCTCCCCGCGATTAAAAAGACATTTTGTGCAGTTGTTGGAGCTTCCCGATCCCATCATCCATGCTTGGTGTGTCCAGGGTCAACAGCCGGAGGATGAAGCGTTTGCCGAACTGATCGCCTCGATTCGGGCGACCAGGGTGGCTTGATATAGTTTTGAATTGAGAAGCGCCATGCGCCAAGCGGTGGTCAGATCAGCTTCTCAATGCTCTCTGCGGCCCGTTTGACATCAAGAAAGATCAGGCCCAATTTAGCATTTGTCTTAGCCAGTACGGTAACCACCGCTTCCGGTCCGGCATGGGCCATCAGTACATAACCGCTGCTACCTTTGACCAACACCTGTTCCAGTTCCCCGCGGGCCAGTTCCTGGGCGGTGCGGTCACCGAGGGACAGCATCGCCGCACTCATCGCGCCGACCCGGTCTTCGTCGAGGGATTGCGGAAGCTGGGAGGCCATGATCAGGCCATCCGTCGAAATGACGGCGGAGGCCTCGATATCCGCTGAGGTGCCGTTGAGTTCACTGAGTATCGAGTTGAGCATATCTGCACGCATGGTGGTGTCTCCTTGAATGAGATGTCAGAGTTTAGTTGCTGTAAGCGCCGGCCAGGTTTTCAAACAGGGTTCTGCTCATGCCCGTGATGGCCAGAAAACGATCCAACTCAGCACTGAGGGAAGAACTTTGATAGGACTGTTGCATGATCAGTAGCGAGAATCCCGTTATGGCGTTAATCGCCTTCAGCAGGGGCGGGCAATGCTGCGGATCATCACCATAAATGTCGAACACCAGCGCGATGAGTTCGTCAACGATCAGGCTCATGCCGCCGGACATGAACTCCACCGGCAGGTCCACTTTCACATGCACCTGGCCTACGTGATACATGGTTTGGGCATAGGTTTCATCAAAGGGGCCGGTGAAGAGACTTTCGAGCCAGGCCTGATGGGTCTTTTTCAGGTCCGCCAACCGGCCTTCGAGGAAAGGGGCTGTTGTATCTATGCTCTGAAGGACGGTATAAAAACGCTCCGTGACGTCCGCAAGCGCCGGTTTGATCACCGGGCCTGCCTCAATCAGCAGTGCTTCCCGCTCTTTCGTCAGGCCTGTAAATACCTTTGCGTAGGGTGTGAGTTCCGAAAAGTCTATCTTGCCCATTCTAAAGTCTCCATCGGCGATTTTGTTCGATCTCTCAGCTATCGTCTTTATCGACACCTGTACCGTATTTCACGGGGGCCGCAGTTGATGCGGGTAGAAGTCGGAGCCAACCATCATTGACTCTTGTTGGCGTAACGTGAACTCAAGGACCAGACCAAAGAAGTGAATGCCTGCTGGTTGAGTTGCGGCGTGCCCTGCAAAATGAGAACGAAACGGTATTCGCCGATGAACAGGGGCCAGAATCCCAACTGACTGTTGCCTGCTGCATCGACGAGCGCCCAGGCGCTGGTGTCGAGCCGGAGGTTGTTGTGAGTCAGCGCCTGGTGACGGTTGTCGAGGGAGGCGATGTCGGCGCTGAGGGCGGAGAGTTCCACCGATGCCTCATGGGTGAATCCCGCTGCCGCCACATGGAAGCCGTGACTGTCCGCTAATAACGTCTTGCCGCTACCGGAGAGGGGGGGGAGCAGTTCAGGCAACACCTCTTCCAGTGCGCCCGGTCGAGTGGAGCGGGGTTCCTCGAAGCCCTCTATCCAACCCAGGCGCTGGGCGCGGTAGAGTGATTCCTTGGCATCCGCTCCAGCAAGTCCCGTCCACTCCTCCAGGGCCTGCTGAGTCAGCAATGGACTGGTCTCCGGTTGCAGCAGGGCGCAAAGCAGCGCGCGCAGCGGGTCGTTTTCTTTGTGGGATACGGCATAATAGGCGCCGGCCGGGGATGGCAGCACAAAGCGGTTTTCGATCAATTGGTAGCTAGGCATATCAACCATCCAATCCGGGGTCCAGGGAGTAGAGCAATGCCTCCACCAATAACGAGACATCTTTTTTCATTCGCGCATCCACCTCGAATATCGGGATCTTCACGCCACTGTCCTCCAGTTGCAGATGGTAGTCTTCAATCCCGGGCCTGTTGATCAAGTCCATCTGCGTCACGCCGATGACCACCTTGCTGTTGCCGATGAACTCCTTGAAGGCGTCGAGGAAGAAGTGCATGTCGTGGAACGGGTTCGGCCTGTTGTTGCTGACCAGGAGTATCAAGCCGATGCCACCCTGGATGAGGATCTCCCACATGAAGTCGAATCGCTCTTGCCCCGGCGTGCCGTAGAGATGGATGCGCTCCTCTTCGTCCAGTTTGATCATGCCGTAGTCCATGGCTACGGTGGTGCCGGTCTTCTGAATTCTGGTCATATCGGTGGCCAGTTCGTCCGTCGTAATAGGCTCGATATCGCTGATAGCGCTGATGGCGGTGGTTTTCCCTGCGCCCACCGGTCCACTGAAGATAATCTTGTAGTCATTCATATTTGTTTCTTGTCTCCCCTGAGGCGACCCATCAAGCGCCTGAGCAGTCCTCGGTGTTTGGGTTTCTCGACGGCTGACGGTGCGGGGAGGGTGTCTGCTGCGCAGCGTGTCTCCCCAGCCATTTGGATCGCCTTGGCCGCACTGTAGAAAGCGAACACATAGCGTTGTGGAATGTTGAGGGTCTGAGCGGTATCGATCAATGAGCGTGGTTGCTCTGCCCAGAGGGCGGCGATGGCCAGGGCGTAGGGTGTCACCACCAGGCGGGTGAAATTGGGCCAGCGTCGTAGATAGACGGGCCGAAAGAGATCGGTGCCTTTCGGTAGTCGCCCACGCGATGCCCATAAGGCCAGTTGCCAGTGAAAGGCATCGATGGAATACTCCCGTGCGCCGCCGGCTGCGTTTTCCTCTTCGTCAAGAAAACGCAGAGGAACCTTCAGGATGGCGTCGGGTATGGTGCAGTAGGGGCGTAGTTGCCGCTCCTCGGCGGAGACCCTGATCTTGCGGCCCTCGAAATAGAGACGGATGGCCGGCCATGGGCCTTCGACGCCGACGTTTTTGTTGTGGCGCGCCGCCAGATTAAGCGCCAGTTGCATGTGTCCCTGCAGGTAGTGTTCCGGGTTGTAGTAGATCTTAGCGAGCTGTTGGGGATCCTTAGGATCGATGTCGGGGGATGTGCCGACAAAGGCCCATTCCATCGATTCGCTCATCAGGGATGCGGCTTTTCTTGCGGTGCGCTTTTTACGAGGCGGTTGTTGAGTGTCGGGTTGCTCGGCCTGTTCCGCCAAACGCGGCGAGGTGTCGGGCGGGGGGGGCTGCGCCAGGTCTTCAATTTTTGCGGAAAGGTGTCTGCGTTGTTGTTCGATTGCGTCGATCAGCCGGTCGACCGGAATCGGTTTTTCAACGAAGAGGGTAACGTCGTCCGAGATTTCGCGGGCCTTGAGCGAGACAAGAATCAAGGGGCGTTGCGGATGGCGTTCCCGAAACTCCTCCCATAAACGCTCTCCGCCGAAGACATCCAGATCGAGTATGCAGATCTCCGAGGCGTCTTCCTCCATCAGGACGTAGCGATTGTCGCACTTGGTGCTGAACAGCATGTGCAATGCATTGCGTTGGCGTTGATCCATGCCGATGGCGGCCATGCGTGTGGGGCTGAGAGGAGGGTTGGTCATGTTGGATCGCTCTCTTCACTGAGTAGATCCAGGAGACGACGCCATGCCTCTTCGGCAGGGTTCCGCTTTCCTTGCAGACGTTGCCACATGCCGAGGATGCGACCTCTTTCCCTGGAATGTCGGTAGATCTCCAACAGGGCGTGGTGAAGCTCCACTCGTCCCGGTTCTGCCATGATCGCCGTTTCGAGGGTCTTCTGCGCCTGATCGATCTGCCCGTAGCCTATTTGTTGATTTGCGGTGTCAAGGGAATCCTCATCCTCACCGGAGGCCGTCTCCTCGATCGTGACGAGCCGGGCATGGCCGGTAATGCCCGGTGAGAGCACCGAGGTCTTCGCGTGAAGGGGCAGACGGGAAACGCCGGGGGAACCCTGGTTCAGATGACCGTCGAGGATGGCGTAATCTTCGACACTCAATAGCGGTTTGGCCAGTCCCAGCATACGTCTGCGCAATGCCGGACCTTTATCGCCCAGCACCAGAAAGAGGTCGATGATCCCGCCGAGAATGTCGGGGTCCGCCGTTTCGGCAAGCAGACCGATGCGTTGCACATGCATCCAGAGCGCTGTCGGTGTTCTGGCGATGGCGTGCGCAAGGGATGCCTTGGCCTTTTCCTTCCAACCTCGGGCATTGATCCGCAGGCGCCCCCTGTAGGCGATCAGGAAGGCGGGTTCGAGCCGTTTTTCTATGTCAGGCAGGCAAACGCTTTTCGGTGGAGAGCCTGTGAGAATGATCAGGGATTGCGATCTATGACCATTTGTCCGCGTCATTACCGGTCCTTACAAGTGTTATCGGTTAGCGAAACACGTACACCTCCCTTGCATCGTATCAAGCGAATTCGGTTTTTATGCTACCACGTCTACTCTTGTCCGGCGGCTGTTACAGGGCATTATAAAACCGTTATTCAGTATTTGGTAATAAGAATACCCATGCCATGGCTGTTGGATATTGATCGGCAATGAGTAATACTTTAGCAAATTTTTAGGCCTTAGGGTTCCCTGCCGGCAGTGCTTCCGCCTTGGATTCGCGTTACACTCCACCGCTTCGATCCGCAGACGACGAACCGCTTACATTATGTCTTATCAGGTACTAGCCCGTAAATGGCGGCCGCAGATGTTCAGCCAGATGGTGGGTCAGCAGCATGTGGTGAGGGCGCTGACCAACGCGCTTGAGCATGAGCGGTTGCACCATGCCTATCTCTTTACGGGGACCCGCGGCGTGGGAAAGACCACCCTGGCGAGGATCTTCGCCAAATCCCTGAATTGCGAACAGGGGGTGAACGCCACGCCCTGCGGGGTGTGCGATGCCTGCCGCGAGATCGATGAAGGGCGCTTTGCCGATCTGTTGGAGGTGGATGCGGCTTCCCGAACCAAGGTGGATCAGACGCGGGAACTGCTTGATAACGTCCCCTACGCACCCGTGAGGGGGCGCTACAAGGTTTATCTTATCGATGAAGTCCACATGTTTTCTTCAAGTAGCTTTAATGCGTTATTGAAGACGCTTGAGGAACCGCCCCCGCATGTAAAATTCATCCTGGCCACCACCGATCCCCAGAAAGTACCGGTTACCGTACTCTCCCGCTGTCTGCAATTCAATCTTAAGCGCCTCAGCCGTGAACAGATCGGGGCTCAGTTGCGGCATATCCTGCAGCAGGAAAAGATCCTGTTTGACGACGAGTCCCTTTCCCTGCTTGCCCGGGGAGCGGATGGCAGTATGCGGGATGGATTGAGCCTGCTCGACCAGGCCATCTCTTTCTGTGGTGGTGAAGTCAAGGGTGCTGAAGTCAGGGTGATGATAGGCAACATCGGCGCCGATCAGATCTATCGACTGATCGAGGCCTTGGCCCGGGAGGATGGCGCCGCGTTGTTGGACAGGGCGGCGGAGATGGCGGAGTCGGCTGCCGATTTCGCCAATGCCTTGCAGGAGTTGCTCGCCATGCTGCATCAAATAGCCCTGCTGCAGATGGTGCAGGGCTACGAGCCGGATGAGGCCTTCGACCCGCTGCGTTTGGGCGCCCTGGCTGATGCCCTGATGCCTGAGGATGTCCAACTCTTCTACCATATCGCCCTGTCCGGGCAGCAAGAGCTTGATTTGGCTCCCGATCCCCGCAGTGGCTTTGAGATGGTATTATTGCGTATGTTGGCATTCCGGCCCGATGAGGTCGTTTCAACCGGCGCGTCCGGGGGGCGGCATAGCCAGGCGAAGCAGCCAGGGAAAAGGGATTTCGCCGGCTTGGAGGCACTTCCGCAGGGTTCGAAATCCGCAGCGACCTCAACGCAACGGAGGATTGCAACGAAGGCCCAACCCGCAGAGTCTGAGGATGCGGAAACACGAAACGACGATCCCTCGAACTGGGGGGCGTTCGTCACCTCAATGAAGTTGGGAGGCATCACCAGGCAACTGGCAAGCAATTGTGTCTTTGGCGGTTGGGATGGGGAGACCCTTTGCCTGACGCTCGATGCATCGAGACGCCAGTTGCGCGTCGGCCAGTCCGAGAAGCGCTTGCTGGAGAGTGTTCGAAAGCTGCTGGGTCAGCAGGCCGCACTGAAGATCACGGAGGCCGTGCCGACGGACGAGACGCCTGCCATGCGGCAAAGGCGACAGCAAGGGGAACGCCGGCAACAGGCCGAAACGGCGATGGCGAATGACCCCCTGGTGCGTGAGATGGAAGCGCGTTTCTCCGCCCGTCTGCTGACCGATTCGGTCAGGCCGGTCGATTAGGCCATAAGTACGAGCAGATCTCTGATGGGAGTGTGAGGGGAAACGCATTGGGCATGCAGTTGATTTTCGATATACCGAAGTTCCAGCAAGTTATTTCTTAAGCGTGTTCACTACTGCCGGGGAGGCAAGCAGCATCATCGGCACAAGACGAGACGAGGTTATTATCCATGAAAGGTGGTTTAGGCAATCTGATGAAACAGGCCCAGAAGATGCAGGCCGAAATGCAGCAGGCGCAGGAACGCCTGGCGCAGGAGGAGGTGACCGGCGAGTCGGGAGGCGGTTTGGTGAAGATCCTGATGAACGGCAAACATGAAGTGCGCCGGGTGGAGATCGACGAAAGCCTGATGGGTGACGACAAGGAGATGCTTGAGGATCTGGTGGCGGCCGCCATCAACGATGCATCCCAGCGGGTCGGTCATAAGATGCAGGAGAGCATGTCCGGGCTCAGCGCGGGGATGGGGCTGCCGCCGGGGATGAAACTGCCGTTCTAAAGGGTTTTGAGTGATGAGTGAGATGCGCGCCCTTTGCGCTGGGATCGTCGCTGAGGCGGTCCGGTATGAGTAGTCCCTCGCTGTTGCAGCAACTGACGACCGCTTTGAGGTGTTTGCCCGGAGTGGGGGCTAAGAGTGCTCAGCGTATGGCCTATTATTTGCTGGAACGGGACCGTGACGGGGGAAGGGATCTGGCGAAGGTATTGGCGGAAGCGATGGATCGAATCGGTCACTGTTCCCGCTGCCGGACCCTCAGCGAGACCGCACTCTGCCGCTTATGCGCCAATCCCCATCGGGACCGGAGCCTGCTATGCATTGTCGAGACACCGGCTGATCAGTCGATCATCGAGCAGGCAATCGACTATTCCGGCAGCTATTTCGTGCTCGGCGGGCATCTCTCGCCGTTGGATGGCATCGGACCGAAGGAGATCGGTCTGAAGCAACTGGATGAGTGTTTTGCCGAGGGCATGGTCAAAGAGATTATTCTTGCCACCAACCCCACTGTCGAAGGGGAAGCGACGGCGCAATATATTCACGATATGGCCAAGGCGAGAGGCATCAAGACAACCCGAATCGCCCAGGGGGTTCCGATGGGGGGTGAGCTGGAATACGTGGACGGCGCCACCCTGGCGCACGCCTTCCGCGGACGATCGGAATTCTGAGGAGAGACCATGAGCGACTGCCTTTTCTGCAAGTTTGTCAATGGCGAGATTCAACCCGACAGGGTCTACGAGGATGAAGACGTTCTCGCCTTCCGGGATATCGATCCCCAGGCGCCGACCCATATCCTGATTGTGCCGAAACGCCATATTTCGACTCTCAACGATCTTACTGCCGATGACATCGAGATAATGGGTAAGCTCTATCAGGCTGTGCGGAAGGTTGCGCAGGCGGAAGGCATCGACGGACCCGGCTATCGCACCGTGATTAATTGCAACGAGCTTGCCGGACAGTCGGTGTTCCATATTCACCTGCACCTGTTGGGCGGACGCCCGATGAGCTGGCCGCCGGGATAGATCAGGCTCCATCTACGTGCAGTTATTCAGTATTCTATCCGATTCCGATGGCTGAACAGAGAAACCAATCCGATAGAGTGAATGAGAGACCCGGTGGGTCCTATCGACTGGCGATCGCGGGCATGTCATGCCGGCATTGTGTGGTTGCGGTAGAGAAGGCTCTACGCGCCGTGCCGGGTGTGGCGCGGGCGTCTGTCAGCCTGCAGACCGATAGCGCCGAGATCATCGGTGGTACTTCCCATCAAGCCATTGCGGCGATCAAAGAGGCAGGATACGAGGCTAAGCCATTGGCCGGGATTCCAGCAAGCTGTTCCCTGCCAAGTCAGGATAGTCAGGCAGAGGCCGATGCCGAACCCCTGAAACTCACCGGCGGCTATCTGCTCAGCGTCGACGATATGACTTGCGCCAGTTGCGTTGCGGCGGTGGAGCGGGCCATTCGATCCATCCCAGGGGTCACGGGGGCAGCGGTCAATCTGGTGGAGAAACGGGCTCAGGTGGTCGGTGGCGAACCCGGTGCAGTGGTCGATGCGGTGATCGAACAGGGCTACGACGCCCGTTTTATCGAGATTTCCCACCCCAGCGATCATCTGCAACTGGTGTTCGAGGATTTGCCCGAAGCGCAGCAGCACCCGCAGATACAGGCCCTCCTGGAGGCGCTCGATTCGACTGCCGAATATGCCTTCGAGGATTCGGCCTGGAAGATAAAAACCACTGCCCATCCGGCGGATCTATTGGTCGGTCTGGAAAATGCGGGCAGTCGGGCCAGGCTGGTGGAATCGCTTATCGACCCCTATGCGGAAGAGGCGGCTGCCGCGGCAGCCGAAGTAAAGCGATCCTGGCGGCGAGCGCTGTTGGCGGGTCTGGTGGGGGTAGGGTTGATGACGTCGGAGATGGCGGGGCTGGCGCCGTCATTACAACAACCGCAAGGGGAGAGCTTTTGGCTGGGCATCGCCATTGTGTGTCTGTTGGTGATGCGCTTCAGTGGCGGCAACTACTATCTGGGCGCCTGGAAACAGGCCCGGCATCGCTCCGCCAACATGGATAGTCTGGTGGCGCTGGGGACCGGAACGGCCTGGATCTCTTCGCTGATGATCGTGCTTCAGCCGGACGGTTCGCTGATACGGGGGGACAAGCTCTACTTCGACGCCTCGGTGTTGATTCTCGCCTTTCTCCAGTTCGGTCATGTGCTTGAGACCCGAGCCAAGCGAACCACCAGCGAGGCGGTAGGTAGTCTGGTGGGATTGGCGCCGAAAATCGCCAGTGTGGTGCGTGGCGATCGTGAGGTCTCTGTGCCCGTTTCTCTGCTTCGGCTGGGCGACCGGCTGCGGGTGCGGCCTGGAGAGCGCATCGCCATCGACGGTGAGGTGGTTGATGGCGCATCCAGCGTCGATGAGTCGATGCTGACCGGTGAATCGATGCCGGTTCGCAAGCGGGCCGGCGATCCCGTCACCGGCGGTGCGATCAATCGCAGTGGCTCCCTGGACTATCGGGTGACCCGGTTGGGCGAAGAGACCACCCTGGCGCAGATTATCGCCATGGTGCGACAGGCGCAGATGAGTAAACCGCCCATCGGCCGTCTGGTTGACCGGGTATCGGCGGTATTCGTACCTCTGGTGGTGGCGGTCGCCCTGCTCACCTTTTTCGTCTGGTTGTTGCTCGGTTCCGGTTCGTCACTGCCCAATGCCCTGACGGCCGGCATCGCCGTGCTGGTCATTGCATGCCCCTGCGCCTTGGGGTTAGCGACACCTATCGCCATCATGGTGGGGACCAGCCGTGCGGCTCAGTTGAATGTGCTGATCCGCAACAGCGAAGGGCTGCAAAGCGCAAGCCGCCTGACCCATCTAGTGGTGGATAAGACAGGCACCCTTACCGAGGGGACTCCCAGCGTTACCGCTATCCATCCCATGCCCGGCGCGGATGCAACCGAGTTGATCAGCTTGGCAGCCAGTGTGGAATCACTCTCTTCACACCCCTTGGCGGAAGCGATTGTCGACTACGCCGATCAAAACGGGGGTGAAATGCTGCCGGTCAGTGATTTCCACGCCCAGGACGGCCGGGGCGTGGAAGGCCGTGTGGCGGGACGGCTTGTCCGGCTGGGGGGCCGTCAATATCTGACCACCCTCAACATCGTGCCGCCGGCGGATCTGCAAGAGACGGCGGATCAGGAGGGGCATCAAGCCGGCACCCCGGTGTGGGTGATGGTCGAGGGTCGGCTCAGAGGGCTGCTGATCCTGAAGGATCCGCTGCGCCGGGATAGTCAGGCTGCGGTCAAGGCCCTGCAAAACCAGGGAGTGGCTCTGGTTATCTGCACCGGTGACAACCGGACCACAGCGCAGGCGGTTGCCGCTTCGCTCGGTATCGATCAAGTCCATAGTGAACTCCTGCCGGCAGAGAAACTCGAAGTGGTGAAGGCGCTTCAAGGACAGGGGCTGCGGGTCGGCATGGTGGGTGACGGGGTGAACGATGCGCCGGCGTTGGCGCAGGCCGACACCGGATTCGCCATCGGCAGCGGCGCCGACGTGGCGATTGCCAATGCGGACATCACCTTGGTAGGCGATTCCTTGATCAATGTCAGCACCGCCATTGCCATATCCCGCGCAACGCTAAGGAATATCAAGCAGAATCTTTTTGGCGCATTTATCTATAATGTGATAGGTATTCCGATGGCGGCGGGCGTCCTTTTCCCCGTTACAGGCTGGCTGCTGCCGCCTATGTTCGCCAGCGCCGCCATGGCCCTGTCATCGGTGACGGTGGTCACCAATGCCAACCGATTGCGCTTTTTTAAACCAACCAGGGAGATTTCGTTGACTGTAACGCTCAAAGTTGTCGGCATGACCTGCCCCCACTGCGTCGTGAATGTCACCAATGCCTTGAACGGCGTACCGGGAGTGGAGCATGCCGAAGTGAAGCTGGATGACGGTAGCGCCGTGGTGTCAGGTTCAGCGGATCAGGCCTCTTTGGTCAGCGTGATCGTGGAGGCGGGTTATAGCGCGGAACCGATGAGCTGATGCCGGTTTTCCGGTTGAAGAACCGATGCAGATCTCCAACTCACTGACACTGTCTTCGCTACCGCAATCGCCCGAGCAGCCGCAGGAGCGGTCTGCCCACGCGCAGCAAATGTTACCGCCTGCCTCCCAGACCGGTATCGCCAAACATACCCTACGCAGCGTGGAGGATATCAAACAGGCAGAGCGGTTGTTGAAACAACGCCAAGGATCGGATCACTCCTTTGCTCGGGCAACGGACGATCCGCGCAAGCAGCGGGCGGTCTCCACCTATCAGTCAGTCCAGAGGGGGCGGGAGCGGGACTATGTCAGCGAAGTTCTCGGTATCGATGTCTATACCTGATCATCCTGGAATCCTCAGTTGACCGCTCCATTCTGATACTGAACTACCGACAGGCAAACGATTAACTTCGATTAGCCTATTCACCGGTTGGGTGAACCAGGCTACGGGGCGAATGGCACGCTTGCGGTGGCGCGTGGCTGCGTTGCAACGCCTTGGCATAGCATGACTATTCCGCGTCGTTGTGCGTCTGCAGGGACGCACAAGTGTCGCAAGCACAGGGATGTGCAGGAGCGGACCCTTGCCCTGCACCCCCCCGCAAGCGCACACTTCACCCCGTCCAACTGCGGTTTTTAGGTTAAGTGATCTTTGCGAGAGGAGTCTCTTCTAACCGTTCGCCCGACGCAGGTTGCATGGCGTTGCGGATCTTGGCGCTCGCCAAGGCTTTGTTATTTTTGCGAAGTGAGTGCTCAATGATATTCTCACCACACATTGCGCGAGGAGTGATGCCGGCCTCTTTCAATGCATCATAATTTTCGAAGAAACGTTTCCAGGTGGTCTTGCGGACTTGGTATTTAGCACGAATGTCCGGGTTGTTGGTTTCCAGGAACAATCTGTCGACCTGTTTCCATTCCTGATATTTGGCTGGATTTTCCATAGCCAGTTGGTCGAGTCTGGTCTGCGCCTCGACATGGGTCAGTCCGTTGACCGGTTTACCCGCCAAAAACAACAGGCCCAGGCGCACTGTGGTGGTGGGCGGACGGTTATTCCACTCAACCACCTTCTGAGGATCGCTGAAAAGTTCGCGTATCAGATAGTAAGCCATGGTCTGATTCATCTTGAAAGAATAAGGGATATTAAAGTGCTTCAGAATATCCACTTGTCGACCGTCGGACGGAGAGAACAGACCCAGCACATTCATCGTCTGACCCTTGGTCAGGACGCTGTTCAGGCGGATTCCCCGCTCGCCGAGTTCCTGCATCATGACTTGTGTGGCAGGTTCATTCTGCCAGGCCCCGTCGGATTCCTGCGGGAGATTCAGCACCGTCTCGATTCGCTCTTGGACATCGTCCGCCTTGCTCTTTGCAGCGGCGCCGATACGGGTGCTTTTAAATATCAGATAGAGGCCGAATAGCACAAGGGCGGTAATAAATGCGGTGATTTCCATGGGTTTTCTCCCGACGTTATTCATTATCGAAATTTGAGTATATGTAACAGTCCTGTAAATTATTTGAGAACTGCCGCACATAATCTGGTTGTGTGTTCAATTAGCCCGAATAATTCATAAAAAAGGGCGAGCCTTGTTCAACTAATTGATATGGTTGTTATTTTTACAAAAACGCTTCAGAGAGGCCAAACGAGATCGCCTATGTCCGAATCTACCCTGGAACAGCTGAGGTTTCCCCCCGTTGACGGCCTCACCATCCGAGGTGACTTTGATGGTGGCGCTTTATCTTCAGACTTCGGCCCGGTGCTTCTGCGCGGCGTTGCAACGCCTTGGAATAGCATGACGATTCCGCGTTGTTGCGCGCCGTGCAGGGATGCTCAAGTGTCGCAAGCACAGGGATGTGCAGGAGCGACCCTTGCCCCGCACCCCCGCAAGCGCACACTTCACCCCGTCCAACTGCGGTTTTCAGGATGACGAGGTACGCTGGTTCGGATTGAACAGATCAGGTTCATAGTTCAGTGTGGCCAGCAGGTCGTCCAGGGTCTCTTCCCGGCGGATCAGCTCCACACCGCCGTCTTCACGCAGCAACAGTTCCTTGGGTCTGGGTGTGCCGTTATAGTTGAAGCCCATGGCGTGGCCGTGGGCTCCTGTGTCGTGGATGTAGAGTAAGTCTCCATCCTCCATCTTCGGCAACGGACGTTGAATGGCGAATTTGTCATTGTTTTCGCACAGGGAGCCGACCACATCCACCGTCTCTTCCTCTCCATCCTTGCCGAGCACCGTGATATGGTGATAGGCGCCGTACATGCCGGGCCGCATCAGTGAAGACATACAGGCGTCGACCCCCACATAGGTGCGGTAGATCTCTTTTCGGTTGATCGCACGGGTAACCAATACCCCGTGCGGGCCGGTTATGTAACGCCCGCTCTCCAGGTAGAGTCTCGGAGCGTATCCATGATGGTTTTCGAAGACCCGGAAAAGATCGCTGATCTCTTTCCCCATGCCGGCGATATCCAGCGGTCTTTCCTGAGGGCGGTAGGGGATGCCGAGACCTCCGCCGATATCGATGAATTCGAATTGAATATCGTGTGCTTCGGAGAGCCAGGTCACCCGGTCCAGCAGCATACGGGCGGTGTTCACCATATAGGCGTGGTTGAGTTCGTTGGAGGCCAGCATGGTGTGGAGTCCGAAACGTCGTGCGCCAAGCTGTTTGGCCTTGCCGTAGGCGTCGAGAAGTTGATCGTGGGCGACTCCGTATTTGGATTCCACTGGATTGCCGATGATGCGGTTACCGGTGCGTCGTTCCCCCGGATTGTAACGGAAACAGATCAGCTCAGGTATTCGCGGCGCCTTGTCGAGCAGTGAAATGTCATCGAGGTTGAGTACGCATCCGCCATCCGCCTCGGCTGCGGCAAACTCACTCGCACTGGTGTTGTTCGAGGTAAACATGATCTGCTCACCGCGGCCCCCGACCTGCCGGCTCAATGCCAATTCTGCGCTTGAACTGCAATCGAAGCCGAACCCCATGCTTTGTATGATCTTGAGGATTGTCGGATTGGGTAGCGCCTTGACGGCAAAATATTCACGAAACTGATCGATGCCGGCAAAGGCACGGATCAGACCTTCGCCCGTTTTACGGATACCCTTTTCATCATAAAGATGAAAGGGGGTGCCGTAGTGTTCGGCGATGCTCTCCAGTGATTGAGAGAGCCGTTCTGCAAAGTCGTTGGAAATCGGCACTAGTGTACCTCACTGATTCCGGACATGGCTTGTTGCACGTTCTCAAAACTGTTGAAGGCGCTGATGCGTATATAACCCTCACCACATTTTCCGAAGCCGGCGCCTGGCGTGCAGACTACGCCGGCCTTATCCAGCAGGGCGTCGAAGAAGGCCCAGGAGTCGCCTTTGGCATCGATCCAGATGTAGGGTGAGTTCTCGCCGCCAATGCAGTCGTAACCCAGGGCCTCCATCCGTTCGCGGATATATCGGGCATTCTTCAGGTAGTCGGATACCAGCGCCTTGACCTGGGCGCGCCCCGCTTCGCTGTAGACGGCTTCAGCCGCTTTCTGTACCGGATAGGAGACGCTGTTGAACTTGGTTGTATGGCGGCGGTTCCAGAGATCGTGAATGGCAACGGCCTCGCCGTTGGCCGTATACGCGGTGCAGTCCTTGGGCACCACGGTATAGGCGCATCGGGTGCCGGTGAAGCCGGCAGTCTTGGAAAAACTGCGAAACTCGACCGCCACCTCGCGTGCGCCATCGATCTCATAAATGGAGCGGGGCAGACTCTCATCCTGTACGAATGCCTCGTAGGCGGCATCGAACAGGATCAGGGCCCGGTTGGCCTTAGCGTAGTCGACCCACTGCTGCAACTGCTCCTTGGTGGCTGTGGCGCCGGTCGGATTATTCGGGAAACAGAGATAGATCAGGTCCACGGGCTCGCCGGGCAGGTCGGGAATGAAACCGTTGGCCTTATTGCCGTCCAGGTAGGTAAGGCCGGTATAACGGCCCCCTTCCGCTTCGCCGGTACGGCCTGCCATGACGTTGGTGTCCACGTAGACCGGATAGACCGGATCGGGGATGGCAACGCGGATATCGCGGGCGAAGATCTCCTGGAAGTTGCCTGAGTCGCATTTTGCGCCGTCACTGACGAAGATCTCGTCGGCGGCGATGTCGCAGCCGCGGGGTTTGTAGTCGCCCTCGGCTATGGCTTCACGCAGGAAATCATAACCCTGTTCAGGGCCGTAGCCGTGAAAGGTGGCGTCGCCGGCCATTTCGTCGACGGCCGCATGAAATGCCTTGATACAGGCGTCCGGCAGGGCGCGGGTGACGTCGCCTATGCCCAGACGGATGATGTGCTTGCGCGGATTCGCCGCCTGAAAGGCGGTGACCCGTTTTGCGATATCCGAGAACAGGTAGGATGCCTGGAGTTTCTTATAGTTCTCATTGATCTTGATCATGCTGTACCTCGGAAAAACGAAAAGCGGATTATTATACAGGGATTGTGTCGCTAGCGGCGTGTCATCCCCGTTTAACTGAAAATCCTCGAATATTCATCCGCCTTGAATCCCAGATGCAGCGATTTTCCATTATCCAGTAGCGGTCGCTTGATAATCGAAGGGGTCTGTAGCATCAATTGAATGGCGCCGGCTTCGTCTAAATTTGCCTTTACCGCATCGTCCAGCTTGCGCCATGTTGTGCCGCGGCGATTCAGCAGGGACTCCCAGCCGAGCGTCTCGACCCACTGGCGTAGCCGTCTCTCATCCACCCCCGCTTTTTTATAGTCGTGGAATTCATAGGCGATACCCTGATTTTTCAGCCACTGACGGGTCTTTTTGATCGTGTCGCAATTTGGAATGCCGTAGAGTTTGACCATGGTTTTTGCTCAGTCGCCGCAGGGGCGGATAGTATAGGGTATGTGTCGATCATCAACCAGCGAGAGGAAGATTGATATCCGCAAAACGCGGCTGGTCTTCTTTTTTTAACATTGGATTCGTAAGTACTCCATCTGGCGTTTTTTTGTGATTCGAGAAGTACTAGGGGGCGTTCTCAATCATCGTTCGCGGCGTGATTCCGGCCCTTTTCCGCGCTGGCGGCGTTGCGATTCGTTGCAATAGAATGACTATTACGCCTCATCGCGCCTTGCCGGCACGAAAAATGACTCAGAATCACGCTCACTCAGCTAATTGAGAACGCCCCCTAGGA
>JAHXHR010000014.1:42624-44582 GCA_025656505.1 Candidatus Thiodiazotropha sp. (ex Epidulcina cf. delphinae) | reverse complement strand
CCCTGATCAGTATTGAAGATTTCAGGACTCCCATGCTTGGCTAGTGCCTCTTCCAGCGCCTCTACACAAAAATCACTTTCCATGGCATTAGAAAGCCTCCAGGCGAGGACCTTACGACTGTACCAGTCCATGACGGCTACCAGGTAAACAAAGCCTTTGGCCATCGGAATGTATGTGATGTCAGTAGCCCACACCTGATTCGGACGGTCAATCGTCAAGCCGCGAAGCAGATACGGATAAACCTTATGACCCTCGCCCGGCTTGCTGGTTCGAGGCTTCGGATACAGGGCTGCAATACCCATTAACCGCATCAGGCGCTGAATACGTTTACGGTTTACTGCATGGCCTTCATCCTGCAACCAGTCCCTGATACGACGACTGCCATAGAATGGTCGTTTCAGATGCATCTCATCAATCCTGCGCATCCATGTCAGCTCTTCATCGGATACCGGGGCATGTTGATAATAAACCGTCGAACGATTCAAGCTTAGTAACTGACATTGACGGGTGAGCGGCAATCGATCTTCCTGAGCGATCATTTCTTGCCGTTCGGACCGTGAATCCTTTCCAGCCCGCGTTCTAAAAAATCCCGTTCCATTGTCAATGGTCCCATCTCGGCATGCAGCTCTTTTACCTTTTCGTCTGTCTCTTCACGCTGTTGCCGCCCACGACCAAACAGCTGATCTGCATCGTTAAGCAATCGTTTGCGCCAATCCTGGATCTGATTTGGATGTACGTCAAACTGTTCTGCCGGTTCAGCCAATGTCCGATCATTTTTAACGGCTGCCAGGGCTACTTTTGCTTTGAAGGCCGATGAATGATTACGTCTTTTTCTGCTCATCTTCTGCTTACTCCTCTTCAGTTAGAATAATCGCAGAAGACACTTATAATTTCAGCTATGATGTCCGACTAATGGGGTCCACCACTATTGATAGGCAAACTATTGACTTCGATTTGCCTATTCACCTGCCGGGTGAATCACGCTACGGGGTGAATTGTACGCTTGCGGCGGCGCATGGCTGTGTTGCAACGCCTTGGAATAAAATAACTATTTCGCGTCGTTGCGCGCCGTGCAGGGATGCACAAGTGTCGCAAGCACAGGGATGTGCAGGAGCGCCCCTTGTCTTGCACCCCCGCAAGCGCACACTTCACCCCGTCCAACTGCGGTTTTTAGGATAATGAGGAGCAGCCAGGTTTGCCTGGATATTCAGATACTTAAATGTGACAAAGTAGAATTATTTGATGATTGGGAATTCCGGATATAGCCCTTTTTTTGATTATTTAGCTGAATAGTTACAACTTAAGTTTGATCTACCCACATGAAACAGCGAGGAACCAATTTTTTCGGAAATGAAGAAAGAGAAGGTGTTATGACAACAAACCCCTTCTGATAAACAAAGGGGCCGCAATGCAGCCCCATAACACGTATCAAGTTAAATTGTATTGTTAACTGGTTTGCCAAGTAGCGGCAATAACCGGTTGTAGCTCATCCTGAACGTCTTGAGGAATCACGTTACCAGCACCACTGGGCACACTGTAGGCAGCCATTGCAGAAACCAGTTGATCAACTTGGTTATTAAGTAATGCAGATGCTCCAACTTCTATACTATCGAGTTGGTAGTTGGTATTGCTGTACCAATTACTGACGGTGACTTGATCGTCGGTGCCTGCCACGGTGATTTGCAGATTATTGCCACTGCGGCTAAACCACAAATCTTCGACAGAGACATCATCGAAACGAGCAACATCAATACTATCCGCTTGAGTATCGTAATTGTAGATAGTGTCTGTACCGAAACCAGCTTCAAAGGCATAAGTATCACTGCCTGCATCACCAGAGAGGTAATCATTGTTGCCAGCACCACCACGCAAGGTGTCATTACCGGCGCCGCCATAGACGCGGTCCCGGCCATCGCCGCCGTCGAGCACGTCATCACCGGCATCACCGTAGACGTAAT
>JAHXHR010000014.1:0-42524 GCA_025656505.1 Candidatus Thiodiazotropha sp. (ex Epidulcina cf. delphinae) | reverse complement strand
CGTCTCCGGCATTGCCCGACACGGTGTCGTTGCCGTTCCGGCCGTACACACGGTCGTTGCCGTCTCCGCCGGAGAGCGTGTCGTTGCCATCGGCGCCGTCGAGGTAGTCGTTACCGCCAAGCGCATCAATGGTGTCGTCACTGGCGTAGCCGGTGATATTGTCCGCGCCGTCTGTCGCGCCCAGGACCAGGGTTTTAATGGCATCGGTGTCCCACACGGTGCCGTCGGCAAATTCCACGGTATTGAGTTCATAGCGGCTGCCGCTAAAGAAGCTCGATACCGTGATCACTTCACCGGTACTTTGGATGGTTAATAGCAAGCTTGTGCTGGAGCGCGTGGCCCGCACATCGCTCGGATCAACCCCGGCTAAGAAGCGCAACACATCATTGCGATCCGCACCATTATCCGAGTTGCTGATGGTGGTGTTGCCATCGCCGCTGCCAAACAGGTAGGTGTCGTTGCCGGCATTGCCATACAAACTATCGCCACTGCCGGCGCCGCCACGCAGGGTATCGTTGCCGGCGCCGCCATAGACGCGGTCCCGGCCACCGCCGCCGTCGAGCACGTCATCACCGGCATCACCGTAGACGTAATCGTCTCCGGCATTGCCCGACACGGTGTCGTTGCCGTTCCGGCCGTACACACGGTCGTTGCCGTCTCCGCCGGAGAGCGTGTCGTTGCCATCCGCTCCGTAGAGTCGATCATTGCCTCCTGCTCCATCAAGTGTATCAGCGCCTTCATAACCGTAAATGGTTTCTGCTTCGTCCGTTCCCGTCCAGGTGGCAGCTTCGGCAAGTGCTGTTTCTATACTAACGGTCGTTCCATCAGCGAACTCCAGTTGGTCAACCAGATTTCGACTGTTGGTAAAACCATTTTCAATGGTCACAGTGCTTAATACACCATCCTTATTGATATCAACAACCAAGTCGGTAGCCGTTCTTCGATAGCTCACATCCGCTTGCGTAATACCTTCAGCAAAAACGATTCGATCAAGATCGACGTTACTGTTGTCGTAATCTTGAATGATGTCATGACTGCCGTCGGCGGCAATCACGTAAGTATCACCGCCTGCACCTCCACTGAGTACATCATCACCTAAACCACCGGTAAGCGTGTCATCTCCTCGGTCACCTTCAAGCGTGTCGTTGCCGTTACCGCCGGAGAGTGTGTCATTGCCATCGTTACCTTGCAGGGTATCGTTCCCTTCAGAACCCAATAAGGTGTCATTACCGCCGTGGCCCGCGAGCAAGTCATCACCCGCTAAACCATCCAGGGTGTTGGCCTCATCATCGCCATGCAATTCGTCATCGTTTGCCGTGGCTTGATCGGCTAGGCTCTCCAAGGTTGCCGCATCCCAAGAAGCAACGGAGCTGGCAGGATCATCGAAAACTAGGTTGTCGATACGACCGGCTTCATTGGTGTAGTAGTTTTCTACACGGATTTCATCAATCCCTTCTTGGATAATGATCATTAAGTCATTACCTGAGCGGCGGATAACGACTTGCTCGGGAAGAATGCCATTGCCTAATAGAATGTTATCGGTATCTCCTGAGCTACCTTGGTTATCAATCACATCCAGGCCATCACCTAGATTAAATAGGTAGTAATCATCGCCCTGGCCGCCGGAAAGTACATCATCCCCTTGGTCGCCTCTAAGGAAATCATCGTCAGCCCCAGCATGTAATTCATCGTGGCCAGTTCCTCCAGTGAGATAGTCTTCTCCTTCTCCACCGTAAAGCTGATCATCTCCTTCGTCTCCAGTTAGCAAATCACCGCCTGCATCACCAAACAGTTGGTCATTCCCTTCACGGCCAATTAACCAATCGCCGCCATCTTTTCCGTAAATTTGATCATTACCACCCAAGCCATCAATAATTTCAGCGGCAGATGTTCCATGCAATTCATCATCACCTTCAGTGATGGATTGAGAAGCCACATTAATTTGATCAAATTGACTTGGCCCCACATCTAACATACTGCCATCATCGAAAACAATGGCATCAATGTAGCGCTGTGAAGCGCCTTCTTGATCAAAGTGGGATTCAACACGCAGTACATCGTCAGTGCCATTGATTGCTATGACGAGGTCATCTCCTTGACGGGATAGGGTAATACCCTCTGCGGTAATACCGTCCAACAAGCGAATGATGTCATAACGTCCGGCATCAGTGTCACGGTTGCGAATTCGGTCTCGGCCATAACCTGTGCCAAAATGGTATTCATCATTACCGCTGCCACCGTCAAGTACATCATCACCCGTCCCGCCATCGAGCACATCATTACCTGCTTGACCATTCAGGGTATCGTTGCCTTCCAGGCCAAATAAAATATTATTATTGGCATTGCCATGAATGGTGTCGGCACCCGCAGAGGCATTCATGGTAGCGGCAACGACAACGCCAATGGTTTCATCGGAATAGCCCGACAGATCCGCCGTTTGGATAAATTGATCCACTATATCACGCAAACGATCCTCGTTAATCGTGTTGTAAGGATTTACACCATGAATGGCCTGAGCGAAGTCAAGGAGGATATCTTGGGCTTCTGACGGGTTGGCTTCGGCGTAGTCGAACAAGTTATCGACCACCTGGGTAAAGTCGCCTTCCCATACGCCCGTTTCAGGATTTTTGTCCCAACTAATTTCTTGGAAGAAGGGTTGTAAATAGCTACGGGCAGATAATTGATAAAAGACTTTGTCAGACCAGTTATCAAAGATTTCACCATAGATTCTGGCATACTGTTGGCCGCTGCCTCGTGGCAACGGTATTTCAAAGCCGTAGAAGGCTTCCAACGCACCAATTCTCCGCGCATCAATGGGCGATTGATAATATTGCTGGTAATCACCTTCCTGACCAGTCCATGAAAAAATAATTTGTTCTAATAAAGCTTGGCGCTCGTCGCGTGAAGAAGCGTTGACGAATTGTGTGACCAAATTCTGCAATTCACCGGATTCATCCCTTGCCATAGCTTGGTGAAGAGTGTGCGTCTGACCAAAGCCTTGGACATCCGGCAGACCAGCAATGGTATTGGATACGTCAATCGCATCGGATTCCGTGTCAGTCAGATCCCGAGCAAACCAGACATCCGTCATGGTCATGGTTTGACCCGCACTATTAATATAATTACCCACTTGACGATGCTCATTACCGAAGTCATCGACAAACGCCTGATTGGTATAGGCGACAGATAACGACTCGATACCCGCATCTGTGAGGGACAACAGCTCGCCTTCATCGGTTTCGCCATCCTGATCAGCGTCTTGGAATATCCTCAATTCACCAAACAACTCATCATTTGCATCAATAACGCCATCGGCGTTTGAATCCAATTCGGCCAAGGCTTCAAAACCATTGCTGGCAGAAGAACCATCCGCTAATAAGGTTTCGTTACCAAATAATTCGGCGCCCGAATTGATGACGCCATCGCCATTAGTATCGCGCGCTAGAAAGCCATCATCCGCAGCAGCAAACCCCGTCAATTCTCTGAAACCGTCACCACCATGATCAAAGTGGATATCAGCCATTAAGCCTACGGTTTCAACGCCATCGCCATCCAGATCAACAATAATAGGTGAACCTGGAGTTGGTGTTGGGGTTGGAGTTGGCACCGGCGGTACTGGCACAGGTGTTGGAACCGGCACAGGTGTTGGAACCGGCACAGGTGTTGGAACCGGCACAGGTGTTGGAACCGGCACAGGCGTTGGAACCGGCACAGGCGTTGGAACCGGCACAGGCGTTGGCACTGGCACAGGTGTTGGAACCGGTACAGGTGTCGGTACTGGCACAGGTGTTGGAACCGGTACGGGCGTTGGCACTGGCACAGGCGTTGGAACTGGTGTAGGTACTGGCACAGGCGTTGGCACTGGCACAGGTGTTGGAACCGGTACAGGTGTCGGTACTGGCACAGGTGTTGGAACCGGTACGGGCGTTGGCACTGGCACAGGCGTTGGAACTGGTACTGGTGTAGGTACTGGCACAGGCGTTGGTACAGGGGGTGGTACCGGCACAGGTGCGGGTACTGGAGGGGGAACAGGCGTCGGTACGGGTGTAGGAGGGTTGTCTAACCGTTGATCAATGTCATCATTGATCGTATCCACATCATCTTCTGTCAATATTTCACGCTGAGGATCACCTGGGGGTAACTGAAGCCTGGGATCACCAGGATACAAATCCTGCAATCGTTGATCGCTTAAATCTGTTACCAAATCACCATTATTTAATTCTTGTGCCAGACGCCTTGCTAACTCTTCTTTTGTAAATACGTCATCACCAATTCTTCTTCCTACTTCATTGTTCCAAAGATCCATTCTATGCTCATAGGGATCATTTGGATGCCCTGGCCCAATTTCATTTTGATCTCCAAAATGCTCTGCTATCCACTGATTATCTGCTGCAAGCTGAGTTACACGCCCACTAGTATAAGCGTGCCTAAATGAGTCTAACGCATCGTTATGGCCTTGAGGAATAATGTTGCCATTGGTATCTCTTGCTAAAGTTGTGCCTGTATGTTGCTCATAAAAACGATAAGCATCTTGCTCAATACCATTTCGTAGGTCGTTTAAGAGTGACATGTTTAAGTCCTTATTTATTAGTAGATAAAAATTCTATTGTTTCGGAATATCCTGGGTATTTCTTCTTGATAAAAATGCGGTCTTGGCTGGAAATACATTTTCTGTCCAAAGAACCCTCTACATACGCTTCATCTACAAAATAATCTTCATAATCTAACTCAAAAACGACTTCTGAATTTCCAGAAGAAAATGTTAGCGTAAGAGATTCATTGCGCTCAAAACAAAGCTTATTCCAAGAAAAATCAGTCATATCAGAAGCAACAACTTCCACCGAATGATTGTCGCCTAACAACCTTGATATTTGACTTTTAAAGTACTCAAGATTTTTATTTTCAGACATTCCGCATCCCTCTAAAAAAAATAGAAAAAACAAGTAAACATAAACCCTAAAATTTGAAATCACCTACTTCCCCCCCCTCCATATTTAATTTGTTGAGCTAGTATCCCCATAAACTGGATACCAGTTGCAGCCCTACATTGTCATACTTCGATAGACCTTCTTGATTAAATGGATAATAATTACCACCTACAAAATAGATAGCCGAAAGATCCGAAAAATACTCCAATTGATTTTTTAATGCGTAGGCTTTGGGGATTGACCTTCCTTTATAGTCTTTGATGCTACGATACAAACCCTGCTGCTTTGCATTTTCATAGGCCGCAACAATGGGCGGGTGTTTATCTGGCCAGTTAGTAATATGCCAAGCGTGAGCCATCTCATGCATTAGCGCTTTTTTCGTCCAAACCTCATCCAGGTACATAAGGTTTTTTGCGCTGTATACAATGATGGAGTGGCTCCAGCGTGGATCAAGTGTAGGGTAATTATTCGCTTCGCCTTTACGAATATAAGACAAACCATTGAGCGGTTTTTCTTTAGTGGATTGCTTTCCCCACATCAGGTAAAAAGAGAGGCTTTTTAAACGACTCGCCGCTACAGGCGGCAATTTATCGAAAATATCGTTGAGGTTAAGCTCAAGTTTACTTAATGCTTGTTGGCCCAGCGACGGATCATTAGCGAGCAAATTTTTTTCGATATAGATCACCCAGGTGCTATCTGCTTTTTTATAGAGTCTTTTGGGCACACGAAAATTCGTTTTTATTCTGCGCTTCGTCTTAATATCAACAATCGATGTGTATTGATTATCTGACTTTAATACAATCGTTTCCTGTTCTTTACTAGAACAAAGCCGTGGATTATCCGTGAAAATGATCTGGCCTGATTTGTCTTTGCAGCGCACAACCTCTGCAATAGCGGTGCTACTGAGCATTAGGCCCAGTAGACACACCAGCAGATGACGCCGGGTAACTTTACACACGGACACTACCCTTTTTGATTCGAGCTATAGATTTAATATGTTGAATATTCCGGCATGCCATTATTTCACCCTCTGGGAAAATTCACTGAAAACTGATTAGGTGCATTAAAGTTGGTGAAGACATTGCTGATAGATACGTCGAGCGATTCAACGCAATGCCACCAACCCACGGGAATAAAAATGGATTCTCCCGGATGGATAATGACTTCAACGGGCGTAAGGTCTTTCATCATGGGATGACGCTTTGGATCAAAATTGGGGAATTCCGCCGCACTGTAAACGCCCTTGTCGTTGTACAGCCAAGGCACTTGCTTGGCCGGTATCAGTGTGACTTTTTTTCGCCCATAGATTTGTATCAGCATATTATTGGTTAAATCGTGGTGAATAGGTGTATAGGTGCCTTTGGGGCCAAACCAAAAAAAGTTTCCTGAATGGATGGTGTCTGTTTGACGATAGCCTTCACCAAAGTCGGCGACATCCTCGAATAAGGGTTCGAGGCTAGAAAAACTGTTCTTGGTATTATTGGCGGTCATATAGTGGTTATTACTTTCTCCTTTTTCAATTAGGGCGATAAATTCCCGCATGAGCATGCGCTTTTTATGCTTGCCTGAATTGCGCTCGTACAGTGGGTCTTGCTCACGGTTAAATTGAATTTCTATTTCTTTATCGCCGAATTGTTCCAGTAAAAAATCAGGCGTCCACTTTTTCAGCGCAGGCCAATGATCGACGCCACCTGTCAACACAACCGGCAGGTGTTTACCGTAATAGTCATTAATAAAGGTTTGAAAGTCGGGCGTTTTGCGCTTTTCGATTGCTGTCGCATAACGTGTATCGAGTGACGCCAGGGTATTACAGGTGTTTAATAGCCACTCACGCTTATTGAGGGTATGAAAAAACTCTTTGCCTGCCTGAACATAGGGGTGATCCTCCACCAACAACATCTCAGTCGCAATATCAATAGGGGAGAAGCCGTGCTCTCTTAAGGCTTTTTGGAGTCCAGCAGCAGGAATACCCTTGATCGTATTGGAGGCGAGCCACTTTCTCCAACCCGCAGGCAACGAAGACGCGGGCTTGCGTTTATTGAGCTTTGCTTGCGCTCTGTCCCGTAATAGATGCTGATACCAATTGCTCAGCTCACCAAGCCAGTAGGTGAACTGGGAGTCGGCTTTTTTGCGTTTTAAGCCCGCCAAGAGATTTAAGTAAAAGATGGTGGTGTAGTGCTGAATCAGCAAACGATTGAGTTTGCGCTCTGCGATTTGCTCGTATGACCGAGCCATGCGTTTGGCCAAATCGGGAGAGCTTAAGTTCATTACGGAAAGATCTTGGTGTAAGTCGCCTACCTTACAATTACCGAAATCAATGATCGCCGTTACTTGATTATATGCCTTGTTAACAAGCACATTACTGCCGTGAATATCAAAGTGACCAAACACTTGGTTGGTTTCCGGGACATTGAGCGCTTTATGATTGCGTATCACTTCCGGCACAAGTGCTTGTATAACCGGTTCCTTATCCGAGCCTAACTGCTCTTCAATCAGCGCCGTAGACAATTCCCAAGAAGGCGATAGTGTCAGTCCGGCTTGTTTTATCTCTTGTTGAGAGGTGGCATGAAGAGCAGCAATAAATTCGGCCAGTTGTTTGGCTAAGGTATTTTTATCTTGCTCGGGTAGGTTGGCATAGCGGGTTTTGTCAAAGGTTTCTCCCGGTAATTTCTGGTAACGCCCCATAAGGATCGGGTCGGCATGCACGCTTAATGCAGGAATGGACAACTGAAGCCGTTCACGCATAAAGTCTGTCACTGCCTGTTCGGTGTTTAAGCCGGCCAAACCTCGATGTGGTCGGGGTAGCTTTAAAATATAGTCGCCATTGATGTCGGCAACGACGCTTTCATGGGTATTAGGAAAAAAGTGAATACTTTTGACCGCATGCCCAGGAAATGCTTGCTCGTAAGCTTCTTTGACCGCTTCCTCGCTATACACTTTTAGAAATTCTGTATTACCTTGAGTGTTTTGAAGCTTCTTTCTTTCGATTTTATGGTCACAACGGTACATCTTACGCTTGGCATAGGTCGGGTCGTCGTCCGATTGCTCTGAGAGAAGTTGCACCTCTTGATAAATCGATTTAACGAACCTTAATTGTTCTTCTTGTTGTTGCTCATTGCCATGCGCCTCAAATAGCATGGTCTTTGTCAATTCAGAGCATAGGGTAAAGGCTTCCTTCCAGCGTTTCACCCAAATTGACAGATTAAAGAAAAGGCAGATATCGACCGGCTCGCCAAACACAAAGTGGTGTAGCATGGATAAGTCTTCCTTATCCAGGTCAAAAGTGTAGAAATGAATATTATTGAGTTGGTTAGCCGCCTTAAGTGCATTAGCGGCATTGATGCACTTAGCATTGAAATCTACACCAACGCCAAAGATAATTTTTTCAGTTAATGCATGCAATAAACCTCCGTTGGAGCAACCCACATCCAACACGCGCTTACCGGTAAAATCAATATCGACTTTTGCCAGTCTCCTTTCCGGGTCACGCTGGCCTTTAATTGTTTCGCCTTGAATGGACACCGTATGATAACCCGCAAAGAGTTTTTTTTCGTCATACCACTTCTTATTGCTCTTAGTGCAGTCCAACACTTTTAATACGGATTCTGTGTATCGATTTTTCATGCTATTTGCCTATTGATTATTTACCGCTCTCTAATACTCTCACTCTTGGCCCTTAACAAAGGCGCTAAGAAAAATTCAATAATTCGCCGCTTACCCGTTTTTACCTCAGCCGTAACAGCCATGCCGGGCATCAGATTGACGTCTTTGCCATTAACGGCAATGGTGTTTTTCGCCATGCGCAGTTGCATGCTGTAAATCAAACCCCGCTGTTCATCGACAATAGCGTCGTTGGACACATTGGAAACTTGCGCATCAATCACGCCGTACTTGGTAAAGGGGAAGGTGTGGATTTTGACCTCTGCGGGCATTTCTTCGTGGACAAAGCCGATATCTTTGTTTTCTAAAAAGACTTCCACTTCTAATTGTTCTTCATCGGGGATGACCAGCATCAGCTGCTGGGCTTCGGTAACAACGCCGCCAACGGTATTAATCGCCAACTCTTGCACGCGACCGGCCACCGGGGCATAGAGAATTTGTTTGTCGTTCAGATCTGTCGCCTTGGTGAATTCTTCATTCAGAGCGGCGATTTGTCGCTGTTGATCCGCGATTTGCGCCAACAAGGTGCCGCTGGTTTGGGCGATATGGGTGTTGATTTGCTCACTCACTTCGGACTCTGCCGCTTTATGTTGTTGGTAGCGCTGTTTTTCGGCGGCTAAGTCCTGTTGATTTTGTATACGTTCTTGCTCGGCTTGCAGGTAATCCGTCTCGGAGACAAAATCTTTTTTGTGCAGGTTTTCCAAGGTGGTCGCACGTTTGGTGACGATAGGCAGGGTTTGTTTTAGTTTGCTAATAATTTCTTTGGAAGTCGCTTGTTCGGCCTGGGTTTTACGCAAGCTGCTTTGCAAGAATTGATACTGCGACCAGTATTGCTGCCATTGTTGCCAGAGCAGGTGTTGATACAGTTGGGTTTCCTGGGCGCTGGCCGATGCAGGCAAGTTGAGTACTAATTGATCACGGCGAAGGGCGGGTTGTTTTTCGGCGTTTTTCTTAGCTGCCGTTTCAATCTGAGCGAGTAGTGCTTGATTAACTGCCAGATTTAAGGTGGTGGTATGAAGCTCTGATTGCAGGCGGTTTTTATCGGCTGCTGTGAGCGTAGTGTCCAGCTCAATTAGCGCTTGCCCCTGGGTGACATAATCCCCCTCATTGACCAGGATGGCTTTGACCACGCCTTTTTCCAGCGGTTGGATTTGTTTCACTCGGGAGCTGGGAATAATTTTGCCTTCGGCGGAAGCCACGATATTCACTTGGCCGAAGCAAGCCCAAATAATGGCAATTAACACCAAGGCCAACAGGCTCCAGGCCAGCCAACGGGTTAAGGGATTAGGCGGTGTTTCCTGAATTTCCAGCGCGGCGGGTAAAAAGGCGGCGAGTTCCTGGGACTGTTTGTTGTCCCCCAGCTTATGGCGGTTTTGCCAAGCGTCTTTGAACACCGCCACCGCACTCATGATTCATCATCCTTGCTGGGTGCTTTAGGGCTAAGGCTATTCCCGTCTTTATTGGCATTACCACTGCGTTCAACGCGGAAAGAACCACGCTCAGGATGCGATGAGGTTAAGGTGATACCGCTTTTTTCCGGCGGATTAGCAACGGTTTGTAAACGCGGTTGATGGCTTTGGTAGCTGTAAAGCTTGGCGTAGTAGCCATTAAGGTCAATCAATTGATCATGATCGCCTTGTTCAACAATACGCCCCTTGTCCATCACGATAATGCGATTGCATTGGCGCACTGTGGTTAAACGGTGGGCAATGATAAAGACAGTGCGGCCCTGGCAGATACGAGCCATATTATCTTGGATGAGGCGTTCGGATTCGTAATCCAGCGCACTGGTGGCCTCATCAAAAATCAGTATGCGGGGGTTGGTAATCAAGGCGCGGGCAATGGCTAAACGCTGTCGTTGCCCGCCGGAGAGGTTGCTGCCTTGTTCGCCCACCATCGTGTCGTAGCCTTCGGGTAGTTCGACAATAAAGTCATGGGCGCCGGCCATTGTCGCGGCGGTGACGACTCTCTCCATCGCAATCGAGGGGTCAACCAGGGCGATATTTTCCCGTACACTGCGGTTAAAGAGAAAGTTTTCTTGCAAGACCACACCGATCTGACGGCGCAGCCAAGCGGTATCGACCATCGATAAGTCCACGCCGTCGATCAATACCCGTCCCGCTTCGGGGACATACAAGCGTTGAATCAGCTTGGTGACAGTACTTTTACCGGAGCCTGAGCGCCCCACAATACCGATGGCTTCACCGGGTTTGACATGCAAGTTAACATTCTCAAGCACTCTTGGCCCGTCGGCACGGTAGCGGAACAGCACATGGTCGAGGGAGACAGCCCCTTGCAAGGAGGGCAAACGGGAGCGGTTGGGGTTAAAACCCGGTTCTCTGGGCGTATTGAGAATATCTCCCAAACGCTGAATGGAGATTCCCGCTTGCTGGAACTCCTGCCACAGTTGCACCAGTTTTAAAATCGGGCCGCTGACGCGCCCAGCCAACATATTAAAGGCGATCAATTGCCCGACCGTAATGCCACCGGCAATCACCAGATGAGCGCCCCACCAGATAATGCCCAAGGTCATCAGTTTATTGATCAGACCCGCTATTTGGTTGGCCACATTGCTGAGGTTTTGGCTGCGAAAAGAAGCGTGGACATAGCTGGAAAGGTGATCTTCCAGCTTGCGGCGCATTTGCGGTTCAACCGACAACGATTTTACCGTGCGGATACCGGTAATGGACTCGGTCAAGAAGGCGGTATTGGCCGCACCATGTTTAAATTTATCGTTGAGACGGTGACGCAATATTGGTGTGATAAACAGGGACAAGACCACGTAAAAGGGAATGGTGGCGAGCACAATCCAGGTGAGTGTGGGGCTGTAGTACCACATCACCGCCAAAAACACGAAGACAAAAAAGAGATCAATCACCAAGGTTAAGGCGGTGCCGGTGATAAAGTTGCGAATGGTATCCAGTTCGCGCACCCGTGCCACATTTTGCCCCACTTGGCGCGATTCAAAATAGGCGAGCGGCAAAGCCAGCAAATGATTAAATAAACGGGAACCTAGCTCCACATCCACACGGTTGGTGGTGTGACTAAATAAATAGTTACGAAAGCCGCCGAGAAACGCTTCAAAAACCACCACCACAAAAAAGCCAAGGGCTAAGACATCCAGGGTGGTAAAGCCCCGATGCACCAGCACCTTGTCCATCACGACTTGGAAAAATAAAGGTGTGGCCAAGGCAAATAGTTGGAGGAAAAAGGAGGCGATTAATACTTCGCTAAAGAGTTTTCGGTATTTCACCAGCGAAGGAATAAACCAGCTTATATCGAACTTTTGTTGCAGGCTTTCACTCAACCCCTGACGGCGGGTGACTACGATCAATTCACCTGACCAACATTGCTCCAGTTCTTCTAAGGTGACGAAGCGCGGCGCAGCCTCGCGCAGATCATGGATAAGCGCCCCCTGGGCACTTGTCGGGTTATCGATACTCTCCAGGCCATCTTGACTTGGATTAGGCGTTTGATCTGACACGCGTGCAATAATAAAGAAGCTGCCGTCTTTGGCTTGGGCAATCGCCGGTAAGGTCGTATTATCGAGATCACTGAGTTTGAGCGAGAGCTGTTTGGCTTTTAAGGTAAGGGCTTTTGCCGCTTGCAGGATGTGGGTAACGGTAAAAGATTGCCCTGGATCACCGAATTGGTGGGCAATCTGGTCAGGCTCAGCGGGTAACTGGTGAAAACGCGCTAAGGCAACTAGTGTGTGTAGTCCCGTATCCATACGTCAGCGATAGTGCGGCAGTCCCTTAATTGAACGATGGGTTTGGCCGGCAAGACATGCTGATTATGTATTATTACCAAACATTGTGGTTGAAGCCTCTAATAGCATTATTAGTTATATGGGGGGATAATAAACGACTGGCGGCACTATTTTCAATAGCATTTTTATGACAAATAGCGAATTGGCGCAATAGTCATCATCAAAACCACTAAAATTGCACAAAAGTATAACTGGGTGCGGTATATATGTTGCGCCGCACTAGCCAATGGCGAATTGCGGGTAGTCGTGAAAATCGATGACCGCACAGGATACACTGGTCACTTCGGCGTTGGCCGGACCTTTGCGCAGCCACTCCCGTAACTCCTCCACTGCACTGACGCTGCCGCAGGCCACTACCTCCACTCGGCCGTCGTGGAGATTTCTGGCATATCCGTTGACGCCCAACCGTTGCGCCTCATACCTTGCCGAGGCGCGATAGAAGACACCCTGAACGCGCCCGGCGACATGACATCGGACACAAATCTCTCCTTTGTCCAACTGATCACTCATCCTGTAACCTCATCACAGCCTTTTCCCCCGCCCGTAAATTCATCCCTTGCAAAGGGGTAAAACCGGCTTCCATAGTATACCTCGCACCCTCGGCATCCTGCGCCATCGGCTGTATGCCGAGAAGAGAGATCTTTCCGTCCAGCCATTGGCCGCGTATACCGATCCGTACCGTTGTTCCCGGTTTCAATCCTGCTGCCGTCCGTTCATCGACACCGGCAACCGCCTTCATGACGCCATGCTCTATCAGCGTCAGTAAAGGCACGGCGCGGAAGCGATTGACCACTGCTTGTCCCGGTTGCACATGAATCCTCTCGACGATACCGTCGAACGGTGCGGTTACCCGGCTGTATTCCCGTTGCAGGCGAATCCCGGCCAGCTTCGCCTGGGCCTCGCGGTAGAGCGCATCGGCGGTGGCGGCTTCGATCTCTGCCTGCTTGCGCTGATGATCGGATAACATGGTGCGATCGTACAATTCGAGTGAGCGATCCAACTCCCGGCGCGCTTCGTCATTCCGCTGTGCCGCCGCCTCGAGACGTGACTTGGCTGCCGCCAGTTCGGCTTTATTCAGCCGCAGATCCAATTCGATAAGCACTGATCCCCGGTTGACGGCTTCGCCGATTGCCACATTCACCCGACTGACCATGCCGCTGGCAACGGTGCTCAGCTCCACGCGGTTGCGCCAATCGGTCACCGCCTGCAGATCCCTGGCAGCCGATTGCCCGCCGAGCAGCAGGCATAAAATCAACAGAACCCTCATCGCTTTCCTCCCACTCGATCTATTTAATCACTCCGGCGACGCTCCCCCGGTGAGCGCCTGAACACGCGCACGTATCAGATGAATCTGAAACTCGTTCTTCGCCCGTTCGAACTGGATATCGGCGATCTGCGTCATGGCGTTGCCCAGATCGGTCGCTACATCCATCTCATAGAGCGTACGGCTGCGATCCAGGTAGAGATCCCGATAATCCTCTGTCACCTGCAACTCCTCCCTTTGCAGTCGCCGTCTGTCTAGCTCCATCCAGTAGTCCAGCAGTTGCTGTCGTAATGCGTATTCGTAGGCAGTCAGCGCCGCCTGCTTTTGTTGAATCAGGGCGCGCGCCTCGGCAACCTCCGCCGCTACACGGTTGCCGGTATAGAGTGGCAATTCGAGCACGAGGGCGGCTGTGAGGGGGTTTCGACCACCCAACTCACGCCGATAGGCTACCGCCTCAAGCTCCGCACGCAATATCGGATTATTCTCCGCTTCGCTTGTCTGAAGCTGCTCTCGCGCCGCCAACAGCTCTGCGCGCAAAACGCCAAGCCGGGGATTTTCCCGTAGGGCCTGCTCTACCAAGGCATCAATATCCCCTATCTCTTCCGAAGCCTCAAGCACTGGCATCTCCAGATCACTCGGTAGATCCAGGGGACGATTGAGACTGATGGCGAGTTGGGAGCGGGTGATGCGTTGCCTGTTCCGGCTGGCATTCATCCGGCGACGGGACTGCTGGTAGCTGCTTTCCAATTCCAGCATCCCGATATCCGAAACCTTACCCAGTTCATTCTTGGCGCGAGCCCTGTCAAAACGGATAAAGGCAATGGAGAGGGCTTCGTTGTCTCTGGCATACTCCAAATCCGCCAACAGAACAGCAAAGAAATGCGCCATCACATCCAGTCTGCGCTGTTGTTTGACCTCGAGCAAATGCCACTGACGGGACTCCAGTCCCGCCTCGGCGGCTGCTTCGGCATGGGTGGTGCGGCCGAAATCATACAACTGTTTGCTGAAACTGAGTCGGGCGAGACTGTCGTTGTGCGTTTGATCGACAGCGATATCCGAGGGCTCGATGGCGCGCAGTTCCGCTGTCAAATCGACACGCACATCCTCGCTCGCCCCCACCTGTCGGCGATGGGCTTGAGCCCGCGCCAATGCAGCGTCCGCCAACACCCGCTCAGGATGAACATCGCCCGCCAATTCCAGTGCATATTGCAATGTCAGCGGTGAAGGCAGGGGTTCCTGAGAGAAAACCGGCCAGCACACACCCAGGCCTAGGGTCAGGCACAGACTGCCGCCGGCAGCGGCCGACAAACAGGGAAACCTGTTCACTGGTTCCTGCGTTCCTTTCTTTTTGCTCTCTTGTAGCGTGAAAAGTTGCTCGACCTGTAATGGCCTTCAACCACGAATTCGCCGAGCCAAAGGAACTCACGAACATCGTTGGTCGCCCCGGTAAAGCGAGCGACCATATTGCCTTCAAGGTCAAAAAAGCCAAATACCGGGGTGGCGCGGACCTTATGCTGCCTGAAGGCGAAATCCTTCTCCTTCATGGCCTGTCCCTGGAAATCGACAATCTCCACGTCGCCCTCGATATCCACTGAGTAAATCAGGAAATACCGTTTGAAATAGTCCTGCACATCGACTTGGTTCAGCACCCGGGTCTTCATTCGATGGCAGAAAGGACACTCATCCATCTCAAACATGATCAACACGCCCTTTTTACCCTCCTCCCCGGCCAGTTCCAGTTCCTCGCTGAAATCACCCAATGACGGGTCGAAGAAATAGCTGTCCGGATCACGGGTCACCGCCCCGACATCCATAAGCATCATCGACAGCGCGATGAACAGGCATGCTGAGCGGGACATCTTTGCCTTCTCAGCGGGTCTTGCCATCGATAAACGCCTCCAGGTCATCCAGGGTCAGCGGACCCACCTGACGGGCAACCAACTCCCCTTCCGGATCGACCAGGAATGAGGTGGGCAATCCAGGCACTCTGCCCAGTTCGGTGCTAGCCGCCGGCTTGGTCAGCAGAATCGGATAACTGAGAAACTGCTCGTCAACGAAGGTCTTGAGACGAGAGGGATCGATACGTTCCATGGCCACGCCCAGCACCACCGCATCCTTGTCCTTGTGGGTGTTGTGAAAGATCTCCAGTTCCGGCAGCTCTTCCAGGCAGGGGGGACACCAGGTTGCCCAGTAGTTGACCAGCACCCACTTTCCCCGGTAGTCCGATAAACGATACTTTTTTCCGTCAAGCCCTTGCAATTCAAAATCCACCTGTTCGGCCGCTGCCGCGCTTGAAAGGAATGACAGCGCACAGATCAGAATGGCGCATCGCAGTAGGCTTGAATGGGGCATATGTCTCTCCCGTGGTATATCTTGCTAGTGGGTAGGGCTGTCTACCGGGCCGGTCAACCGTCCTATCAGACCGATATTCTCGGGCTAAATTCCGATCAGTGTAATTCAGGGAAACCTGATATGTCGCGTTCAGCGGTTGTGCGACGGCCTGCCGCAAGGCGTCAAAACGCACTGTAGCCATCCCTGCAAGCAAGTTTTGGCGACACCGCCCGCAGGCCGCCCCGCCATCGGATGACTTCGGCGAAAAGCGCTATTCTGCCGGGATGTCGCGGATGATATAGTTTTAAGCTGGATAATGACACCGAAGAATTCCATGCTACATTGCCATGTTTGATTTTTTCACACATCAGAGGACATCGGCTCAACAGGCATTATTTTTCGTGCCCCAGCCCGATCCCTTCGAAAACCCTCTGGTCGAAACCGACCCTGGGCAGCTCCGTCAGTGGGCCACGGCGCTGCCGTTCGCCAATCAACAGCAGCTTGCTGAAACCGTGATCACCAGCCTGGGCCGCCTGAACCGGTTTCCAGGCCGGATAAAGAAGCGCGAAGAGTTGATGGAGATCTATACCACGCCCTCGATCCGACTCTCTCATGGACTTACACAACGCAAGGAACAGGCCCCGGTAACGTTGATCCGCAGCGTCATGTCAGAGATGGCCTACGGTTACAGTCACATCGCAAATGAGTGCATCGGTAATAAACCCAACCGAAAGAATCTCGGGCGGCTCAACCGCGCCATCTACTACGCCATCAAATATTTTTTGCTTGAATTCCTCCTGGCCTGTGAGGATTTCGACTGCAGATCAGTGGCGACTTATCGTGAAGCATCCCGGCTGAGGACCTATGCCGAGGAACAGAAACTGCACCACAACCGGATCGACGACCATGATCAGCCTAAACCTGAACAGGCCACCATCGCACACCAGTTTAATCGTTTCCTGCTGCTGGTGCTCCTCGATCCCTGCCACATGCAGGAGGGAGAGCCGAGACTCTGTTTCGACTATCTCAATACCCTTGCCGGGGAAGCCCGTATCGTGCCGCCGACTGCCGAAACGGAACCCACCGGACACTATGTCATCGACCGCTTGGGCGAAGTGCCTCCTTACCTCTACGACACGGATAGCCGGGACAACCTGACGCAACCCCGTTTTGCCTTGTTCGATCTCAACCCGGTGAGCCAGCGACTGCACCTCCAACTAAGGCTCATGGAGCGTTCAGAGGAGAGAAAACCGGATGTCATCTCTGGGTTGACGACCCAGGAAGCCACCCATCTGCTGTCACGTATACTGAGAACCTGGCATATCCGTTTGCAACGCGACAGCGAACGCCACAACACTTCCGGCCGGGTCATGTTGTGGGTTGGGCTAAAGAATATCCACCGTTACCTGACGGGTGGGCAGGTCGCACCGGAGCATGAGGAGCAAGAGATCACCGTGTCCCAGCCGGCCGGGATTCTCAGTGCGGGGAACGCCGACTCGGGCCGTCAACTGACCGGCCTACGCAGCAATCAGAGCCGCTCCGGGGTTGCGTTGCGGATAGCCAAACAGGGCGCCAATCTTCCGCTCGTCGGTGAGATCATCCTGCTCTCCAGTCACCACAGGCGTGAGGGAAAGGACTGGAAGGTCGGCATAGTCAAGCGCGCCTTGAACCGCGAGGATGATCAACTTGAAATCGGCCTGCAGTTCATTCTCGGGAAAATCGAGCCGATCACCGTCCGCCCGATGAAGCAACAACAGAGTGAGCAGGAGACGGTGGATCGTCCCAGTCTCTTTATCAACCAGGGACATAATCATCGCAGCTCGCTGATCGTGCCGAAACATTTCTTCGTCATCGGACAGGAGTACCGGGTGGAAGAGATGATCCCCGCTCCCAGTATCATCCCGCTGCAGCTTCTTGAGGCCACGGCCAGGCTCGAGCGCTTTCGGATTAAGGACGTCTAACCCGATCGGGATCCGTTCTCCGCCCTTCTGAGTCAGGATCTGTTCACAACAACTCTTCCAGCGGGCGATCCATGGTCTGCCGCATATCGTCATTCAGTTCTTCAATCAGGCGCCGTAGGCCATCGGAGATCCCCTCGGCCTGTTGTTTATCAGGCAACACATAAGCATCGGAACGATAGAGATCCATGAGCGTGACTTCGCGCAAATCACGGGCCAGGGCCCAACCCTTCTCCTCGGTCCGCAGCACCAGCCCCGCCTGTTGCAGACACGTCAATGCATGGTCAAGCTGCTCTTCTGTAGCGCCATCCACCTTCTCCAACAATCGGTGGGTCGTATGGGATGCTCCCCGGCGTTGCGACTCACGCAGCACCTGCAACAGCTTTGTGGCCAGCAGGAACCTGTCTCCCCGCCGCAGCATGCTCTCCCCCCAGTCTTCCCGGTAAATCCCTAGACAGTAGGTAAACTCGGCGCCGAGCAGGGTCACCAGCCATGAGAGATAGATCCAGATCAGGAAGATAGGGACTATCGCCAGAGCCCCGTAGATCGCTTCATAGGTTGGAAAGGTAGTGACATAGAGCGCAAAGCCCCGCTTGGAGATCTCAAACAACAAGGCCGCAACCAGCCCCCCGACCAGGGCATGGCGAAGTGGAACCGAACGGTTCGGCACCAAGGCATACAGTAGGGTGAAGGCCAAAGCCGAGATCATTACCGGCATCATGCCGAGCAGTCGTGAACGCACCATCACCACTGCCTGGGCTTGGTCGAAAAACGGCATTGAAACAAGGTAGGAGGTGACGCCCACACTTATTACGATCAATATCGGGCCGAGTGAAAGAATGGCCCAGTAGATGGTGAATTTGGCAAGCGGCGCACGCTTGCGCCTGACGTGCCAGATGGTGTTGAAGGCCTTGTCGATATTGCTCATCAGCAGCAAAGCCACCAGGATCAGAAACAGAAACCCTACCCCGGTCAGTTGCGCTGCCTTGCGGCTGAAATTGCGCAGATGCTCCTGCACCGCCTCGCCTGCCGCCGGTACGAAATGCTGAAACAGAAAATTTTCGATCTGCTCGGACATCCGCTCGGAGGCGGGAAATACCGAAAACAGGGCCAACATGATGGTCATCAACGGCACCAGAGAAAGCAATGTGGTGTAGGTCAGCGCCGCCACATGCTGCACACCGCCATCTTCTATGAAATGGTGTATCAGCAGGCGCATGAACGAACGGATGTGCCGCAGGGGGGGAAGAATGATCCGGGTGGCAGCCGACTGGCTCATCAGTGAACTCCATTCATCGTGGGGCCTCATGATTTCCCACTAGTTTGCTGTGCGGCAGGTAACCGTTTGGAGCAGTGCCGCCTGTATGGATACAATGGCCGCAAATCACTTTTGAGGCAATAAACAATGAGCGTTGAGATCTACCATAACCCACGCTGCAGTAAATCAAGGCAGACTTTACAGCTTCTCCAGGACAAAGGCCTTGACCCCGAGGTGGTGGAATATCTGAAGACCCCGCCGGATAAGGCTACCTTAACCCATATCCTCGATCTGCTGGAACTGGAACCCAGGGGTCTGATGCGGAAAAAGGAAAAGGAGTACGAAGCGCTTCAGTTGGGCAACCCGGCGCTGAGCCGGGAGCAGTTGATCGAGGCCATGACCGTCCACCCCAAATTGATCGAGCGCCCCATTGTAATCAAGAACGGGAAAGCGGCGATCGGCCGGCCTCCCGAAAAGGTCATGGAGATCCTATAATATAGAGTTCTACGCAGAACCAAGGGTCTTGATTAACCGCTCATCCGCATGTCAGGAGATCAACATGGCCGAAGTGCTGATTCTTTACTACAGCCGCCACGGGGCAACCGCCGAAATGGCGCGACTGATCGCCCGCGGGGTGGAGGAGGTTCCGGGAGTGGATGCCAAGCTGCGCTCGGCGCCGGAGGTCTCCACCCTGTGTGAAGCCACTCAGGACAGCATCCCCGACAGCGGCGCTCCCTATGTCAATGAGGCCGATCTGGGTGACTGTGACGGGCTGATTCTGGGCAGTCCGACCCGTTTCGGCAACATGGCGGCGCCGATGAAGTACTTTTTAGACACCACCAGCCGACTATGGATGAACGGCGCGCTGATCGGAAAACCGGCTGCGGTATTCACCTCCACCTCCAGCCTGCACGGCGGGCAGGAGAGCACCCTGTTGTCGATGATGTTGCCCCTGCTGCACCACGGCATGCTACTGCTCGGGATACCCTACAGCGAGACCGCCCTACTGCACACCGGCAGCGGCGGCACCCCCTATGGCGCCAGCCACTTGGCCGGCGGTGAAAGCAACCTGCCTCTGACTGAGGATGAAAAGATTATCTGCCGCACCCAAGGCAGGCGGATGGCGGAAACCGTGATGCGCCTGCAGAACCGGCCTTGAGCGCCAACTCGTGCCGATCCAACTGCCACTCGGCCTCAGTATCAGACCCAGGGTCGATTTCGCCGGCTTCATCATCGGACGCAATGGTGAGGCGGTATCTCGGCTACGCGGTAATCTCGACCCATTCATCTATCTTTGGGGCGAATCGGGCGCCGGCAAGAGCCATCTGTTGCAGGCAAGCTGCCATCAGGCGCAGGCCGAAGGCGGACGACCAGCCTACCTGCCCTTCAAATCGGAGCATGGCCTGGAGCCCGCCATGCTGGAGGGACTGGAGGCATTCTCCAGGGTCTGTCTCGACGATCTGGAAGTGCTGGCGGGCAAACCGGCGTGGGAGCTGGCGATATTCAACCTATTCAATCAGCTAAGTGAGAAGGGCGCACACCTGGTGGCGGCATGTGACCGCCCCCCGGCTCAGCTCCCGATCCAGCTTCCCGATCTTGCCTCCAGACTGACCTCGGGGCCGTGCTATCACCTGATTCCGCTGAATGACGATGAGCGTCTTGAACTGCTGATCAGCAGCGCAGAGAAACGCGGCATGTCCATGAGTGTGGAGACTGCGGGTTTTCTATTGCAGAGAATCCCCAGGGATATCCATTTTCTGACCCTGCTCTTAGACCGCCTGGATCAGGCGTCACTGGCCGCTCAACGCCGCCTGACCATACCGTTTGTACGTGAGATCCTGAACCTCTGAGGTACACTAGACATGATGTCTAGTCCCATTACTTAAATTATTCAGTTGTTTATTCTCCCTTTTTTCGAGAGGATAAGCGGACTGGAAACGGAAATGATTCATCGAACGGCGGCATCAATGGAAGGCCTACCGATGCAAGACGCCCCGGCCCGTCACGAGCGAGAAGCAGGTACCGATATGACAACCACTCAGCAAATTATCCGCCGGAAGCTGCAGTCGACTTTCTCTCCATTACATCTGGAGGTCATCGACGAGAGCCACATGCACAATGTTCCGGAGGGCGCAGAATCCCATTTCAAGGTCGTGCTGGTGAGCGATGCCTTTCAGGGTGAGAAGTTGATCCACCGCCATCGGCAGGTCAACCAGGTGCTGGCCGAAGAGTTGCAGGGCAGCGTCCATGCCCTGGCCCTGCATACCCTGACCCAGGAGGATTGGTTCAATCGAGGCGGCACCGTCCCCGATTCACCTGAGTGTCTCGGTGGTTCAAAGCAGAGCGTCTAGTGATGCCGGATAGGCTATTCGGACTCTTTACCCTACCGCTAAGACGGATCCCTGAGCAGCAGCGGCGGATTGATGCGGAAACCGGCCGGCTGGCGCTCTACCACTTTCCTCTCTGCCCCTACTGCCTCAAGGTGAGCCGGGGCATCCGGCGACTGAACCTACGCATAGAACGCCGCAACGTCTTTCGTTGGGACAACTGGGCGGATGAACTGCGCAGGGAGGGCGGCAAACTGCAAACCCCCTGCCTGAAGATCCGGCACGATGACCGGATTGAATGGCTGTACGCATCAGATGAGATCCTCAGTTTCCTTCGGCAGCGCTTCGCCGAGGTTGATGATACCCAGGCAACAAGTCTCACCTGACCACTCCACTCTGTTCATTCAACGCTGCTCGGCAAAATAGTCCCGGGTCAACTTGAACACCACCGGACTGAGCATCAGCAACGCCGTCAGATTCGGGATCGCCATCAGTGCATTTAGGGTGTCGGCCACCAACCAGACGAAGCCGAGATGATCCTGGGCCAAGGCCCCGACGGGAATCATCAGTATCCACAGGCTGCGGAAAGGGATAATCGCCTTGACGCCAAACAGATACTCGACGCAGCGTTCACTGTAGACACTCCACCCCAGAATGGTGGTAAAGGCAAAAACCGCCAGACCGATGCTGACGATATAACCGCCGACACCCGGCAGGGCCAGTTCGAAGGCCATGGATGAGAGGGCCGCCCCAGTCTCGCCGCTGGTCCAGGCGCCGGTCACCACGATTGCCAGACCAGTGACAGAGCAAATGACCAGCGTATCAATGAAGGTGCCGAGCATGGCAACGGTACCTTGTCGCACCGGGTTGTCGGTGGATGCTGCGGCATGGGCGATCGGCGCACTGCCGAGACCTGCCTCGTTGGAAAAGACCCCGCGGGCAACGCCGAAACGAATCGCGGCCCAGACCGCCGCGCCGGCGAAGCCGCCTGTCGCCGCCGTGGGGGTAAAGGCATGCTCGACAATCTGCACCACCGCTGCTGGTATTGCACCGGCATTCAGCATCAATACCACCAGCCCGCCGAGTAGATAGGCGATGGCCATAACAGGAACCAGCATACCGGCCACCTCGGCAATACGCCGAATACCGCCGATCAATACCAGCGCGGCAAGCACGGCCATCACTCCGCCCGTAATAGCCGGCGCAATACCCAGGTTGCCGTTTTCCAGCAGGGCCTGAGCCACCGAATTGGCCTGTACCGTATTGCCGATGCCAAAACCGGCCAATGCGCCAAAGATGGCAAACAGGGTGCCCAACCATCCCCAACGGCTGCCAAGTCCGTTCTTGATGTAATACATCGGCCCCCCGACATGGTTGCCGTTCTCATCCACTTCGCGGTAGCGAACCGCCAATACCGCTTCGGCATACTTCGTCGCCATCCCGACCAGGGCCGTGCACCACATCCAGAATAGGGCGCCCGGGCCTCCCAGCGCTATCGCCGTGGCCACACCGGCGATATTACCGGTGCCGATGGTTGCGGAGAGGGAAGTCATCAGGGCGTTGAAAGGGCTGATCTCGCCCGCGCCCAGCCCCTGACGACCGCGCCATAGCATGCGAAAGCCGTACCCCAACCTGGCCAATGGCATCAGTTTCAGCCCGAACATGAGAAACAGGCCGGTGCCTAATATCAGCACCAACATAAGAGGGCCCCAGACGATGCTGTTCAAATCATTGATGAGACCGGTCACTATCTCCATGCTGCTCTCCTGTTTGTTGTTGTTTGCCGCAAACGGGAAACCCAACGGCTTGGCCCGCCGTCAACTTAACACACCCCAGGCATCAGAGCCCAAAAAACGAAAAGGCCCGGGTATCATCCTTAAGATTGACTGACAAACGGGATCGATGACTTGCCATGTCTCTTTGCGTCATTATCTTTAGCCCGGATGCCTCACCCGTGAACGCGATGTTCAGCAACCAGCTTCACCGTATGGAAGAGGTCGGCAGAAAACACCGCTGATTTCTGTCACAATCCCCTCCATGAACCGCCGTCGTTCGCCTATCATCATTCTCCTGTATGGGTTATCTCTGCTGTTGATCAGCGGTTGCGTTTCCATGGCCACCGACCGGTTGGCGGCCAATCTGTCGAAGGCGATGCTCAACCAGACAGATCCGGAAATCGTGCGCCACGGCGCTCCCGCCTATCTGCTGCTGCTCGACTCGCTTATCGAGGAGAGTCCCGACGATCAAGGTCTGCTCTACGCCGGCGCCAGACTGTATAGCGCCTATGCCGGAGGGCTGGTGAGCGATCCGCAGCGACAGAAACATCTCAGTCAAAAGGCCCTGGACTATGCCGGTCGGGGGCTCTGCCGGCGGCAGTCCGGCATCTGCGAGAACATGCAGCAACCCTTTGATAGTTTCATCGCGGCCCTGGACAAGGCGGGTCCGGATGATATCGAGGGACTCTATCTCTACGGCGCCAGTTGGGCCGGCTGGATACAGGCGCGCACGGACGATTGGAGCGCCATTGCCGACCTGGTCAAGGCTGAAGCCTTGCTGCAACGTGTCATCTCGGCGGAACCGGGTTATGAAAACGGCCGCGCACAACTCTACCTTGGCATCATCAGGAGCCAGATACCACCGGCCTTGGGGGGTAAACCCGAGATCGGGCGCAGGCATTTTGAACAGGCTATCGGCTACTCCTCCGGCCACGATCTGATGGTAAAGCTGGAATACGCCCGGCACTATGCCCGCTTGGTATTCGATAAAGCATTGCACGATGAATTGCTTAATGAGGTTATTCGGGCCGACCCGGTGCAGCCGGGACTCACCCTGAGCAACATCATGGCGCAGCAGCAGGCCGAACGCCTATTGAAGGACGACTATTTTTAATCCCCCCACAGCGAATGAGTCCTTGTTTTGCGTCTATTTTCGGCCAACAAACGTATTCTGTTAACGCGACATATTAGGTTGTCGGGTTAATAATACAGACTGAGTTATCACCGAGGAATCCACCATGCCGCGCATGCTGAATGCACTGATTCTATTCTTTCTGCTGATACCCTTGGGTCATGCGAACACCACCCTGAAGATCGCAACCCTGGCCCCGGACGGCACCAGTTGGATGAAGGCGATGCGGGCAGCAGCCAAGCAGATCAAGCAGGAGACCGCTGGACGGGTCAAAATCAGATTCTATCCAGGCGGCGTCATGGGCAATGACAACAACGTACTGCGCAAGATTCGTGTCGGTCAATTGCAAGGCGGCGCCATCACCGGCGGCGGTCTCAGCACCATCTATAGCGAAGCCCAGATCTACACCCTCCCGTTTCAATTCCGTAACCTGCGAGAGGTTGACGCGGTGCGCCGGGTGATGGACAAACAGATCATAGACGGGCTGCAAAAAGAGGGGTTCATCAGCTTCGGTTTGAGTGAGGGGGGCTTCGCCTATCTCCTGTCCAACTCGCCGGTCACATCCACTGAAAACATGAGGAAGTTGAAGATCTGGATCCCCGAGGGAGACCGGATCAACGCAAACATGTTTAAAGAGTTGGGCATTTCCCCCATCCCCCTGCCACTGACCGATGTGCTTACCGGCCTGCAAACCGGTCTGATCGACACCATCGCAAGCGCCCCCATCGGTGCTATCGCCCTGCAATGGCACACCAGGGTGAACTATCTGACCCAGGTGCCTTTGGCTTATCTCTATGCCGCCCTGGTGGTGCAGGAAAAGGCGTTCATGAAACTCAGCAAAGCCGATCAGGCGTTGGTTAAACAGACGTTAGAGGCAACCTTCATCTCAATCAACCGAAAAAATCGTAAGGATAATATACAAGCCCTGGCAGCCCTGAAACGCCAAGGAATCGAATTCGTCTATCCTAGTCCCGGTCAACAATCGGCATGGGAAAAGCACGCCAAGACAACCCTCGAAAAACTACGTAAAGAGGGGATCTTCGACGCAAACATGCTCAACAGGATGCAGACCCTGATCCTGCAGAAAAGAAGGGATGAGTCGGCGGAAATGCCTTGAGCATCTGCCATCTTCGCTATCTAGACATTATGCCTAGTGCGGTGAAACGTATAAGCTATACAAATCAGAGGCCCGTCAATGCCTCAAGACGCCCTGCGGGCAGCGTCCTTGGGATACAAGGGGCAGCGCGCAGGCAATGGCAACCCCCTTGCCAAGCGCCGCAACGTAGGATTGAGGCATTGACGGGCCTCCCTCCGGGCGAGACACTTAGCGGTCAATCCATGCGATAGTTGTCTGCTCATGCACCCGTATTCATTCTCGGATACCTTGATAAACCTGAACAGGGACCGCATTTCATACAGTATGCAGACACTTCTCCTACCAATCCTTATAAACAATCGATAGGGAGGCACCAAGAAAATATGTCCTCGAAGAATCTGTTTAAACCCGACACGGCAGCAGGGGAGGGAGAGACATTCGACACCTTGTTAAAAACCAAGAACATTGCCATAGAGCGGATTCTGAGCCCTCCTGGCACGTCCACGACAATCACTCAACAACCCCATGATGAGTGGGTCTGTGTCCTGCAGGGCAGCGCAAGATTGGAAATGGCTGACGAACACCTCAACCTGCATCGGGGGGATAGCGCGCTGATACCCGCCCACACACCACATCGGGTTATAACGACCAGCCACCAGCCGCACTGTATATGGCTTGCAGTGCATATCCTTTAAATGGATTGCCGATGTCGGCACCGGACCGACCGCCAGGGGAAATAATCGGTCACTGACACTCTCCTATCCCTCCCTCACAACGCGATGATCTCAAACAGGGGATGACAATTCCATCTGGTCGTGCATCTGTTTCTCATGCATCATTCCCCGCATCCACGACTCGGCGGAATCCGTATCGTTGTGCCTTGCCCTTCACCACAACAAACGCACTCTTCACTGCGTTCAACTGAGGATTCCAGGATAATCCGCAACCATGAAAACTTCACTGCAACGCGCCAGAGACCTGGTTCTACTATTCGAAGAGGGCCTGACGGCCATCCTGTTGAGCGCCATGATCCTGCTCGCCGCCTGCCAGATCCTGTTACGAAACCTGTTTGACAGCGGTCTGATCTGGGCCGATCCCAGCCTGCGGATCATGGTGATGTGGATCGCCCTATTGGGGGCCATCGCAGCCACCAGAGAAGATCGGCATATCCGCATCGATCTGTTATCCCACTATCTCTCCAACCGCGGCAAGGCCGTATTGTCCGTATTCAACAATCTCTTCAGCGCCCTAGTCTGTGGCGTCATCACATGGCATGCAGTGCGTTTCGTGTATATCGAATGGCAGGAAGGGAGCAAACTTTTCGCCAGCCTGCCCGCTTGGCTGGGCGAGGTGATCATCCCTATCGGGTTCGGCGCCATGTCGCTACGCTTTCTTTTCAACATACCGTTGCAGATCATGCACAGGGACGACCCATGCTGATCGCATTGGGCTTAATCCTACTGGCCCTTTGCGGTGCCCCTCTTTTCACGATCATCGGGGCCGGCGCCCTGTGGGGTTTCCATCAATCGGAAATCGACCTTTCGGTGGTGGTGATCGAGTTTTTCCGATTGGCGGAAATGCCGATGTTGCTGGCGATCCCTCTGTTCACCTTCGCCGGCTATCTGCTGAGCGAAAGTAAGGCGCCGTTCCGCCTGCTCAAGTTGACCGAGGCACTGCTCGGCTGGATGCCCGGCGGCATGGCCTTCGTGGCGCTCATCGCCTGTGCCCTGTTCACGGCATTCACCGGGGCCTCGGGGGTTACGATTGTGGCGTTGGGCGCGCTCCTCTACCCGGCGTTGCGCGAAGCGGGATACCGGCAAAACTTCAGCCTGGGCCTAGTCACCACCTCCGGCAGTCTGGGACTGCTGTTCGCCCCCGCGCTGCCATTGATTCTATATGCCATTGTCGCCCAGCAACTGGGCATAGGCGGCTCCATCACCGTGGACGATATGTTCCTTGCCGGGATTCTGCCCGGACTGCTGATGTTGCTGATCCTGATCGCCTGGAGCCTCTGGTCGGGACGCCACCTGACCCTCACCGCCTTCTCGATGGTTGAGGCAAAAGCGGCCGTTCGGGAGGCTGTCTGGGAACTGCCGCTGCCGTGCATCCTCCTGGGCGGCATCTACAGCGGCTACTTCGCCCTCTCCGAAGCGGCAGCCGTCACCGCGGTTTACGTACTGATCACCGAGGTCTTCATCCACCGGGAAATACCTCTCAGGCAACTTCCCCGGGTGATGCGCGAGGCGATGCTCTTGGTAGGGGGGATTATGGTGATACTCGGTCTTTCCCTGGCCTCCACCAACTACCTGATCGATGCAGACGTGCCGGGCAAACTGTTCGGCTGGCTGCATGAGCGGATCGATGACCCGCTCACCTTCCTGATTCTACTGAACATCTTTCTGCTGATACTCGGCGCCATGCTCGACATCTTTTCCGCACTGGTGTTAATGGTGCCGCTGCTGCTCCCCGTGGCCATTCAGTATGATATCGATCCGGTCCATCTCGGGATCATCTTTCTGGCCAATATGCAGATCGGCTATTTCACCCCACCTGTGGGCATGAACCTGTTCATTGCGAGTTACCGTTTCGACAAGCCGATCACCGAGATCTACCGCGCCAGCCTTCCCTGGTTCATTCTCCTGTTCGGCGCGGTATTGATCATCACCTATTGGCCTTCGCTTTCCCTCGCGCTGCTGGATCGGGGTTGAACCTAAAAACCGCAGTTGACCGCTCCATTCTGCTACTAACCTACTGATTCACCGGTTGGGTGAAGCACGCTACGGGGCGAATTGCACGCTTAGGGTGGCGCATGGCTGCGTTGCAACGCCTTGGAATAGCATGACGATTCCGCGTTGTTGCGCGCCGTGCAGGGATGCACAAGTGTCGCAAGCACAGGGATGTGCAGGAGCGACCCTTGCCCTGCACCCCCGCAAGCGCACACTTCACCCCGCTCGACTGCGGTTTTTAGGTTGAAGGCGGAATCGGCCGCCCAGTTCAAAACCCAACAGGCCCAGCATGATCAACAGGGTGCCCGCCCAGACACGCCCATCCACCTGCTCCGCATTCAGCCATTGACCCGCCAGCAGGGCAATGACAGGAGTGACCAGGGTAATCAACGCCACCTTGGTCGTTTCCACATAACGCAATACATAGAAGTAGAGGGTAAACCCGAGTACTGAACCCACGATAGCCAAATAGATGATCGCAGAGAGAGCCCGGTGATCGATGACCACCGGCCAACTCTCTCCTTGCAGGAACCAACTCAGCAGAAACAGCGGCGCCGCCACCATCAGCCCACCGGCAGTCACCACCAATCCATGCAACTGTGCGTCAATGCGCTTCACCCAGACGGCGCTGGCCGAATGGGTGGTCACCGAGATCAGCACGCCGCCCAACCCCAGGGCGAAGTTCGCACCCAGGTGCATGCCGACCGTAAATATCATTGCCAACCCGGCAAGCGCCACCAACATCGCCAACAAGCGTTGTACATTGAGCCCCTGTTCCTGCAGCCAGGCGCGCGCCATCAATCCGGTAACGATGGGCGACAAACCGAACATCACCGAGATCCAGCCGGAGGGGATGAACTGGGACGACCAGTAGACCGAAGTCATCGCAACAAAGATGCCCAAGCCGGCAGCCAAGTAGGTGCGTCGCGCCTGTTTATGCCACGCCAGACGCAGACCTATCAGTCGCAGCACCAACAGGGCCAGGGCCACACCGATAACCATCCGTCCGGTGAGGCCGAACAGATAACCCACACCCTCGCCACTCCACTTGATCGCTAGCGGCGTGGTTCCCCAGATCAGCACGACCCCCAGATAGGCGGCTGGAACAGACATGACATTTCCTCCTAAAAACGAAAAAGGCCGCAGATGTTGCCATCTGCGGCCTTTGAAGAATCCGATTGCTTATGTGGCTAGCTGTGAATCAGACTCCCGGACGCAGATGAGCAGGCAAACGCCCATACGGACAGGCGGCGTTTGTCGGTCATCATCTTGGTCTGGAGGTAGCGATTCATAAGCGCCAGCATGCATCCGGGAAGGAATAAGGTCAAGCGGATTGTCTTCTCCATCCGCCGGTCGCAACCACCCGACATGCCGACAACTGATACAATCATCGGGAATAGTGTTCGCCAGCCAGAATAATCCTAAAAAGAGCAGTTGATCGCTCCATTCTGATACTAAGTTGCTGTTATGCAATGTTATTGACTTCGATTTGTCTGTTCACCTGTCGGGTGAGTTACGCTACGGGGCGAATTGCACGCTTGCGGCGGTGCGTGGCTGTGTTGCAACGCCTTGGAATAGCATCCCTATTCCGCGTCGCTGCGCCTTGCCCCGCACCGCCGCAAACGCACACTCCACTCCGCCCAACTGCTCTTTCTTAGGATAATGAACCTCTCCAGCCTGTTTCCACCCGACGTCGTTATCGTCAAAGCCACCCGTGAGATGTGGATAAGCCCGTTGTGCATGGAAGAGGAGAAATTGATCGAAGGCGCCGTGGAAAAGCGTCAAAGGGAGTTCCGCGCCGGTCGGCATGCCGCTCATGCGGCCCTGAGTCGATTGAACGCCCCACCGGCCCCGTTGCTTCGTGGAGAGAAACGCCAACCGGTCTGGCCGACAGGCTTCCTGGGGAGCATCACTCATTGCCGGGATGCCTGCGCCGCAGTCTGTGCCGAAAAGGGGAAAATCGTCAGCCTGGGTATTGACGTGGAACCCCTGACGCCCCTGCCGAAAGGTATTGCCCGATATATCAACACAGTGCAGGAAGAACGGTTTCTACAACTGCATGACTCGCTACCCGGCAGATTGATCTTCAGCGCCAAGGAGAGCCTCTACAAATGCTACTACCCCTTGCTACAGCACTATTTCGGCTTTCAATCGGTCAGCTTGGATATCGATATTCCTGAACGGCGTTTCCATTTCATGCCGACCCCGGAGAGTCATATCCGCTTCCCAAGGAATCTCTGTTTTCATGGGGCCTATCTGGTAGACGGCAGCCACCTCTATACCGGTTGCTTTCTGACGCGGCAGCGACCGGCTCCACCCTGATTCCACCTGGAATCTTCAGTTGAACACCGTGAAGGGTGCGTTTGTGGTGGTGCAGGGCAAGGGTCGCTCCTGCATATCCCTGTGCTTGCGATACTTGTGCATCCCTGCACGACGCGGAATAGCTGTTCTATTGCAAGGCGTTAACGCAGCCATGCGCCGCCCCAAGCATGCCATTCCGCTCACCCAATAGGTGAATGCCGGCAAGTCTAATAAAACGCATGTTTTCAAAGCGATTTAGTACAGTACATAGCGGTCAACTGCGGTTTTTAGGTTCAATCAACCCATCAGCACGGATACCCCTGTGGTATGCCAATGCTCTCCGCCGACAGGGGGTTTTTTCTGGCCGTTCCAAAGATCCGCCGTCTGCTCTGGAGAGACAAAATTCATTTTCAATTCAATAGCTTCCCGGCGCAATGCCGCAATGTACCTGTCTTTCCCTACAAGATCGATGAGGCCGTAATAGTCGACATCTTTGGAAAACTCCTGATTCAGCAAATCGATCGCATCATCCACAAGGTTGATGCCGATAAGCTCGACCGCACGATTCTCCAACACACTCCTCTCCAACCTGGCCCGTTCGCGCTCCAGCCAGATGAGTTCCCCTTTGCGAAACATTTCTTCGTTCCAGGTCTCGATGGCAACCCGCACCGGTTCGGAGGAGAGACGAGGAAAATCATGGGCCAAGCGCTTGAGTTGATCAATCGCCTCTCGCGCCGCGTCAATAAATTCGCATGTCTCACCCATGATCTCTCGCGTGTTTTTTTCGCCACTCCCTAATTATCGGCAATCCGGCGGAAACCTTTATCCTAAAAACCGCAGTCGGACGGGATGGAGTGGTCAACTGCGGTTTTTAGGTTTATCCTCCCTGGTGGATCGGCGCACCTCCCCGTATACTAGCGTCCTTCAAAAAAGGCGCCTCTCGGGAAATGTACACGGTTATCAAAGAGATCCACTTTTGCTACGGCCACCGGCTTCTGAATCATCAAGGGAAGTGCCGCCATCTGCACGGTCACAATGCCAAGGCCGTCATACGACTGGAGTCGGAGCGGCTTGACTCCTTGGGAATGGTGTGCGATTTCAGTGATATCGGTGACTATGTCAAGGATTGGATCGACCAGACCCTTGATCACCGCATGCTGCTGCATGGGGACGATCCGGTATTGCCCCTGCTGCAGGAGGCAGGCGAACCGGTCTATGTCATGCAAACCAATCCGACCGCAGAGAATATCGCCAGGCTTATCTTCGAGCGGGTCGAAGCCGGTGGTTTCCCAGTGGTCGAGGTGTCGATCCACGAAACGGACAGCGCCCTGGCCGGCTATCGCCGGGATTGAATTTTTCGGTTCCTACCCTCATTACGCAGATAACGGAAAGAGAAAGAACCGGCAAATCCGTAACCGGAAAACACATCCAGCGAACCGTTTATTTTATGCGAAATGCAGAATTAATACTTATCTATTTAATATCAATAGGTTACATAAGAATATGTATAATGGGACGTCTCAAGTTTCCGGCATGCCGGCCGATAAAAACCGCAAGACATACATACAAAAAAGGCAGTAGACTATAATTAAAGTAACTTGAAATATAAGAAAACGTTAATATAACGCACCTACTGAAAATGGGTTCCACCCAAGGCACGGCAATCAGATGAGCAACCGGCACCAGAATTTCAGTCCGGCGCGGGATTTCGATGAGGGGGTTATTCCCTTCAGGACCGGCAGTGTCGATCAGCTTCCTGTCATGGCCCAGGACGAATCTTGCCAAATCATCAAGCAGTATTTCGACTGCCTGGAATTGAACCTTACCCAGCAAGACAGCCGCATCGATATCGGTCAGTTACGGGAGATGTTAAGGGAGATCTCCCACTTCATCCGCTCCGGTAAGGGTAAAATCCAGGATGACGGTTACATTCGCATGCTCAACCGCTTGACACGCATCTATGCAAAAGGGATACACGCCCAGGACGACAGGGCGTTTACAGGAACCGCAGTCAATTTCGCCGACATCCTTAACACTGTCAGCCAAACCTACACAGGTTACGATTACAGCGAATCCGTCGGACTGTTGCTGCACTACATGAACAGGCTCTTCAACTATCGGGAAGAGGGATGGATCGAGGTATTCGAACATCTGCTCTCCATGCCCGACTCCATCCATGCGATGCGTATGTTTAAGCAACAGCACCTTCAGGAGATCCAAAACTGGGTGGAGGAGGGTGTCGACAATCTGTTTGCGATTCGGGATGAGCAACTGGGGGTTATCAAAAAACTCAACGGTGAGATTTTCAAACTGGACCAGGAGATTCGGCAGCGAAAAAGGGCGTTGACGCCGGACGGGCCGGTCGCCTCGGCCGGTTCCGTAATCTCATACGCGAAACTGCGCGATATCCGCTCCATCGACCGGCTGCGGATAAAAAGACTGGAACTGCTCGACGCCCGAGAGGGTAGACTCGAGTTGGCGGATCTGCTGGATGACAATATTCAAGAGTTCGGTGACAGGCTCACAGAGATAAGACGTAGCGCCTTGGTTCAGCTTGTTTGGAACAATCTCAATAAAGTCTGATCAATCTCACAACCGCTTCCTCATTACAGAGGCTTTACGTTCTTCTGAATAAACCGGCATTTGTGTCTCTTTGTCATGCCTTAACAGTTCTCACATTCATAATTACAAACTTTTCCTTGACGGTCGAATTCAATCCGGCAACATTCCATAAGCCTCTCTTTCAGCAGTTTTCGCCCTCGCTGAACACGCGATTTTGCTCCCGATAGGGAGAGCCCCTGCTTTTGAGCAACCTCTTTCTGAGTCAGGCCGTCAAATTCAGTCATTTTGATGGCTTGTTGATAATTGGATGGAAGCTTATTGACCAATGGCAAAAGACATTTAGCCAGATCTTTCTCGGCATTTTCTTCAGTATGTGTTTCATTTATAACCATTATTTTATCAAAATCTTCAGTCGGCTTATATTTGCGGTAATGATCTGCAATAGCGTTTCTGGTTATCCGATACATCCAAGACAGGATTTTACCTCGGTCATTCAAGGTGTTTAAGTGTGCATAGACCTTGATTAAAACATCCTGAACAATATCTTCAGCCATTGCCGGTTCATTTACCCGCTTTAGAATGAACCGGTATAGCATTGTTCGATATTCTTCCCATTGATGACTATCAAACGCTTTATTTTCTATCACTCGAAGAATGCTCCGCAAATTAACGCAACCTATTAGGTTGCCGGGTTGATAAATAGCGCCTTTCGGCTTGTTGCCATGGAATATTTTGGTTACCGGCACCCGCAACTATCGGTTTGGGAAGCTTTGCTGCAACAAGTAGGCTTTTCCCGTGGTTCACAACAACTTTCCTGTTCTTCAGGTGCGCAACAGGATGATGGTGTATCTGCCGATTGTATTGCCTGACCTGCAAAAAAGTTTTGCAAATTTTCCGGGACCTCATCGTATTCAGCAGAAATTGTTGTTGGTTTACGGGGCATTCCGTAAACTTCCTGCAGAATCGCTTCTACAATCATTGCTACGGGTGCTTCTGTATATTCTTGTTCCTGATATACCCAAATGCGACACGCTGTCCCCTCGTCGCAGCCACACAAGTCTGTACACGAATCACACCGATTCTCTTTTGTTTCAAGGGCAATATCGCGGCCATTAACCCGAATGGTAGGTGACGTGACAAATTGGTGGTCCCGGGCTTTTTCCTCTGAGTCAATTTGCACTTTATTGATATTCAATCGCGCGCCGGTGAGCGTTAACACTTGTTTTACAGCGTCGAGGGCGATTTCAAGATTCTCATTCGTGCCGACACATCGAGTGCAGGTATTCAAATCAAGGAAAAGGAAGTCAACATCAACCCGGCGTGGTGAAATTTGTTGTTGATCGGGTAATTCCAATGTTCGGGTATTCATCATTTGTCCCCTGTAATAATATTGATTGTTCGCTCTCAATGAGCTCTCCACTATAGAAGACGTGATACCCTGCAAAAGGACGCAAAATTATTGGGCCTATTCCACAGCGAATTATGAGGTTACTCAGCAGCGACAAGCGACGTGATCCTACTTTTCCAGGCAGTGACCGAGGATGAGCCGATTGTAGGATGCGGCATATTCTGCCGCGGCCTGTATGAGTTTCAGGTGGGTTTCACCGAGAACGGTGTCGGTGGAACCCTCCAGGTAACGAACGCCGCAGACACGCTTTGCCTTGGAAAGCAGCTCGGGCTTGATACCAGGCAGGTTGGGGGTGCGCATTGCCATGGCCATCAGGCGCTTGTCGCCCCTGGCCAATGCCTGCCGGGCGTTCTTTTCAGGGTCTGCGTTATTCAGCCACAACAGGGAGTCCACACCGCTTTTCTCTTCCGGGCCAACCTGGCTCATGTCTACCCCCTCTCTTTCCTGACAAGCCGTGAAAAAGAGAAGCGAAACCAGTACCGGAAGAAGTTCCTTCACTCGCTATCCTCGTGTTTGGGGGCAAATATTACCAGCTCGAAACTCCATAATAGGATGCCGCTTACAGCGCCGTAAAGATGTGCGTCAACGATAACCTGTCCGCTTGCCAACGACTCACTGCCGGGGATGGGGCCGAACCACTGTTCCCAGGCTAGCTTCACCCATAGAAAAGCCAGAATGAGTATGAAGGGGGCGGGTTGGAATCTTATCCGGCGCAGCAATGCCCAGCATAACAGGCCGTGTAACATTCCTGACAATCCCTTATACCAGACCACTTCGGGAGAAAATAACCATAAACCCAGTGAAGCGCCGAGCATCAGCAAGGCCGGCCGATAGATACATCGGTGTGCTGGATACTGCCCCGGAAACAGACCCCAGATCAACCACAATCCAGCCAGGTTCATCAATAAATGTCCCCAGCCTAGATGGGTCAGATGTCCGGTGATCAGACGCCACCACTCTCCCGCCGCTATTTCGGTGCGGTGGTATTGCAGGCTGTCAACGAGTGATGTCGGCAGCAGACCGAATAGCAGGCAAGCAAGGCTGATTGCCAGCGGGCAGGCCAGTGGCTTTACTGCGGATCGCATCTCCCAGGACACTACACTAGGTCGTACTACAGACGGGGCAGGCTGGGTCGGCTGTCAGGCGCAGGGTGCGCCACTCCATTTGCAGGGCGTCCAACAGCAGGAGCCTGCCTTGCAGGCATTTTCCGGCGCCGGTCAGTTGTTTGATGGCTTCAACGGCCTGAATGCTGCCGATGATACCCACCAGAGGGGCAAGCACGCCGTTCGCGGAACAGGTCTCGTCGATCTCTCCCTCGTCGGGGTAGAGACAGTGATAGCAGGGACCGCCCGCTTGGCCGGTAAAGACGCTTATCTGCCCTTCCATACGAATGGCGGCCCCGGACACCAGGGGTGTTTGATGGGCGAAACAGGCCTTATTGATGGCGAAACGGGTAGCGAAATTGTCGCTGGCGTCGATGACCAGATCGGCCTTGTCAACCTGTTCGGCTAGCGATGCCCCGTCAAGTCGCCTGGCGATGGTTTCTATCCGGGCGTCAGGATTGATGGCCCGCAGGGTCTCACGGGCCGACTCCACCTTGGGGTGGCCGATACGTTCCGTGGTGTGTGCGATTTGGCGCTGTAGATTGGTCAAATCCACTTGGTCGAAGTCGACCAGCACCAGACTGCCTACTCCCGCTGAGGCCAGATACATGGCCGCCGGAGAACCGAGGCCGCCGAGACCGATAATCAAAATTCGGGCATCGAGCAATTGCTGCTGCCCTTCGATACCGATCGAGGGCAACATAATCTGGCGGCTGTAACGCAGCAGTTGATCGTCGTTCATCAAGAGATATCCTACCTGTCGCAAGGCTGAACCTTAAAGAATCAGAGATATTTACGCCAGTGTTCGGGGCGTTGATCGCGTAGTTTGTGGTTCATGCGTTGATAGCGGTCGGCAAAGATCATACGGGTGCATTTCGAATCACCCCGACTGCAGCCCAGGTTGGCGCGTTCGGTATCTTCCTTGTAGTAATGGAGGGCTCGCTTCAGTCGGTAGAGGAGGCGGTTGTCGATATGCAGTCCCATGGTGGTGAGGCCCGATTCTATCTGCTCAAGGGTGACCTGCATCAGTTCGTAGCTGATATGCAAATGGGTCGCGGTGAGGGGGGTTGTCCGGACGATGCCGTCCACATCCGCCAGAAGCATGGCGGCTGTGCCGGCCTGGTTGGGATCCGGGTGGAGTTCGGCAAAGTGAATGTCCCGGTATTTCACCAAGTCGTGTGGGAAATCACCCATAACCATCAATCCTAACCAACGCAGTGAAATAATCAAGCGGCAATAGTACTCCATTCATCCGGTCTGTAGCGTGGTTCAACCGGCAGGTGAATAGGCACATCGAAGTCAATGGTTTGCCTATCAGTAGGTTAGTATCAGGATGGAGCGGTCAACTGCGATTTTTAGGATAATGATGCCAGATCAATAGTATTCAGCCAAACGGGACTCGGTGAGGCGTGGGTGGCCGGAGAGATCCCGGTGGGTGGAAATGTCGCTGAGGCCGGCCGCACGGAGGAGTTGTTGCACCTTGGGGGCTTGCCGGTAACCGTGTTCGAGCAGTAGCCAGCCCCCTTTTTTCAGCCGCCCTCCGGCCTGTTGGATGATCACCCTGATATCCGCCAGCCCGTCACTACCGGATACCAGGGCTGAAGCCGGTTCGTTCGGCAGATCACCCCGAGAGAGGTGTGGGTCGCCTGTCTCGATATAGGGAGGATTGCATGCTATCAGGTCATAGCGGTTTTCCGTCGGCAGGGCTTCGCACCAGTTCCCTCGAAAGAGACTCACTTGGGTAAAGCCCAATCGGGCGGCGTTTTCCCCGGCCACGGCGAGGGCCTCAGCGGAGCGGTCGCCGGCGTGAATCCGGGCATCCGGGCGTTCACTGGCCAATGCCAAGGCAATGGCTCCGCTCCCGGCGCCCAGATCGGCGACTAGTGGATCCGGGCGTTGTCGCAGGTGATGGAGCGACCGCTCCACCAGGAGTTCGGTTTCCGGCCTAGGGATCAGGGTGTCCGGTGTAACGCGCAATGTCAGGGACCAGAACTCGCGTTCCCCGGTGATATAGGCAATGGGGGCGCCATTGCGCCGGCGTTTGATAAGCGTCGCGTAGGCTTGTTGCATATCTGCCGTCAAGGTTGCTTCCGGCCAGGCAAACAGATGGCTGCGTGGCTTGCCGAGCAGATGGCATAGCAGTAGGGCGGCTTCCAATTCGGGGTCGGAATGAGGCAGCTCACCCAGGGTGAGCCGGGCGGATTGCAGGGCCTGTCGCAGGGTGACCATCGCCACAAGCCGGCCGCGACTCAGGCCTCGCCCATGGCCGCCAGCAGCTCGATCTGGTGCTCCCTCAACAGGGGTTCGATCACCTGGTCCAGCGTGCCGGTCATGATCTCATCCAGTTTGTAGAGGGTGAGATTGATGCGGTGGTCGGTCAATCGATTTTGTGGAAAGTTGTAGGTACGGATGCGCTCCGAGCGGTCTCCGCTGCCGACTTGAAGCTTACGCGAACCGGCCTGTTCGCTGGCGACTCTTTCCCTGGCTTGGGAGAGCAGTTTCGCCTGTAGCAGCGACAGGGCGCGGGCCTTGTTTTTGTGCTGGGAGCGCTCATCCTGGCACTCCACCACGATGCCGCTCGCCAGATGGGTGATGCGCACTGCCGAGTCGGTTTTGTTGACGTGCTGGCCCCCTGCGCCGGAGGCGCGATAGGTGTCGATGCGCAGGTCGTTGCTGTTGATCTCCACCTCATCCACCGCTTCCGCTTCTGGAAGTATCGCCACGGTGCAGGCCGAGGTATGGATGCGGCCCTGGGATTCGGTCTCCGGGATGCGTTGCACCCGGTGGGCGCCGGATTCGAACTTCAAGCATGAATAGACCGCGTTGCCGCTGATGCGGCAGACCACCTCTTTGTAACCCCCATGTTCTCCCAGGCTCTCACCGATGGTCTCCACCTGCCAGTGTTGCGACTCCGCATAACGTAAATACATGCGGTAGAGGTCGCCGGCGAAGAGCGCCGCTTCCGCGCCGCCGGTGCCGGCGCGGATCTCCAGAAAAATGTTGCGTTGGTCGTTGGGATCGCTCGGGATCAACAGCAGTTGCAGTTCGGGTTCAAGCCTCTCCCGGGTCTGTTGCGCAATGACCAACTCCTCCTTGGCGAGAGGGACCATTTCCGGGTCCACCATCAGCTCCCTGGCGCTATCCACATCTTTTTCCGCAGCCACATAACGACGGAAGGCTTCGACAACGGGTTCCAACCGGGCATATTCGCGCCCCAGGTCACGAAACCGGTTCTGCTTGCCCTGGATCTCGGGGTCTGCGAGAAGTGCGGTGATCTCTTCGAAACGTTCGGCGATCTGATCCAGTTTCCCTCGGAGTGAAGGCTTCATGGGGTGTTGTCGGTTTTCTTTAGTTGAAACAAGGTATTGGCGGCTTCGAGCAACTCGACTTGTCCGTTGAAACCGGCCTGGCGCATCTGTGCGCTGGGGGTATGCAGCAATTTGTTGGTGAGGGTGTGGGCGATGAAACACACCACCTCTTCGGGGGGCTTGCCCTTGCCCAATTGCTGTAGGGCCTTGCCCACCACCTCGTCCCGTAGCTGTTCCGCGTAGCAGCGATAGTCCTGGATCAATTCCACCGCATCCAGGGAGCGCAGCCAGCCCATGTATTCCCCGACATAGTGTTCTATGATCTCCTCCGCCTGTTTAGCCGCTTCTTCCCGTGATCGCATGTTCTCCTGGATGACTTCATCCAGGTCGTCGACGGTATAGAGATAGATGTCGCTGAGGTCGGCGACTTCCGGTTCGATATCCCGCGGCACGGCGATGTCGACCATGAAGATCGGACGGTGCTTACGCTCTTTGAGGGCGCTCTCTACCGTACCCTTTCCCAGCACGGGGAGTGGGCTGGCGGTGGAGGAGATGACAATGTCGGCTTCGGCAAGGTGGCTGCTCAGTTCGGTCAGGGCAATCGCGTAACCATCGAACCGGGCGGCGAGGGTGTGGGCCCTTTCAACCGTTCGGTTGGCGACGATAATCCTTCCGACACCGTTTTGGCTGAGATGGCGGGCGGCCAGTTCTATGGTTTCGCCGGCGCCGATCAGCAGTGCGGTCTGCTCCGAAAGGTCGCTGAAAATCTGTTTCGCCAGGCTGACGGCGGCAAAGGCGACCGATACCGGGCTGTTGCCGATCGCCGTATCGGTGCGAATCTGCTTGGCGGCCGAGAAGGCGTGCTGAAACAGTCTGTAGAGCAATTTCCCGGTGGTGCCGGCGTCCGTAGCGGTTTGGTAGGCCGCCTTGACCTGTCCGAGGATCTGCGGTTCGCCAAGCACCAGGGAGTCGAGGCCGCAGCAGACGCGAAGCAGGTGCTTGACCGCATCCGGGCCGAAATGGTTGTACAGGTAGGGGGTCACCCGGTTGCCGGGCAAGCCGTGAAAGCGGCTGATCCAGTCCGCCAGCGGTTCATGATCCTCTTGGCTGATGGTGCAGTAGACTTCCGTGCGATTGCAGGTGGAGAGAATAACGGTCTCTTCCACGGCCGGGTTTTCCAGCAGGCTGCGCAGGGCCCCGGCAATAATGTCAGGACCGAAAGAGAGCTTCTCGCGGATGTCCACGGGGGCGGTTTTATGATTGAGTCCTAGGGCGAGTATCGACATGCAATGGGGTGCGCAGATTGTTAGATAAAGGGAAATTTTGTTATATCAAGGGGTTGAATTCAAGTTTAATTCGTTTTTTTAAGTTTTTGATGTTTACACCGTGTTGTGACAGACGAATCATGAGTTAAGCAAATCTTAATCCCGGCGGGCCGTGCCGATGTAAACTAATACGCGAAGAATAAAGTGATATCCCCTGATTAACCAGGGTTAATCTTCATTGCTAAACAACTGGGTTGTCTGGTATTAATATGGATTCTATTCACAGGCCGCGCTCATAAAGAAACTCGTAATCCAATAATATTAAGGACGGTCTGACGTCATGGCGCCGTCCAACAGAGGAGGATGAATAATGCAGGTGCATAAATTTGTGTCAGCAGTTGTCGCTACCGGTATCCTATCTTCAAGTTACGTCATCGCCGGTGTCCCCAAGAACCTTCCGCTACCGACCGGTACGCCTGACGCCAATGGGATCGCGGATCAGGTCTACTTCGTCAATCACTTCTATGCCTTGAAGAATTTCGGCATCACCAATAACAACAAGGATCCCAAGAAAAGCAATCGGGCGATTCCCGGTAAGATCACGGTTATTGTGAATAAATCGGCGGGGAGCAAACCCACTACCATTACGGTAGAGCGCTACCTGAACAATGAATACGGCAATAGCGCCACCAACGCCCAGGATATCGCCATCTTCCGTTCCGGCAAGCTGAAAGGCACCGGGATGCTGATCACCGACTATGTGGATGACGACAAGAGCCAGTCCTACTCCATCTGGCTGCCGGCGCTGCGTAAGGTCCGCCGTTTTGCCGAGCCTGCCCACGATGACGCCTGGGGCGGCACCGATTTCACCTTCGGCGACGTGACCCTGCGCAAACCCAAGGACGAGACCCATGAACTGCTTGGCACCGAGACCTTCAACGATTGCCTCGGCGCCATCGGCAAGGCGGAGTCGAAGAACAAATACCTGCCGAATCCTCCGGATGCGGCATGCGGCCACAAGGGCAAGACGGTCTATAAGCTGAAGAGCGCCACCAAGCGGAAAAACTGGTGGTACGACCACCGCGTCAGCTATGTCGACACCACCACCTTTGCCGACTACCGTACGGAATATTACAAAGGCGACACCAAGGTGAAGGTGATCGATCGTGACTGGAAGAGTCTCGAACAGGATGATCTGCGGGCCCAGTTCTGGGGATACTGGTATGGCAAGACCTTCGAGTCCGGACACGAGACCTGGGCGGTGATCCCTCAGGGAATCGTTCAGTATAATCAGGGATGGCAATCCGACTATTGGTCAGAGAAGACCCTGAGAAAAATCAAACGTTAATCATAAATGGGCGCGCACTGAACCGTCCTGTCCCGACAGGGGGAGTCCGACCAACTCCCGGGGCAGGTCGCCAAGGCGCACCCAACTAAGTCTTGGCTGCCGGCACACGGCGGTCTTACACATCATCGAATCCGGCGAATGAGAGGGACAAGGGTTGTCGGAGATCGTTGAACCCGGGAGGAATCATTCATGTTTAAGCGCTGTAAGATGCATCAGTCGATACTGTTCGCCTTGGTTTTACCGGGCGTCGCCGTCGCTGAGGTAGAGATTACCGGTTATTTAAAAAACGAAACATCGGTGTTCACCAGAGACGGTCAACTGACCGGTGAGGCGGACACCATGCTGGACCGGGAAGGGCACGACAAGGGGGACTTGCTGAAATTCGAAAACTCCGTCCGGGTCTTCCTGAATGGCGACCTCGGCGAAGAGAGCACCTGGCATGCCGATCTGAACTTCATCTACGATTCCGAAGGGGCCAACGATGACTACAAGGGACATGAACTCTATACCCAGCACGACTACCTGAGAGAACTCTATATCGATACCAGTTTGTTCGGATGGGATTTCCGGCTGGGTAAACAGCAGGTCGTTTGGGGGACCGCGGACGGCATCAAGCTGCTGGATATCATCAATCCCACCGATTTCAGGGAACTCAATCAGAACGCCATGGAGGACTCGCGGATACCGATCTGGATGATCAATACAGAGCGGAATATCGGCGATAACAGCAATCTGCAGTTTATTGTTTCTCAGGTGGAAGAGAATAAGATTCCCGGCCTCAACCCCAATGGCGACGTCGGGCATCCCTTTTTGATGAAGGGGGTGGAGACGATCAGCGGTAAGGTCAACGGCTTCTACAATATAGCCCCGGCATTGAGCAATGTGGCGGCCACTTTCAACGCCGCCGCCATGGGCGGAGGCTTTACCGGCGGCACGGCGCTACCCGTGGGCCTGAATCTGTTCGCGGGTTTGACTGTCGACGGTTTCGCCGGCGGTTTCTGGGAT
>JAHXHR010000013.1 GCA_025656505.1 Candidatus Thiodiazotropha sp. (ex Epidulcina cf. delphinae) | reverse complement strand
TGCTTGACGACGCCAAGGTTTGGAACGTCAGCAAACCGCTGAGCTACTTCCAGCTTGTGGATGCGGCAGCGGCGCCTCGCATCGTCGACGTAGGCGGCACCATCGGCAGCACACGGTTGGAGGTTACCTTCTCCGAAGGGATCTATGCGGCGGATATGGGCGCCTTACAGGCAGCGGATTTCAGCTACAACGATGTGAGCGGTGGACGCACCATCATCGCCGTAGATCATGTAGCGGGCTCCAATACGGCGACGCTGACCCTAAGCAGTGCGTTGGACTCGAGCAACGATATCGGCGTCGACCTGGTCCAGGCAACCGGCATCGACGAGTACAGCAACCTGGCGGAGGCGAACGATATCGCCGTTACCTTCGGCGGCGGCTGTCCGAGCGGCCAGGTGGTATTTGAGCTGAACGAGTCCGGCGCAAGCGCCTATGCCCTGGATACGCAAAACATCATTGCCGGCGCCGTTAACAACCCCGCCGGGGCGATTCCGGGAGATGGCTACCTGCACGGTGACGGCGCCGGTAACTACATCGCCTTCGACGGCAACACCTCCTGCCTGATCGCAACACGGGCGCAGACCATCGAGGCGAGGATACGGCCTACCGGCATCGGCAGCGCCAACTACATCACCCGAATCCTGGCGAAGGACAACGGTAATAACTACCAGCTTTCCGTATGGCGCAACAACACATCGGGGGCCTTTCCGGGATTCGCCGCACCGGACGGTGTCGCTTCGATCGCCTTGTGGGTGAAACTGGTGGATCGACACGGCGGCACCGCCTGGAAACCGGTGTTGACGGATCACAGCCTGTACCCGATCGTTTCGGACCATTGGTATCGCGTGAAAGTGGTGTGGAACAGTGACAAGCCCGGAGGCGTGGTTGACCAGCCTTTTGTCCAGGCCGACATTTTCCTCGACGATGAGGGGACGGATGGGGCCGGGGCGGGTGAGAATTGGGTGGGCTATCGCAATGCCACAAACGACAGCCAGTCGTATCGGGCTGCTAACCGTCAGTTCTACACAGGTGACGAAATCAAAGCCACCAACGGGCCCTTCTCGATCGGCGTGAATGTCAACAAACATACGAAACATCTGTTTAACGGCCTGATCGACTGGGTCAAATGGCAAGGATCAGCGGACTACAGCGGTGTTGACGATTTGCCGAATTGATACCAGGGAAACGGCGGGGATGATTCGGGTTGTCAGAGAGACGACCCAATGATCGTCATATTTCAGCTTCGGCGGCGCGATGAGGATAATCGCTTTGCGGATCATCGGAACGATCCGGCCGCCGACCAGGGATGGGCGAACACAATGTATGGATGACTCGGGGCCAAAAGGCCGCGTAAAGTAGTAGGGGACTGAAACAGGAAACAGGCCGATGTACAAAACCAGTACCCGCCCGGAAGGAAAAATCTCTCGCTAAGACGCAAAGATCGCCAAGGAAAAAGAAATACGGCCAAAAATAAGCGCCAATCACCGCAAATTCTACGCAACTAGCCTTATGATGCATGAGCCCGTAGGTCACGTTGCGTAGCTACGTGACATCACCGTTATATCAGGTAGTCGCTCCGCGCCAACCTGACCTACGCCCTGACTGGATTCCACTCTTTGTGTCTATAAACTGTGTATCCATGCACCACTTCTTCGAGATGGCGTGTCAGAACAAACATCGGATTAGCGGAACCACGGTATTAGGCCATTCACAGCAAATTTGCGTTTATTCGCGGTGATTGGCGTCCATTGGCGGCTTATTCATACGCTATCCCGCTACCCACTTGATCTGTGGAAAGGCTAGATCAGTCATACCTTTGCGATCTTGGCGTCTTTGCGAGAGATTTTTCTTCCCTGCCGGAAGACAAATCCCGGTCTTAGCCAATAAACCATCAGCGGCAGCACCATCAAGGCGATGAACACATCCATGATCAGCGCTTCGGAGATGTAGAGGGACACCGACCAGAGATTGGCCAGTTCGGTATTCATCAGCGGGATGAAACTGCCCAGCAGCACCACCATGGCGATGATGATCGCGGAACCGGTGGTGCTCAGGGTGGCTCTCAATGCCTCCCGCCACTCGCCGCCGCAGACGCTCATCTCCTCACGCAGGCGAAACACCATATAAACCCCGTAGTCCACCCCCAATCCCATGGCGATACTCAGCGCCACCTGCACATGAAAGGCCAGGTTGGCGGACCACTCTCCGATGGATGACATATAGGCGCCCAACCCGTATTGGGTCATCAGGGTGATGAAGCAGAGGCTGATCAGGATGCAGGCGATCATCCAGGAACGAAACATGATCAGGGTCATGACAAAGACCGTCAGCGAGGTGGCGATCGGGGCGTTCAGCCACTCCTTGAACGCCACGTCCCGGGTGGCCTCGGTGATGCCGAGAAAACCGCCGATCGCCGCTTTTCCCGGCATGGCGTCGTCCGTTACCAGGGTGCGGCTCCCCTGTCTGTCCTTGGTGGGAATCCTGATGCGCTCCCCACCCTGTATCCCCACGATCAGTTGATCCATACCGGGATCCCCGGCATGGCTCCGCAGATAGTCCTGGATATCGATAACGGTCTGATGGGTCTGCCGAGGGTCCATGGTATTGACAAAACCGACGATAATGCCTTCGTCCCAACTGCGGGTGTTGATGAACGAATCGAGCCCGCCCGCAGCGGCGCCGGCGTCCAACATACCGCTGTAGAGTTGTACGATCCTGTCCGGGTCCGGTAGCTGCCCGCCGCTGTCGGCTAGACGGTAGGCATAGGCATTCCGCCGCATATGCTCGACGGTGGGTATGGCGTACAGGTTCATATGCCGCGTCGGCGGTTCGCCTGCCGGCGCATTGAGCATCATATTGAGGGTCTTGACAAACTGCACATACGAGGTGGTGTAACCGATATTCGGATGGCCGCGCAACCAATCCTCGAACGCCGAAAGGGCGCCCAATACCTCGGCCCGGTTAAAGATCCCTTGCGGCGGGTCCGCCAATTCATCAAAGCAGCGATCCGCGCCCAACAGCCGCTCTCCCTTCTCGTTCCAGGCATCCATCCCACAGGGCGGCAACACACCCTGCTTGGAGCGAATCAGCATATTCGCGGTAATCACCCCCGGCATCATGCTCGACAAGGCATCCAGGTCGGCAATGACCTTGACCTCGCCATCTCCTCCGAGCAACGCTCCCAACAGATAGCGGTCCTTGTAGGCCGCTCTCGGGTAGTGGATACCTTTCTCCACTCCCGGCATGATGTCGAACTCATCCTGTATGCGAGCGACTTCCGGATCCGTGCGCCCCGCCTTGCCGGCCAGCAAGGCACTGAAGCCCCTGTCCAGTTCCGCCATGTAGGCGGCGGCCAACCAGATAGCGATCACCGCCAGCACCGGCAGCCACTTGGCGGGACCGGTGAGGATGCGTGTCAAACCGTTCGCCAGCGCCATCTCCCATCCCCTTTCATGCTCCCTATCACGCAGTCTCGGCGGGAAGGTGACCATCAGCAGGGGAATCAGGGTGGTGGTGGTGAGGATCAAGGTAGACATGCCGAAGATGCCGAAATAGGCATAGGCCTTATAAAATGAAATATCGATGAAGGAGATGGCGAAAAAACCGTGCAGATCGGTGCCGATGGAAAGGGCTGCCGGGACGATGGTGTGACGAATCGATGCCAGCGCCGCCTGTTCGGGATCCCCCGTATGGTGCAGCTCCTGCGTAAAACGCCGGGTGATCTGCATCGAATGGCCGATGCCGATCGCCAGCAACAGCATCGGCGTCAAGGCCATCATGGTGGTGAGTCTGAATTGGGTATACCCCATCAAACCCAAGGTCAGAATGATGGTCATACCGACCCCGAGCAGGGGCAGAACGGCGCAACTCCAGTGGCGGAACTCATACCAGAGCACCAGCAGTATAATCAGTAACGAGACGCCGAACAGCCAGGCCTTGTCCCACAACTCCTCGACCATGGAGGCGAGGAAATAGGGCTCTCCCGAGATATAGAACTCGACCCGGTCACCGTAACGGGCTTGATAGTCGGCCATTACCCCCTTGGCCGACGCTATCCATTCCAAGTGATGATCCTTCAACTCATTGCTGAAGTCGCCGATGATGAAGGTTCCTTTGGCAGTGCAGCTCCTATGCACATGAGCGATGGAGGCGTTGCTGATCAGGCCGTCGGCGCCGACCATTTCGCACTTGTTACCTTGTCGGTCCTGGTAGTAGACCAACAGGGACTCCAAAACCAGGTGATTCTCCAGTCCCTCCCGTAGGTAATCCAGTTGACTGCGTTGTCGCTGCTTATCGTCCGATAGGCCACCGGCGGGCAACAGGCGGCGGAAATCCAGGCTGCCATCCTCGGTAATACCGATATTTCGCATCTTCGGCGAAGGGAGACCGATAAAGTTGGCGCTATTGGCGAACGCCAGGTTACTCACATCCCGGTAGAATTCGTCCATCATACGGATAAACCAGGGCTGATGGATATCGCCCTGTTTGACCTTCATGCCCCACACCATGAGGTTCCCCATGCCGTAGCTGAGATCACTGTAGAGGTTGGTGGCGATGTAGCGGTTGGAGAGGGGCAGAAGCGAATCCGGGTCGTTGCGCAGATTCACCCGGTCGACGAAGCTGAGGGCCAGCAGGGTGGAGGCGAACAACAGAAAAATCACCGCCCGACGGTGCCTGAGCATAAAGCGGGCATATCCTTCAGCGTAGTCTCTGGTGTCCTGGCCCATCGATTCTATTAACGCGACATATCAGGTTGCTGCCATTACCCTTCTGAGCCTCGCGCTAGCCCGGATATTTCACCCGGCCGCTGACAATATGAATTAACCTTTTGATGTAACATATAATTTATGGAATATCAGCAAAGTGCAAAGTGTTACCCGGCAACACTGAACGCGCCCTCCCACCGATCATCACGTTCCTGGGTGAAACATCCAGGCTAGGGATACGAACAATATCATAGCCATTGTCCGTGACCTCATCGACCATAGGCCCGCAGTGTCTCTTCCGACCAGAAATCATCCCCAAGATCCGCGTTGAGCGAAATGGTGCTACGGGGCACATACACCATACTGTCCTTACCATCCGCGTGTGTCACGGCATAAATGTATCGCGGATAGGTGATGCGCGGGTCGGGTTGGTCGAGGGATTGCCAGTCGATGTAGACGGTCTTGATTTTCCCGCCGTTTTTATAATAGACTGTCCGGTAGAGTGCAAAGGTGCGCTTGTCGATCTCGCTGATGTGGTAGTCGTACCACCAATTTTTGAACTTGGTGGTGCTCTTCAGGCGATAGACCGGCTTGCCGATATGGGTGCACTGAGGGCCGGGCAGCCGCAGAGTATAACGGTTCTTCTCCCAGCGCTTCAGCGCCATCGCCCCGAGGCAACCCTCGATCCTACCCTCTCCAAGCAGTTCATGGATCTCGTCGTCAGGCCCCCTCAGCACCAGTTCGCCGTAGGTCAGGTTGGTGCCGAACCAGACATCCTCGTGCGACGGCTCGTTGATACGCCGGATTTTTCGTAACGCCGGCAGCCACATCGAGATAACCGCTCCCTTATCGCTATCGGCAAAGCGGGTCAACAGCACGCCGGTCCCCTTCGTCTTCCCCGATGTGAGAATCGCCATCTGCAGGGTTTCGACGGCCGGATCCTGCGGATTGTTGTTGACATAGGTGTCGAAGGTCTGCACGCTGGGGATTCTGTCTTGGGTGCGCATGTCCAGCGGAGCACGATTCACCACCACCGCCACATCCCGCCCTTTGCGTTTGCTGACCGCGTTCCGGACCAACCCGCCATGCGCAGCCGTATAGACCTGGCCGGCAATCTCGTCTGCGCTCATCGGGCCTCGGGGATAGGGCATGTTTTCACCGGCCTGTGCAGAAGCGGCCAAAACAACAACCAGGCTGACGGCAAAACAGAGTGGAGTCGATTTATGCATAACGCCGACTCTGCCATGGATCGAGGGACCAAACAAGAAAGTGAAAAACCTGTTTTAACGGCAAAGCGGATTTCTCACCGGCCTCCACCTCAGGTACAATCGCCCCCTTGTCAATATTCACTCAGGGTCAGCGTGGAAAATTTCAGAGGCACAACCATTCTTTCAGTCCGGCGCGGCGGCAAAGTGGTCATCGGCGGCGACGGCCAGGTCTCCCTCGGCAATACCGTGATGAAGGGCAACGCCCGTAAGGTGCGGCAACTCTACAAGGGCAATGTGATCGCCGGGTTCGCCGGTGCCACCGCCGATGCCTTTACCCTGTTCGAGCGTTTCGAAGGCAAACTGGAAAAGCACCAGGGCAACCTGACCCGCGCTGCCGTGGAGATGGCCAAGGACTGGCGCACCGACCGCGCCCTGCGCCGGCTTGAAGCGCTGCTCTGCGTCGCCGATGCCGAAACCTCGCTGATCATCTCAGGCACCGGGGACGTCATCGAACCGGAACATAACCTGATGGCCATCGGCTCCGGTGGCAGCTTTGCCCAGGCCGCGGCCCGCGCCCTGCTGGAAAACACGGAACTCGACGCCCGTGAGATCGTCGAAAAGGGACTCGGCATTGCCGCCGATATCTGTATCTACACCAATCATAACCTCGTGCTTGAAGCATTGGACAGCGAGAGCTAGGGCCAGTTAACACATGTCGGAAATCACTCCCCAACAGATCGTTGCCGAACTGAATAAACACATCATCGGCCAGGCCGATGCCAAGCGAGCCGTGGCCATCGCCCTGCGCAATCGCTGGCGCCGCGCCCAGGTAGACGAAGTCTTGCGTAACGAGATCACACCGAAGAACATCCTGATGATCGGTCCGACCGGTGTCGGCAAGACCGAAATCGCCCGCCGCTTGGCAAAGCTGGCAAACGCACCCTTTCTCAAGGTCGAAGCGACCAAATTCACCGAAGTGGGCTATGTGGGCCGGGAAGTCGACTCCATCATCCGCGAACTTGCCGACTCCGCGGTGAAGATGGTGCGCGAAGGGGAGATGGAAAAGGTCGCGGGCGAAGCCAGTCAGGCAGCCGAGGAGCGGATCCTGGATGCCCTGTTGCCGGCTCCCAAGCCCAGCGGCTGGGAAGATGACGAACCGGCCTCCCAGGTCTCCGGCGCCACCCGCGAGAAATTCCGTGACAAGCTGCGTGACGGCGGGCTGGACGACAGGGAGATCGAGATCGAGGTCAGCTCCACCCCGGTCGGGGTCGAAATCATGGCCCCACCGGGAATGGAGGAGATGACCAGCCAGCTCCAAGGCATGTTCCAGAGCCTGGGCTCCGGCCGCACGCGACGTCATAAACTCCGCATCAAAGATGCCTACAAGGTGTTGCGCGACGAAGAAGCGGCCAACCGCATCAATGAAGAAGACCTGAAGCTGCGCGCCCTGGAGATCGTGGAACAACACGGCATCGTGTTTCTCGACGAACTGGACAAAGTAACCAGCCGTGCGGAAACCAGCGGCGCCGATGTCTCCCGGGAAGGCGTGCAGCGCGATCTGCTGCCTCTGGTGGAAGGATGCACCGTCTCCACCAAGCACGGTATGGTGAAGACCGACCACATCCTGTTCATCGCCTCCGGCGCCTTTCACTTGGCTAAGCCGTCCGACCTGATCCCCGAACTGCAGGGGCGCCTACCGATCCGGGTGGAGCTGTCAGCCCTGACCACCGATGACTTCACCCGCATACTCACCGAACCGGACGCCTCCCTAACCGAGCAATACCAAGCCCTGTTGGCGACCGAAAACGTAGGCATCGAATTCACCGAGGGGGGGATACGCCGCATCGCTGAGACCGCCTGGCAGGTCAACGAGAAGACTGAAAACATCGGCGCCCGCCGCCTGCACACCGTGATGGAGCGACTGCTTGAAGTCATCTCTTTCGATGCCTCCGAGCATAGCGGGGAGCACATCGTCATCGATGAACATTATGTCGACGACCAGCTCTCAGAACTGGCCGCAGACGATGATCTGAGTCAGTACATTCTTTAAAAGCACCGGATCACGCCCAAGCAACCGGGTTTATCGCCCTCCCGGCAAGGTACTAACCCGAAGGGTGATTAGAATGAGGGCTTGTCAAGCGACGAGAGAAAACCATGCCACATCCCAATCCGACAGAGATCCATTTGCATAAGCAGTCCCGCACGCTGGAAATCAGTTTCGACGACGGACATAAATTCAGCTATCCCGCTGAATACCTGCGCGTCTTCTCCCCCTCGGCGGAGGTCCAAGGCCATGGCCCGGGGCAGTCGGTGTTGCAGGTCGGCAAAGAAGCGGTGAATATCGCCCATATAGACCCGGTGGGTAATTATGCTATCCGCCTCCACTTCGACGATGAGCACAATACCGGCATCTACTCCTGGGATACCCTCTACCGGTTGGAGCTCAACTATGAACAAAACTGGCAAGACTATCTGCAACGGCTGAAGGCCGCCGGCTTTGAGCGAAAAGAACCATCGGCGTAAAACCATGAAGGAAGAGAAGACCACACATTTCGGATTTCAGGACGTACCTATCGGCGAGAAGGCCGAACGGGTGCGCGAGGTCTTCGATTCCGTCGCCAATAAGTACGACCTGATGAACGACTTGATGTCGTTCGGTATTCACCGGTTGTGGAAGCGCAACACCATTGAGCTTTCCGGGGTGGGCAAGGGACAACGGGTGCTGGATCTGGCAGCCGGCACCGGTGATCTGTCCGCCCGCTTCAGCGGCTTGGTCGGCCGTGACGGTCTGGTTGTCTTTTCCGATATCAACGCATCCATGCTCACCCAGGGCAGGGAGCGCATGGTCAATGAAGGGCGGATCGGCAACGTCCTCTACATCCAGGCCGACGCCCAACACCTACCCTTTCCCGATCAACACTTCGATTGCGTCACCATCGGGTTCGGCCTGCGAAACGTGACGGACAAACAACAGGCCCTGAATTCGATCTTCCGCATCCTCAAGCCGGGTGGGCGCTTGTTGGTGCTTGAGTTTTCCAAACCCACCAATAGGCCGCTGGAGAAGCTCTACGACTTCTACTCCTTTAACCTGCTGCCGAAAATCGGCAAGCTGGTCACCAACGATGAGGAGAGCTATCGCTATCTGGCCGAATCGATCCGCATGCACCCGGACCAGGAGACCCTCAAAGGCATGATGGCGCATGCCGGCTTCGAGCGCTGCGACTATTTCAATCTGACAGGCGGCGTAGTCGCCATTCATCGGGGCTATAGATTTTAGGGCCTGTTAACACGATGCGGATAGACAAGCATGACCATCAGCGCCACCACCTTCGCTAGTTTTGAACAACTGCTCAATCAGGCGATCCGCCTCGATCCGGAGACCCCCGCGCGACTCGCACCCATGCATGGACGGGTGATACGCCTGGAGCTGCTCGGGCTGGACATTTCGCTCCATCTGATTCCGGGACCTGCCGGTATACAGTTATTCAGCGATTACGAAGGACAACCCGATTGCATCCTACGCGGCGCACCTCTCGATCTGGCCAACATGCGGGGCAGCCGCCGAAGCGCCGACCGGCTCTTCAGTGGATCGGTGCAGATCGAAGGCGATACCGACCTGGCACAGCGGTTCAGCGAATTCCTATCCGGCCTGGATGTCGATTGGGAGGAGCAACTCTCCCGCCTTACAGGCGATGTCATCGCCCATGAAATCGGCAATCTGGTCCGCACTGCGATCGGCTGGGGAAGAGCGCTGGGCGACACCGCCGAGCAGGATCTGCAGGAGTATCTGCAGGAGGAACTGCGGCTGCTGCCGGGGCGCTTCGAAACGGCCCCGTTCCTCAACGAAGTGGACCGGCTGCGTGACGATGCCGAACGACTCGACGCCCGCATCCAAAGGCTGGTGCAAGGCATCGCCGATAAGGATAAAACCTCGTGATCCGCCCCTCTCAAGCCTTCAGGCTGATACATATCAATCTGGTGCTGCTGCGTCATGGGCTGGACGAAGTCATCTTCGCCACTCACCTGTTCCGTCCGATCCGTTTTCTGATCTATCTTTCACCCTGGTACTGGTTTCGTAGGGATCGCTCAGCCTATCCCGTGCGCATCCGCCGCGCCCTGGAGGACCTGGGACCCATCTTCGTCAAGTTCGGGCAGATACTCTCCACCCGCCATGACCTGTTGCCGGATGAGCTGGCAAAGGAGTTGGCGAAACTGCAAGACAGGGTGCCTCCGTTCCCCGGCAGCAAGGCCCGCGCCATCATAGAGAAATCCTATGCGCGGCCGATCGACGAGCTTCTGGTAGCGTTTGACGAACAACCTCTCGCCTCCGCTTCCATCGCACAGGTGCATACCGCGCAGCTCAAGAACGGCCGGAATGTGGTGGTGAAGGTATTGCGCCCCGATATCGAAAAAACCATTCGACGGGATGTGGATCTGCTCCACACCCTTGCGCGCCTGGCCGAGAAGTACTGGAAGGAGGGTCGGCGGCTCAGGCCCGTCGAGGTCGTGTGTGAGTACGAAAAGACCATTTTTGATGAACTGGACCTGATGCGTGAGGCGGCCAACGCCTCGCAACTGCGACGCAATTTCCTCGACAGCGAAGCGCTCTATGTTCCCGAGGTCCATTGGGAGCTGACCCGAGAGAACGTGTTCGTCATGGAGCGGATCAGTGGCACACCGGTAGGTGACGTAGAGGCCTTGCGGAGCCAAGGAATCAGCATGAAGCTGCTTGGCGAGCGTGGCGTGGAGATCTTCTTCACCCAGGTCTTCAAATACAATTTTTTTCATGCCGACATGCATCCGGGTAACATCTTCGTCGAACCCAACGGACGCTATATCGCCGTCGACTTCGGCATCATGGGCACCCTGACGGAGGCGGACAAGCGCTATCTGGCGGAAAACCTGCTGGCCTTTTTCAACCGGGACTACAAGCGGGTCGCCGAACTTCATCTGCAGTCGGGCTGGGTTCCGAAAGAGACCCGGCTCGAGGAGTTTGAATCGGCCATACGCACCGTCAGCGAGCCCATTTTCGAAAAGCCGCTCAGCGAAATCTCCTTCGGACACTTTCTGCTGCGGCTTTTCCAGACCGCCAGACGCTTCGACATGGAAGTGCAACCGCAACTGATCCTGTTGCAGAAGACCCTGCTGAATATCGAGGGATTGGGGCGTCAACTCTATCCCCAGCTCGATCTCTGGACCACAGCGAAACCTTTTCTCGAACATTGGATGAGCGAGCAGATCGGACGCAAGGCGTTTATCGGCAAACTGCGCAAGAATCTGCCGGAAATTGCGGAACACCTCCCGGATCTGCCCAAAAAACTCAATAAAATCATCGACGAGGCAGCCGCCGGACAGCTCGAACTAAAGTGGAAATCCGACCAGCTCGACAGCTTACGCGAGCAACTGCACAGCAACCACCACAACACCCTGACCTCCATCTCCGGCGGCGCCATGCTCCTCAGCGGTTCCCTGTTGCTGACATTCGGCAGTGGAGGTTTGCTACCTGTCACCCTGGCCGTGGCGCTCGGCGCAGGGCTCGGGACAGGCGGAGGATTTCTACTGCTGAAAAGCTGGCTGAGCGCCACCGATCAAAGCTGAATACGATGACCGGTTTACAAAACAGCCGTAGGGTGTGCGGCCCTGCCGCACCGGGAAGCAGCACATACTAACCCGAAATCTGGTCAGTATACCCTTGGCGTTGTCTACAAATTGGACCATCATTACCCATAGAGCGACAACAAACCGGCTTAGTTTCCGCAGGGAGCCTTCCATGACAGACACACCGCACAAAGACCCGTTCGACAGATTGGCTGCCGCCTATGACAAAATGCTGCAAGAGGTTCACGAGGCAGCGAAATCGGCCAAAGAGAGCGCCTTACCGGGCTTGAAAGAGTATCTGGATGACGCCCGTGAAAAGCTGGTCGAACTGGGCGAATTGAGCCTGGAAGAGGCGGAAAAGGTCGCCGGTTATGTGGAGCGGGACATGAAGGATGCGGCCCACTACCTGTTGGAGACCGGCGAGCAACTCTCCGCCTGGTGGCGTTTTGACGTACAGCAGGTGGAAAACCGCATGCTGGAGATGTTCAGCAGCGTTGCGGACCAGACCAAGCTGGAACTGGCGAAACTGGCTGAGCGCGCCGGCAAGGCCACCCTCTACCATACCGGCGAAGTGACAGGACCCGGAACCCTGCTATGCATCCAGTGCGGCAAGGAGATGCACTTCAGGAAAACCGGCCGCATCCCACCCTGTTCCGGGTGCAGGGGAACCGAGTTTCAGCGCGCTGTCAGTTAGGTGTCAGCCCGTGTGTAAATGCGCCGCCATCATTTTCCGAAGCTACGTCTTTCAAATAGCATAACATTTTCAGTTCATCCTAAAAACCGTAGCGGCTGCTTTGTTGGCTTTTTCACTTTTTTCGCCGGTTTCCGCTACCCTAGCCCGGCCCTCTTCTTTCTCAAGGGTTTCTCCTTACCCGTCGTAGCGACCTTTTTCTCAACCTACCGCTTTTTGAGTGTGGTCGTTTTCGTCTTGTTCCCAGAGACCACCGCTTGCTGCGCTTCCGTCGAACTCCCCTTGGCCTTTCCCATCGGGGTTCGAGCCTCACCCACTCCGATCACCTTGCAGATGTGTTGAAACACCGCATCAATTTCGCCGTTACCGTCGATTCTGAGCAACCTCTCCTGCCTCTCGTAGTGGGTGATCAGCGAGGAAATAAGGTGGTCGAAGACATGAATTCGGCTGCTGACCGTCTCTTCATTGTCATCCGAACGCTGGTACAGACCTCCACCACAGACATCACAGATCCCCTCTACGACCGTCGGGTTGTTATAGATGTTGTAGAGCAGACCGCAGGCATGGCAGGCGCGCCGTCCCACCAATCGCTCCATCAGGGTATCCGTCTCGATATCGATCAGCAGAATCAGCTCGAGGGGTTGTTCGATTTCGATCAGCAACTCATCCAGGGTCAAAGCCTGCAATAGATTGCGGGGGAAACCGTCCAGTATGAAGCCGGCCTGCAGTTCAGGCTCCCTGAGCCGCTTCCACAACAGACTTAGCATGATGTCCTCAGTGACTGCCCTCCCGGCATCCTGCAGCTCCTTGACTTCCCTGCCAAAGGCGCCCTGCTCAGCTACCGCAGCCCTGAGCAACTCACCGGTCATCACCGAGGTCAATCCGAACTTTTGTGCTAATAGCCCTGTCTGGGTTCTCTTACCCGACCCGGGCGCCCCTAATATTACAATACGCATCCCCTGATCTCTCCAACATGGATGTGGTCACTCGTGCAGCCTGTATTTTCTCATTTTTCAGTTTATTAAATCACTCATTAAAGCGCTGTGGGAACTCGCCGTAACGAACCTGGCGGGTCGCAGGGCGAGAATAGGAGTAAGCGGTTGCCGTTCTATAGGAAACTCCATAGCTTAAGCTACTGAAGTTTCACGCTATTGATTTTGTGGTAATATCAAGTGCATGGACTATCTTTTTGAAAAATAGAGTGTTTTTTTAGCAAGCAGCGGCTTCGCCCAGAATTAATTTTATGGGGGTTTGCTATAAACCGGGCAAACCCCATCAAAAATAACCTTAGCCCATATCCACTACGCACCTCGGTGCTCACAAAACCGTGAAACTTTAGTTAAGCTATTGACTCAATCGCAAATCCGCCCCTGAGCGACGAGATCGGCACGATCATCACGTTCCCAGGTGAAACATCCGGGTTAGCCGCCACCGGCAAGCTAATCCAAGCGTTCCCGGAAAGTCAACGGACAGTATGTACTAAACGGGTCGATTAGATTATTCTTCTCAGCCTCATGTAGCGGCCGAGCGCAGAGCTTTCCTTCATGCCTGAAATACCGGATATCACAGATGCTGAACACTGGATCATCGATACTACGCTGACCGAACGCTATGGCGGCAGGGTGGAGACCCAGATTGGGGATGCGGAGATCCGCCTCGCGCCATCCGACAGAGCGTTGACCGGTTGCCCTGTGATCCATTGGAATGAAGCGGGCTGCAACTTCATCATTTTCAAGACCGGCAGCCGAAAATACCGCTGCCAGTTCTTCTACCGGGGCTACCAGCAATACGGCACCGGAGTACACGAATACGACGATCTGACCGAATGTATCGTCTCTCTGCTTCAGTCCCAGGCGGACCATGAGGCCAAGGAGAGAGGGGACATCTGAGCGGTCGGGACAAAAATTTAATCTGAATCCGTGGATTCAGGTTCAAGTAATACGCAAAAACTTAAAAACACCAAGGGGATCATATCAATGACAGCAAAAAATGCCTTCTATGCCCAATCAGGCGGCGTCACAGCGGTAATCAACGCCTCGGCCAGTGGGGTCATCGAAACAGCCCGCAAGCATCCGGACCGGATTGCCAATGTCTACGCCGGTCGCAACGGCATCATCGGCGCCCTCACCGAGGAGCTGATCGACACCGGCGCCGAGTCCGCCGATGACATCGCCTCCTTGAAACACACCCCGTCCGGCGGCTTCGGCTCCTGCCGTTTCAAATTGAAGAGCCTGGAAGAGAATCAACGGGAATATGAGCGCCTGATAGAGATCTTCAAGGCCCACGATATCGGTTACTTCTTCTATAACGGCGGCGGTGACTCCGCCGATACCTGTTACAAGGTCTCTCAGCTCTCTGAGAAGATGGGATTCCCGGTGCAGGCGATCCATGTCCCCAAGACCGTGGACAATGATCTGCCGATCACCGATAACTGCCCCGGTTTCGGCTCCGTAGCAAAATACATCGCGGTCTCAACCCTGGAGGCCTCGTTCGACGTACGCTCCATGGCCGCCACCTCCACCAAGATCTTCGTCATCGAGGTGATGGGCCGCCATGCCGGCTGGATCGCCGCTGCCGGCGGGCTGGTGGAGGACAACGGCATTCCTGTCGTGGTGCTCTTCCCTGAGGTCGAGTTCAATCAGGAGAAGTTCCTCGCCAACGTCGACGCCAAGGTCAAGGAGCACGGCTTCTGCACCATCGTCGTCTCTGAGGGATGCCACTGGCCGGACGGCAGATTCCTCGCCGAACAGGGCACCCGTGACGCCTTCGGCCATGCCCAACTGGGTGGCGCCGCACCGGTGGTGGCCAACATCATCAAGGATGCCCTAGGACACAAATTTCACTGGGCGGTGGCCGACTATCTGCAACGGGCAGCCCGCCATCTCGCCTCCGAATCCGACGTGGATCAGGCCTACGCCCTAGGCAAAGCCGCAGTGGAGAAAGCCCTGGAAGGCAAGAACGCCATCATGCCCACGGTCGTTCGTGAGTCATCCAACCCCTACCGGTGGAGCATCGGCGAGGCGCCGTTGAGCAAAGTGGCCAATGTGGAGAAGATGATGCCGAAATCGTTCATCACCGAGGATGGCTTCGGCATCACCCAGGCCTGTAAAGAGTACCTCTACCCATTGATCAAGGGAGAGGCATACCCACCCTATAACGAAAACGGCATGCCGGATTACGTCACCCTAAAGGGGGTGGCCGTGCCTAAAAAGCTGGAGGCATTCGAACTCTAGCAACAACAATCAAGGGGCTGTTTACAGCTCCTTTTTTTGCTCTCACAACCCTGACAGAATAGTCCGCTGGCCAAACCCAGCCATAGCAAGACGGCATCGGAGGCCAGCGAGTGGTGGGCGTATATTTTTTTACCTGAACCATTTTCATCTATATCATAAAGGAGGATCTGAACAGTGAACACAGAACTGATCTTCGCCCTGGCATGCGCCTTTGCGGCGCTTGCCTACGGCTTTCTATCCGTCAAATGGATACTTGCGCAACCTGAAGGCAACGAAAAGATGCGCGAGATCGCCGGCGCCATCCAGGAGGGCGCCCAGGCCTATCTCAACCGCCAATACACTGCCATCGGCATCGTTGGCTTTGTGGTCCTGGTGGTTATGTTCTTCGGCCTGGACAGCGCCACCGCCATTGGCTTCGCCATCGGCGCCATCCTCTCCGGCATCACCGGCTACGTCGGTATGCACATCTCGGTGCGCGCCAACCTGCGTACCGCCGAAGCCGCTCACAACGGTATCAACGCCGCCCTACAGATCGCCTTCCGCGGTGGCGCCATCACCGGGATGCTGGTGGTGGGTCTGGCCCTGCTGGGTGTGGCCGGTTACTACGGCGTCCTGAACGCAATGGACATGAGTGACAGCGATGCCCTGCATGCGCTGGTCGGTCTCGCCTTCGGCGGTTCGCTGATCTCCATCTTCGCCCGACTGGGTGGCGGCATCTTCACCAAAGGCGCCGACGTGGGCGCTGACCTGTTCGAGACCTATGCGGTGACCGTGGTCGCCACCATGCTGCTGGGCAGCCTGCTGGTCACCGGTGTGGGCAACGAGGCGGTTATCTATCCCTTGGTGCTGGGTGGGGTCTCGATTGTTGCGTCAATCATAGGTACCTTCTTCGTCAAGGCCAAGGATACCGATACCAACGTCATGCCCGCCCTCTATAAGGGGCTGATCGTCGCCGGCGTGTTGGCCGCTGTGGCCTTCTATTTCGTCACCGATTATATGATGGGCGACGTGGTCATCACCGTCGGCGGCGTCACCGTGGTCAACCCAGTATTGGCCCTGTTCGGCTCCGCTATAATCGGTCTGGTGCTGACCGCCGCCATGGTGGTGATCACCGAGTACTACACCTCCACTGAATACAGCCCGGTACGTTCCATCGCCGAGGCTTCCACCACCGGTGACGGCACCAACGTCATCGCTGGTCTGGGCATCTCCATGAAATCCACTGCCGCGCCAGTGCTGGTGATCTGCGCCGCCATCTGGGGCTCCTATGATATGGCCGGCCTCTACGGCATCGCTGTCGCAGCCACTGCGATGCTCTCCATGACCGGCATCATTGTCGCCCTGGACGCCTATGGCCCGATCACCGACAACGCCGGCGGTATCGCCGAAATGGCGGAGCTGGATGAGAAGATCCGCAATATCACCGATCCGCTGGATGCCGTGGGTAACACCACCAAGGCGGTGACCAAGGGTTACGCCATCGGCTCTGCCGGTCTGGCCGCCCTGGTGTTGTTCGCCGATTATACCCACAGCCTGGAGACCCATACCGGTTCGGCGGTGAGCTTCGATCTTTCCAACCACATGGTACTGATCGGCCTGTTGATCGGCGGCTTGGTGCCCTTCCTGTTCGCCTCCATGGCCATGGAGGCGGTGGGCCGGGCAGCCGGTGGCATCGTCAACGAGGTACGCCGACAGTTTCGCGAAAAACCCGGCATCATGGACCACAGCGAAAAGCCGGACTATGGTAAAGCCGTGGACATGCTGACCAAGGCGGCCATCAAGGAGATGATCCTCCCCTCACTGCTGCCCATCGCGGTACCGCTGATCGTCGGCCTGACCCTCGGCGCTCAGGCCCTGGGCGGTCTGCTGATCGGCACCATCATTACCGGTCTGTTTGTCGCTATCTCGATGACCGCCGGTGGTGGCGCCTGGGATAACGCCAAAAAGTACATCGAGGATGGCAATTTCGGCGGCAAGGGCTCCGATGCCCACAAGGCAGCGGTAACCGGCGACACCGTCGGTGACCCCTACAAAGACACCGCAGGTCCGGCCGTCAATCCATTGATCAAGATCATCAACATCGTCGCCCTGTTGATCGTGCCGATGCTTTAGTTACTAGGGGATGAAAAAGGCGGCCTTCAGGCCGCTTTTTTTCGCCCGATGATCTCAGCAGGAAATTGCCATAGGACAGATGGGCCCACTGTGGCTATAATGATCGGTTTTCAGAGCCCGAGGACTTATACAGATGAATCTCGACCGCGTCTCTTCAGGAGCCAATGTACCTAACGAAATCAATGTCATCATCGAGATACCCGCCCATTCGGACCCGGTGAAATATGAACTGGACAAGGATACCGGAGCGATGTTCGTGGACCGTTTCATGTCCACTGCCATGCATTACCCCTGCAATTACGGCTATGTCCCACATACCCTCTCCAAGGACGGCGATCCGGTCGATGTCCTGGTGTTGACGCCCTACCCGCTGATTCCCGGTTCTGTGATCATGTGCCGTCCGGTGGGTGTATTGAAGATGAAAGATGAATCGGGCGACGACGCCAAGATATTGGCGGTGCCCATCGACAAGCTCTGCAAACCCTATCGCGCCATGGAGTCTTTCCGCGATCTTGCCGGTGAGAAGCTGAACCGCATCTCCCACTTTTTCGAGCATTACAAGGATCTGGACGAAGGCAAATGGGTGCGTGTCGACGGATGGTACGGCGTGGATGAAGCTAAGCAGGAGATCCTGGACTCGGTGCAGATGTACCTGGACGCGCCCGAGAAACCCAACTTCTAGTCTGCATCTCCTCACCGGACGGACCGGAACATTGGCAAATGCAACATAGCCCGCTTCGACAACCGATGGTGGAGAAATTACGCCCTGCCCGATGAAAGTCTGCATCCTTTCCGACAGCCACGATCACATTCCTCTTCTCGATGCCGCAGTGGCGCAAGCCAAGCGGATGGAGGCCGAGGCTGTGCTTCACTGTGGCGATGTAGTAGCCCCGAGCACACTTTATTGCCTGGATCGGCACAAACTCCCCGTGCATGTCATTCACGGCAACAACACCGGAGACCTCTATACCCTGGGACGTCTGGCCGGTCGTGATGAAAACAATATTCACTACCATGGGATGGACGCCGGCATAGAACTGGCCGGACGCAGGATTTTTCTCGTCCACTATCCCCACTATGCCCGCGCTATGGCGGCGACCGGGGACTGGGATCTGGTCTGTTACGGCCACAGCCACAAGCTGCAATTCGAGCAACTGGCCAATTTCAAGGGCGGGGTGACCCACCTGGTCAACCCAGGCACCATCGGGGGCGTGGGCAAGGCCCCTGCGACCTATGTCATCGCCGACCTGAAGAATATGATCTTTGAGGCTCGGAAAATCTCCAAACCGATTGAACGGGAGGCTGGTTACTGATGACGGAATTCACTCACTTCAATACCGCCGGCGAAGCCCACATGGTCGATGTCGGAGACAAACCGCACAGCAAACGCAAGGCCGTCACCGAAGGCCGCATCAGCATGCAGCCCGAGACCTTGGAGATGATCGTGCAGGGCGCTCACAAGAAGGGGGATGTGTTGGGGATCGCGCGCATCGCCGGCATCATGGCGGCGAAAAGAGCGGCTGACCTCATCCCGCTCTGCCACCCTTTGTCTCTCACCAAGGTCGAGATCGAACTCACCCCGGAACAGGACGGCAACACCATTCTCTGCCGTTGCCACGTGGAAACCCAGGGACAGACCGGTGTCGAGATCGAAGCCCTGTGCGCCACTCAGATCACCCTGTTGACCATCTACGACATGTGCAAGGCGGTCGATCGGGGCATGGCCATCGGCGGCATTCGCCTGCTTGAAAAGCGCGGTGGAAAGTCAGGAACATGGGAACGGCCTGACTAAAGGTATCGACACTTCTGCCGACTAACGTTGTACGGCCGCGTGAACTCTGTCACAATCTTAAGAAGCGGCTGTTGACAACTCATAACACAACCATCAGGTTCTACTAAAGGACGCATATATGGGTAAATTTGTAGAATGGTCCGACACCTTGAGCGTTGGCATCGAAGAGATCGACGAGCAACACAAGATACTGGTTGAACTGATCAACAAGATGCACGAGGCCATACACCAGCGCCATGGTAGCGATGTTGTAAAGAGTATTCTGGGGGATCTGGCGGACTATACCCGCATCCACTTCGCTGTCGAAGAGAGTCTGATGCGCATTCTCAACTACCCCGGATATGATGAACACAGGGAGATCCACGAGGAATTGCTGCAATCCGTCGCCGATCTCCAAAAGAAGGTTGCAACCGGAAAGACCGCCATAGGCTTCGAGTTGATGCATTTCCTGAAGACCTGGTTGACCAAGCACATCATGGATGAAGACATGCAATACACTGGTTTCTTCCTCATGGCCGGCGCCCAGCCCAAATTGAGTAAGAAGTCCTGGATTAAACGTCTCTGGGGCAGTTGACCGGACCGATACACTCGCATAGGGTTCATGGCTCTTCAAATATCATTGGAAAACCATGAATCCCTACTACCACCGGACTCATTTTCTCAAAAGCGCCGCCCGACTCTCTCAATCACCTGCGGACAGCGGCCTTGAAGTCGCCTTTGCCGGTCGCTCCAATGCCGGTAAATCGAGTGCGCTGAACACCCTGTGCGGGCAGAAATCCCTAGCCCGCACCAGTAAGACGCCCGGACGCACCCAACTGCTGAATTTCTTCACACTGGATGATGACCGCCGCCTGATCGACCTGCCTGGCTATGGCTACGCCAAGGTGGCCGAATCCGTAAAACGGCAATGGCAGCAGGCGCTGGCCGACTACATTGAGCATCGTCAATGTCTCCAGGGCCTGATCTTGTTGATGGATATCCGCCACCCGCTGATGGCGTTCGACCTGCGGATGTTGCAATGGAACACCCTCCAGGGTTTACCGACCCATATCCTGCTGACCAAGGCGGATAAATTGAAGAGCGGTGCGGCCAAGAGCGCCGAATTGAAGGTGCGAAGAGCCCTGAGCGACCACCCGGAGATCTCTGTGCAGCGCTTTTCGTCGTTGAAAAAACAGGGCATTGACGAGTGCCACCAAGTCCTGGATATCTGGCTTGAACTGGCAACCGTCCCATAGGCCCCCTAGGTTCATCGATTAAGAGGCACGCGGACAGTCCAAAGACTCATAGTCCGCAAATGAACGCAAATGGGACTTGCCCGGATATTTCACCCGGCCGCTGAAATTGTGAACTAGGGGGCGTTCTCAATTACCTGAGTGAGCGTGATTCTGAGTCATTTTTCGTGCCGGCAAGGCGCGATGAGGCGCAATAGTCATTCTATTGCAACGAATCGCAACGCCGCCAGCGCGGAAAAGGGCCGGAATCACGCCGCGAACGATGATTGAGAACACCCCCTAGCCTTTTGATTTAATCTGATAGATTAGCAAAGTGTTACCAGTCAACGCTGAACGGGACGCACCGGTGAGAGGCATGAATTGATTTCATTTGCGTTAATTCGCGTTCATTTGCGGATAAATCATGCTTAAATCTTTTAGACGAGATAGTTGTATTTTGCTTTATTCTCGCCAAAAAAGAAGGCCCCATCAGTCTAAGGGGAGAGACTGATGGGGCCGGATCTTCCCGGTTGGGGTATCCGGGAAGGGCGGGTCGCAAAGGGAGGAAAAGCGACCCGTGCCGTACGACTTACAGATAGATAGACTAGGGGAAACGAAGAAAGTTCAGTGAGCCTGATCCCAATTGTCGCCCACGCCCACCTCCACCAGCAGCGGCACCGCCAACTTTGCCGCCTCCTGCATATGGTTTTGCACTATCCTCGAGGCGGTAGCGACATACGCCTGCCCCACCTCGAGCACCAGTTCATCATGGACTTGCATCAGTAGACGAACGGGGGGGTTCTCCTGCTCGATCCAGCCATCCACCGCCAGCATCGCGCGTTTGATGATATCCGCCGCCGTACCCTGCATGGGAGCATTGATGGCCGTCCGCTCCGCGGCTGTCCGGCGCTGGTGATTGCGGGCATTGATATCGGGCAGATAGAGACGGCGACCGAACAGGGTCTCCACATAGCCTTGCCGGCGGGCCTGCTCGCGGATCCGGTCCATGAACGCCGCCACGCCCGGATAGCGCTCGAAATAGAACTCCATATACGCCTGAGCGGCTTTTCTCTCTATCCCTAGCTGCCGGGCGAGTCCGAACGCCGACATGCCGTAGATCAGACCGAAATTTATCGCCTTGGCAGAGCGTCGCTGCTCCGCCGTGACACTTTCCAATGGAGCCCCGAACACTTCAGCGGCAGTGGCGCTGTGTATATCCCGGCCTTCGGAGAAGGCCTGCAACAGCCTCTCATCCCCGGAGAGGTGCGCCATGATCCGCAATTCGATCTGTGAATAGTCGCCGGCCAGCATCTTCCAGCCCGGCTCAGGGACGAAGGCCTGTCTGATACGCCGCCCCGCCTCGCTACGCACCGGAATATTCTGCAGATTAGGATCGGACGAAGAGAGCCGGCCGGTCGCGGCAACGGCCTGATGGTAGGAGGTATGCACCCGTCCGGTCTTGGAATTGACCATCTCCGGGAGTTTATCGGTATAGGTCGACTTCAATTTCGACAGTCCTCGATGTTCGAGGATCACCGCCGGCAACGCATGCCCCCGTTCGGCCAACTCCACCAGCACGGATTCCGCCGTTGACGGGGCTCCCTTCGGGGTTTTTGCGATCACCGGGAGTTGCAGTTCATTGAAAAATACCTCGCCGATCTGCTTGGGCGAGCCCAGGTTGAAGTTGTGGCCGGCAATGGCGTAGGCCTGTTGCTCCAGTTGGTGCATGTTTTTGGCAAATTCGTCACTCTGTTGTTTGAGCATTTCACTGTCGACACGCACGCCGTTTCGTTCCATATGCGACAGCACCGGGACCAGGGCTATCTCAAGCTCCCTCAGCAACCTTGCCGGTAACTGTTCAGTTTCAAGTTTCGGCCAGAGTGCATGATGCAGGCGCAAGGTGATATCGGCATCCTCCGCAGCATAGGGAGCGGCTTGCTCGAGATCGACCTGGTTGAAAGTAAGCTGCTGCTTGCCCTTCCCGGCGATATCCTCGAAATGGATCGTGGTGTGTCGCAGATACTTCTCCGCCAAGGAGTCCATGTCATGACGGGTGGCCGTGGAGTCGAGCACATAGGATTCCAGCATGGTGTCATAGGCGATCCCCCGCATTTCAATGCCATAACCCGCCAGCACGCTAATATCATATTTCAGATTCTGCCCTACCTTGTTTCGATTCGGATCCTCCAACAGGGGCTTGAGCCGGGTCAGCACCCACTCCCTCGACAACTGCTCCGGCGCACCGGGGTAGTCATGGGCGACCGGCACGTAAGCCGCCTCACCGGGCTCCACGGCGAACGACACCCCAACCAGCTCAGCCGACATATAGTCCAGACTGGTGGTCTCGGTATCGAAGGCGAACAGATCGCTCGCTTCAAGTCGCCTCAGCCAATGGGTAAAGGCCTGTTCCGTCAGCAGGGTTTGATAATTCGCCACCCATTGCGCGGAGGGATCGCTATCCGTTCGAGCCTCCTCGGTCTCCTCCAGGCTCGCCAACAGCCGATTCGATTCCATGCGTTGGAAATGCTCGCGCAACAACGGAATATTCTGATCGCCCTGGCGATAGTCGACAGGCCCCTGATCCAAAGGGACATCGAGTTTGATGGTAGCCAATTCCCGGGAAAGCGGGAGCAACTCGAGGCCGGCACGCAGGCTTTCGCCGATTTTACCGCCGATCTCATCGGCATGGGCCATCAGGTTATCGAGATTGCCATAGGCCGCCAACCACTTGGCAGCGGTCTTCGGTCCGCACTTCGGCACCCCGGGGATGTTGTCCACCGAATCCCCGACCAAGGCCAGATAATCGATGATCTGATCCGGCCTGACGCCGAATTTCTCTACCACCCCCTTCTCGTCGGTCACGGTCTCGGACATAGTATTGATCAGGGTCACCTGCTCATTCACCAGTTGCGCCATGTCCTTGTCGCCGGTTGAAATCAGTGTCTTCAATCCCTGCTCGGCGGCCTCCCTAGCCAGGGTGCCGATAACATCATCCGCCTCAACGCCGGGCGCCACAATCAGGGGAAGACCCATGGCCCGGATAATCTCGTGCAGCGGCTCGATCTGGCAACGCAGATCCTCAGCCATCGGCGGACGATTGGCCTTGTATTCAGGGTAGATCTCATTCCTAAAACTACCGCCGGGCGCATCAAAGACCACAGCGATATAGTCGGGTCGGTAGTCATTGAGGAGCCGACGCAACATATTCAGCACCCCGACAATCGCCCCCGTAGGCTCCCCCTGAGAGTTGCTAAGCTCAGGGAGTGCATGGTAGGCGCGAAACAGGTAGGAGGAACCATCGACCAGGATGAATGGAGGGGTAGACATAAGCAACGGAATTTCAATTAAAAATTTACCCGATAGTAGCTGAAAACGCCCCCCTTGTCGCCACCTTGACAGAACCGTTCAGGCCGACCCCGTAAAGACTCATTATTTTTCTTGGTTTTAGCGTGGATCTGATCTAGGTTTAATGCATGAGCGAAACCCATCACTGAAAAAAATTACTCCTATTCACTGACAACGACCGTCACCACAGGAGATCGATCATGCCACGAATGAACCCAATGGCTGTTGAGAACAGCAACACCCCGGAAGGCTTCGACGAATGGACGGAAGAGCAGGCCGTTAAGCTGGCGGCCGAGGAGAACATACAATTAACGGATGCTCATTGGGAGATTATTCATTTCCTGCGGCATCATTGTGAAGAGAACGGCCCGACCTGCAGCGCCAGACTGGTGCTGAAAGCGATGATTTCCCAGGTCAAGGAACAGGGCGGCAAGAAGTACCTCTACAGCCTTTTTCCCAGGGGACCGGTGGTGCAGGCGTGCAAAATCGCCGGCATCCCGTTACCACCCTATTCACTGGATCTTTCATTCGGCAGCGTTCACTAACCGACGGTAGATGACAAACTCTTTTGGAAAGAGGGGGCTCCGCCCCCTTTTTTCTTCGGCTGATTTTTTGCCGCTAATCACCGCGAATACACCCGCCTGGCTCACTTACACCAACGCGCCACCTCAGCCTTCAGCTTTTGCATATGGCGCGTTCGCTCCCCGTCACTCAGATAACGGCGATCACCATCCTTGCCAAAGTCATAGATGCCCGTCGCGCGGCTATGAGAATCGTACCGGTCTTTCGCGTGCAGACAGTTCCTCTTGCGCTTCTTGCGCTCCTTTTCCTGTTTCCGATCGGCCTCTTTTTTTGCCGCACGATCCTCTTCATAAACGTCCAGCATGCGTTTCATTTTCAGCTTCCGATCCTGCCGGTCCTGCACCGACGGCCGACTCCGATCCTTGATCTTAACCTCGGTCGACTCCCCGGTCACCGGTCGGTCACTGAAATGCACACGACCTTGCTCGTCTGTCCACTGGTAGACACCCGCCTCGACCCGTAGCGGAAAAAGCAGCAGCATAACAAGCAGGAGAAGAACCGTGTCCTGTAACGGCGGGAAGAACGACGGCGGCAGGGTGCGGCTTTCCATGGTTATCACCAGCATGCCCGATGGTGTGATAGGACGGCGGGGGCGACCCCGCCTCCTACCCGATAACTTTGTCAGCCATGTCTCTGTCATTCACCCAGCGCTGCTAGGTATAACCTACCTGCATCCGTAACAAAGACAAACAGACAAAACTTCAAATGACTAACCGTTTAATGCACCCGAGTAAGCCATATCAAATTTTGGAATGTGATTTTCCAGCCAAGTTTTAACCAATTGACCGAACTCCTCGGTCACTTCCGCTTCTCCCGCATGAAATTTTTTCTGCAATTCGGCGCCGGTTCCGACCAATGCATCATGTTCGGATTTATGACTCGCGTAGCCATCGAAACCCTTGGACTGCATTTCGCTTTCTTCATGGGTGAAATGTTCAACAACATACGCAATTAAATCATCCAATTGAGCACCTGTGGCGGAGCGATCCGCACCATCCGTCGCCAATTCGTGCAACTTATTAAGTTTACCAAACAACGTTTTGTGTTCTTCATCAGCGAAGTCAACATCTGTACCGAACTGCTCCGCGGTCCAGGTTATTAATGACATAGCAATTTTCTCCTTAGTTTTAAATAAATTATCGACGCAGCAGGAGTATGGGTTAGGGTTTATCTCCGTGTCAAACTCAATACATGAGGAAAATGCTTGTTTCGTGAATTTCTTCATATAATGAAAAAGGACATCTAATGGATAAGGATTAAGTCCGTAGAATAACGGCAGGATTCGGTGTCTTTAGCTCAGAAAAAAGAATTGCGGTTTATGAGGATTGGGAATAATCGATAAAGGCGTCGGCATAGATATCCTTCAGTCCCGCCCCCGCGAGAAAACAATGCCGGCGCTGCTTTTTCACGAACTCGTCCGGGCCGCAAAGATAGACTTTCCAGCCCTGCAATCCGCTCCGCTCGCATCTGAGCAGTTGATCGAGATCCTCCACCCGAATGTCATTGCATCGGCCGGGTGACTTGGTGAGTGCGCAGGGATGATAGTGCAGATTTTGATGGGTCGCCACCAGCCCTTGAAGGGCTTCATGAAGGTAGAGACCGTCTGCGTTCACGGCACCGTGGTAGAGATGAATCTGTCCGGTGTGTCCTCGCTGCAGGGCATCGCGTAGTATGCCGTACAGGGGAGCGAGTCCAGTGCCGGTACCCGCCAGCAATAGGTCTTGTCCGGCATCTCCGCCGGTGTAGAAGCAATAGCCGCCCGGTCCCTGAAGCTCGATTCGGTCGCCTATATTCACACAATCGCACAGCCAACTGCTGAGGCGCCCGTTGGAGAACCGTTTAATATGGAACTCCAGCTCGTCTCCATCCAGAAGCGGTACACTGGCCAGAGAGTAGTTACGCCCGAGTGCGCTGTCTCGCCAAAGGGTGACATACTGGCCGGGGTGGTAATCGAATAGGGATTGCGGCCGCAGACGCAGGCGCACGATCCCCCCGGAAAGCTTGTCGTGTCCCGTTACCAGGCAGCCTACCCGCATCCGATCAGCGGCAGGCAGGCGAATCTCCAGATCCTGATCGGGATAGCACTGGCAGGCAAGGAACAGTCCTTGTGCCTGCCAACTGTCTTTCAATCCCTTTTGCGCACGGGGGTCGATCTTTCCGGCCACCAATTGCATCACGCAAGACTGGCAGACACCCGACCGGCAATGGTTGGGAATCTCATCATCCGCAGCCAGCAGAGCTTCCAGGGCCGATTCCCCCTCCATCACCGAGAAGGAGCGGCCCGCATAGCGGATCACCGCCATCAGCGATCCAGCACGTCGTCACGCACCGACTCGGCGATAGCGGCGACCTCGGCGATATCCGCATCGCCGACACTCAGTTCTTTCAGGGTGCCTCCCAACAGCTCTATAATTACATCCACATGCGTATCATCAAGTCCCCGGGACACCAGGTGTTTATGTCCCTCACGCATATCCTTGCCGGTATAGTTGTGAGGCCCGCCAAAAACCATGGTGAGAAATCCCTTCTGTTTAGCCGCTTGTTGCTCCATGTCCACGCCATCGAAAAACTCGTTGACACGGTCGTCGGACAGCACCTTGCGGTAAAAGATATCCACTGCTGCATCCAGCGCGGGCTCACCGCCCAAACGTTCGTATAAATCACTCATACTATTAAAGTCCTCTAAGATCATCACCTCGACAATACTCGCTACGAAATGGTAGCAAAACGCCTGTTGGAATTTGAGCCTTACTTCACTCTTTTTTCGTGATCCACGATACATCCTGCCAAAGATCTGGGCGGCTTTGTCCTGATGAGGAATTCACTCCATGGAGAATCGGGCGCCGTATGGACGAGCGTTACTGAACTGTAACCAACCGCCTACTTGGTGGGCGGAATGTAAAAAACCTTGATTATCATGTGGTTGTTTATCTATAGAGGATTTTTTGTGTTACTGATCAGTAACCATGCGCCAAGGGACTGTTTGGTTAAGAGCCTCCTCTTACTCTCACCTTTAAGAAATAAATCATAATAAACAATAAGATGAAATACACATAATTATAGTATGGTATGAATTGTGCTCTTAATACTTCGTTATCACGCTTGCAAATTGAAGACCCACAATGCCCCAAGGGGAGGTATAGGCAGTCGGCTGCTGTTACGTTGTTAAGAATTCAGTCAGGAGTGGATGAGGGCGGATTTTATCTATTTACACATAGGACATGTTGCCACGCATTGCTGAAACCATCATGTTCCGTTTGCCACCGGCAGTTTCATGACTTCATTATCGGCGATGTGTTGATGTTCAGGAATTCGGTAGTTTTTTAGATCAGCATTAGGAGAAATATCGGCTATGCAATTATATAACAAAATCAAAAATGCAAAGAGGGGCGCCTGGACATTAGCGCTGATCGCCATTCTTACGGTATGCGGTTATCCTTCGGTGACGGTCTCCGCCGCCTTTGGATATCATTATGTCGACAGTTGCCTCGTCTGCCATGATCTGTTTAGTTTCGGCGGTTCGAACCTTCACCTCATCCGGGAAGTGATCCAGACGCCCAACGGCGGACCTAGGCCGGTGGTGTTTACGGCTAAAACGGGGTCCAATTCCTATGCCGACGGCGATGTGGTCTACGACGGCGTGTGTGAGGTGTGCCATACCCTGAATCAGCACCATCTCAACGACGGTAGCGACAATACCGACCATTTCGACGGCCGGAAATGCACCGATTGCCATAACCACGGAAAAGAATTCGCGCCGCCTTTCGCTCAGGCGCACAAGACGCATGTGCATGACGCTAAGGGACCGCATCTGGCTTGTAGCGACTGCCATGCCGACCCTTTGCAGTTCGACCCGACGATTTTTGCCGACGGCTTCGATTTTCAAAACACCACCGTTTGCGATAGCTGCCACAGCCCCGGGGGAGACTACGACGGCATTGCTGATCCGATCATCGGCGCCAAGAGTAACTGGGCCGAAGGCGTTTATGAGAATAATCTGCTGAAAGCGGGCAAGGAGAAGTGGTGCGTGGGTTGTCACGATGACGCGCCTTCGCTGATCGCCAACGTCAGCGCGCCCAATATCGCCGGTGACGAGGATGCGGTGACCCCCTATGGAGCCGGTTGGGGCTTCTACAAAACCGGACACGGGCTGCCCGGCAGCGAAGTTTATCCCTCCTCCGGGAGCAAGGGCGCCGGCAGGGAGTGCCTGGATTGCCATGATGCCGGAATGGCGCATATCGACGGTGACGCCCGTACATACGCCGCTGACGGTGACTATCTCACTTGGGATCCCGTCAGCGCCGGTTACCAGAACGGCTACCGGTTGAAGAATATTGCCGGCGGTTACGGGGGCAAATATCCGATGCATATTCCTCGCGCCGGCCATGTCTTTCCGCCGGGATTCCGGGAGAGCCAGGAGTTCGCCCTCTGCTTCTCCTGCCACGACGAGAATAACCTCTACAACGGCGGCGATCCGGTTACCGGTGCGGGCGCCACCACCAACTTCCGCAACAACCTTGGCGGAACCTGGACCAGTCTGCACGATCTGCACACCGATGGACGCAACGGTCCGTTCGGTCCCACCACCCCGCAATACGATTCGGACTACGACGGCGTGGCCGAGTCCCGGATCAGTTGTCCGGCCTGCCATAACGTCCACGGTTCACCGTCTCCGGTGATGGTGCGGCATGGTGAATTGATCAGCACACCCGGCACCACCGACAAGGTGCCGTCCCTGGACTTCCAGTACACACCGGAGGGGAGCTACCCGGTGCTGGGTGACAGCACCGGCGGCAAGACCCGCTTCATTGGCGGCGGCCCGGGTAATCCGGCCAAGAACGGTGTGTGTAATATGTGTCACAATGACCAGACCATCTACACGCGGCCGCCTGTGTTCGGCACCCCCCCGGATACGCCCTCCAACCTGACTCCTCTCGATGGAGCGGTATCGGTAGAGGCAACGCCCCTGCTGACCTCCAGCGCTTATGCGGATCCGGATCCGGCAGATCTCCACCAGGCTTCGCAGTGGCAGATTACCACCACCCAGGGAGATTACTCCACGCCGGTCTATGACAGTGGCGCAAGCGCCGATCTGACCAGCCACCAGGTCGTGGCGGCGCTGAACAATGCCACCGCCTACTATTGGCGGGTACGTCATCAGAACAGCACTGGCGCCTGGTCGGATTTTTCAACCGAGACGACCTTCTCGACGGTAGCGGGCGGAGCGGGACAGTCCGTGAGCCTGAATCCCTCCGACGTAGTCAATGCAGGGGCGTATGCGCCTAATACCGGTTCGACCTGGGCCAGCGCTTTGGACAGCAACGACGGCGATGTCAGCTATGTCAAGCTTTGCTGCACCTCACCGTCACAGACTTTCACCGTAAGCATGGACGATCCCGTCGGCCTCGGGGGCACAACCATCCAGGCTGTCACTATTCACATTTCGGCGCGCTATCTGGCTGGTCCCTGGCCTAATGCCGTGCCTTATTCGGCAAATGTGGATGTAGGCTACAAGACCGGAACATCCACAATCTGGAGCGGCTCAGTGGCCCTGGATACCAGTGGAAACTACAATCAGATGATTTCTCAAACCTTCACGGCCGACGCTGATGGCGGCCCCTTGGATCTTGCCGACATCAACAATCTGCAAATAGTGGTCAAACGGCAAACTGCGGGTCCGCCGTTGCTGCGGGTTACGGAGATCAGCGCCGAAGTGGATTTCACGTACTAGCCCGCATTTCTTAGCAGGATTTGAATTTTTGGGGCAAGCCGGCGAAGGAGGTTGAACGATTAGCCGCCGAAGCATAGTCGTCGCTATGGTTCAAGGCTGATCGTTCAAGATCCAAAGCCGGCTTGTTCTAAAAACCAAATAGGACAGGGTGTCAATGTACTACCATCATTTTTCGAAGCTAAGTCTGTTGGATTTCATCATGTTATCCGTTCATTCGGTCCGCCTGGTGAGAAATGCGGGCTAGATCACATCCGAAACAGGCCCGCGCCGCAGCTGCGGTATCGGGCCTGAATCGGCCAACACCCGGGGTGAGAAGTCGCTCTTTTCGGGCATGCCTCCTGCTGTATTTCTCTCGCCCTCTCCAGTGAGATCGATTCGTACGGTTTATGATCCATAAATACGTTGCCATCCCTCATACACCGACCCGCCCAGCGGTTGATCCTGGAACAAACCGACGATAAGCTCCCTCAAATGGTGGGGTTTTCCTGTGGAATCCGATATTTTTTGTGCGTTGGTGGGTTAACCCATGGGTCAGAGAATAAAGATACAAACGGTCGGAGAAGTGAGTTATGAAGAATAGGCTGAGATTCTCATGCCTCATTATCATGGTGCCGTTGTTTTCCGGTTGCACCACCGCCCCGACCCTCTCCGAATACCAGGTCATTGAGGAATATGAGGAGATTTCAGCGCTTAAGTCACAACTGGCCGAGGATGAGACCAACGCGCTTTTCGATCTGGCACCGTTGGGATTCGCCGCTGCACGAGCCAAGCTCGCGCAGGCGATCTCCCTTGGCCGCACCAAGCGTGACGAGCAGGTGGCGGCGACTGTGGCTGAAGGCAGACGCATCCTCGATAAGGCTGAATCTGATGCAACGCTCTCCAAAGAACTGATGCGAGAGGTGCTGGAGGCCCGGCGATTGGCGGTCGCGGCAGGCGCCGACACGATGCTGAAGGAGCGCTTCGAGGCCCTGGACGGCAAGTTGCGCAAGGCATCCGAACAGGTTGAGCAGGGAGAGACAGAGGCAGCCAAGCGATGGCGGCCCGAGATGCTGCTGGGCTACGCCGAAGTAGAGTTGGAAGCCTTAAAGCAGGATGCGACCGAAAACGCCCGTTACGATATCGCCCAGGCCACCGGTAGAGAGGCGGATGAGTTTACGCCGAAGACGCTGAAACGGGCCCTTGAGGAGCTGGCGCTCTCCGTGGCTGTCTTGGAGACCAACCGGAGCCAGCGGAAGAAGGCGAAAAATCATGCCCTGCGCGCCAGCGCATTGGCCAGACAGAGTGTCGAGATCGCCGAAATGATCAAGGACTTCGAACGCAGGGATTACACCAGGGAAGAGATCATACTCTGGTATCAGAAACAGCTCAGCCTGATCAATGAACCCACCGGCGAAGCGCTGCCGTTTGATCGCCCCAACCATGAGGTAGTCACCCTGTTGCGTGACAAGCTGGCCAATTTCGCCGGCATGCAACAGGCCGAGCTGGCGACCCGTATCGATCTGCAGAGTCGCCTGGAAGCGGTTGAGCGCGAAAACCGTGAGGCCCAGGCGCGTTTCGACAAGATTCAGGATCTCTTCTCAGTGGATGAGGCGAACGTCTATCGGCAGGGGCATAATGTGCTGCTTGAGTTGCGCGCCTTCAACTTTCCCAGTGGCGGCAGCGATATCCAAGCTGAGAACTTTGCCCTGCTCGACAAGATCGTGACGGCCGTGAAGTCTTTTCCCAATCCGAATGTGGTTGTCTCGGGGCATACCGATTCGGTGGGCGGCGCAGCGGTTAATCAGACCCTCTCGCAACAACGCGCCGAGACGGTTGCCTCATTCCTGGAGAAGGTCGGCGGGGTCGATAAGACCCGCCTGACCGCTATTGGCTATGGCGAGTCCCGTCCGGTTGCCAACAATGAAACGGAACTGGGGCGAAAGAGTAATCGACGCATCGAAGTGCTGATCATCAATGAATAACGACAGCCAGGCATCCGCTTCGGATGACGGTTTTTCGGTAGCGATTACCGGCTCGGGCGGCAGCGGTGCGGTGACTGCCGGGCGTATTTTATTGGAGGCGGCCGCCCAATGCGGCTTCCAAGGTTTGATGACCCGCTCGGCGGGACCGCAGATCCGCGGTGGCGAATCCGCAGCAATGATCCGTTTCAGTCCCGACCCCGTAGCGTGCATGGGGGATGAGTACGACCTGCTGGTGGCCCTCGACTGGTTAAACATTGAGCGCTTCGCCGATGAAATCCCCCTCTCCGCCAAGAGCCTGATTCTATGTGACCCGGCGGCCGGCGAGATCCCCGCGCTGTTGCGCAGCAATGGTGCTGAAATCAGGGAAGTGCCGTTCAAGGTTTTCGCTTCCGGCCTGCCCGAGGGGCGTCTCAATATGGTTGCACTGGGCGCCGCTGCAGTGGTTTGCGGACTGGAGCTGAGCGCCATGGAAGCGAGTGTCAGGCAGGTGTTGCAGGGCAAGGGCGAACAGGTGGTCGAGACAGCGTTGCGGGCGCTCGGTCTCGGATACAATCACGATCACCGTCCGCGGATCACCATCCCGTCGCCGGGCAGGCAGGATAATCGGTGGAGCATAACCGGTAACCAGGCCTGCGGTCTTGGCGCCTTGCTCGGCGGGGTGAGGTTCGTCGCCGCCTACCCCATCACCCCGGCGAGCGAGATACTCGAGTGGTTGGCGCCCCGCTTGGAAAAACTGGGCGGCTCCCTGTTGCAGGCCGAGGATGAGTTGGCCTCAATCAACATGATCATCGGCGCCTCCTTTGGCGGCGTGCCATCGCTCACCGCCACCTCGGGCCCTGGTCTGAGTCTGATGGTGGAGGGACTGGGGCTGGCCCTGGTCAGCGAGACCCCGGTGACGGTGATCAATGTGATGCGCGGCGGACCCTCGACCGGGATTCCCACCAAATCGGAGCAGTCCGATCTCAATATTGCACTGTACGGGCTGCATGGCGATGCGCCGCATCTGGTGCTGGCACCGCTCTCTATTCGTGACGCGGTATTCACCACCCAGTGGGCGGTGCAGTTAGCGGAACATCTCCAGACCATCTCGCTGGTATTGTCGGATCAATCCCTGGGACAATCCCAGGCGATCATCGAGGCCCCGCCCCGATGCAAGCAGTCATTGCAGCGCGCCGTCGAGCGGTCACCCGGCGGCGACTATCGGCGATATCAGCTCACACAGGACAACATCTCCGCCATGACCTTGCCCGGCACACCAGGCGGCATGTATACCGCCGACGGTCTCGAACACAACACCCGGGGCACACCCTCCAGCATGGCGGCCGATCACCGGGAGCAACTCAATAAACGGCTGCGCAAACTGGAAAAATACGACTTCGGCGATGACTGGGCCGAGATCGAGGGAGAAGGAGAACAATGCATCATTACCTGGGGATCCAGCGCCGGTGTGGTGAAGGAAGTGGCGCGCCGCCTTCGGCAACAGGGGGAGGAGGCGAGGGTCATTGCCCTGCGCCTGTTGGCGCCCCTTCGGCGGCAGCGTTTGCGGCAGGCCTTGGAAGGTATGCGGAAGATTCTTGTGGTGGAGCAGAATCACGGCGGGCAACTGTTTCACTACCTACATGCCCAGGGCGCTTTACCTCCTTCGGCGCAATCATTGGCGCAGCCCGGACCTTTACCCTTGCGGCCCGGGCGTATACTACGGGCGCTTGAACCTGAAAACCGCCGTTGACCGCTCCATTCTGATACTAAACTACTGATAGACGAATTATTGACTTCGATTTACCTACTGAAATAGGAGACCGATCATGGCGGTTCCCGCACCCAAGGCTAAAAACTATAAATCGGACATTAAGCCGGTTTGGTGCCCTGGCTGCGGTCATTTCGCGGTACTCGCCGCGTTGACCAAGGCGATGGCGCATCTCGGTCTGATCAAGGAAAACGTCGCCGTGGTATCGGGTATCGGTTGTTCGTCACGCCTGCCCGCCTACATCGACAGCTATGGTTTTCACGGTATTCACGGCAGGGCGTTGGCGGCAGCCTCCGGGCTCAAAGCGGCTCGCCCGGATCTGACGGTCATTGTGGCGGGTGGTGACGGCGACGGATTCTCCATCGGCGGCAACCATTTTCTACATGCCTGCCGGCGCAATATGGATATGACCTACATCGTCATGGATAACGAGGTTTACGGCATGACCAAGGGGCAGGCATCGCCCACCACGCGACCGACCTGGAGCGACAGCAAAATGACGCCTCACGGCACCGGCATCCCCCGTTTCAATCCGGCGGCCATAGCCTTGGCGGCAGGCGCCGGCTTTATCGCACGGGGTTACGCCGGGGAGCCGTCGGAGTTGACCCGGTTATTGGTCGAGGCTATTCAACACCCCGGCTTTGCCTTTGTGCAGGTGTTGAGCGGTTGTGTCACATTCAGGCCCGATCAACGCGGCTGGAAAGAGCTGGTGCATCCCTTTATCGATGACCTGCCGACCGAAGACCGGACTAAGGCGGCTCAGATCATACAGGCGGATGACGGTAAGGCGACGGGGGTCATCTATGCCGTCCGATTCCCCGTCTGGCAGCCTGAAAATCCTAAGGAGGTGGAACTGAGTGACCTGGAGGAGGAATTTCATCGATGAGTGATCAAGCGGTTGTGCTGATCGATACAGTCGGGGAGCTTCTTGTCCATGCCCTTGAACTGGAGGAGGCATCCAGTGATCACTACGAGGAGCTGGCTGACAGTATGGAGATACACAATAACCTCCAGGTGGCAGAGCTGTTTCGAAAACTGGCCGGATACAGTCGACAACATGCAAAAGAGGTCCGGGATCGCAGCGAAGGCATGGACCTGCCGAAACTCACCCCCTGGGATTTCAAGTGGAGGTGTCCCTCGTCACCCGAATCTTTTTGTATGGAGGAGGCGAGTTACATGATGACCACAACCCAAGCGATGAAGATCGCGCTGTTCAACGAAACCCGCGGGCGTGATTTCTATCTGCAGGTGGCCGAGAACACCTCGAATGAGGAGGTAAAAAAAATCGCCTCGGAGATGGCTGAGGAAGAGGGCCGGCATGTGGAGATGCTGCGGGAGTGGCAAACCGGCCTGGCAGAGGAGAAACCCTTGGAAGATCTCGACCCGCCCAACATGCCGGAATAGCTATCGCCGCTATTTCAGAAAATTTCTCAAAATACACTAATTACTTTAAAGCTGAAGTTTTACGGTTTTGTGAGCACCGAGATGCGTAGTGGATATGGGCTAAGGTTATTTTTGATGGGGTTTGCCCGGTTTATAGCAAACCTCCATAAAATTAATTCTGGACGCGGCCGCTGCTTGCTAAAAAAACACTCTGTTTTTCAATGAGATAGTTCATAAGCTTGATATTACCACAAAATCAATAGCGTGAAACTTCAGCTTTAAAGGATTCTTAAGGTTCGCCGACTAGATTTAAACCATCGGCTTTTCTTGAACTGACACAGCGATGGAGGGATCTACAGTCATGTTCAGTTTTTTCGAAAAAAACATTAAAAAGAGGCTTTTCTCCGACTATCTCAAGGGGGGCGGACTGAGTTTGAACGACCTGAGTCCGGCTGTTTCCCGGCAGATCGTAGACATTATGCACAGGCAAGCCTGTATGGCTGCTAAAAAGTCTCATGAGCCCACCGTCTCCGCATCGAAAAATATAGTCAGTTCAGCCGCTTGGGGAACGATCTATTGTCTGCTCGGACCCTCGAAACTACTCGAGATGGATCCTGGGTTTCAAGACATCATAGAGAAAATCGAGACGGAATTGCTGACGGCGGATAGTGAAAGTGATGCTCAGTGCAACATCTATCAGCAGGTATTCGCTATTCTCTTGGACACCAGCCATTGTCATCCCGAGGTCTCCGCTATTGTGGAAAGTGAGCAGTAAATTTCCACCCATGGGGAAGTGAGGGCAAACCGTCGTATTTCCGCCATCCATTGATTTCAAGCCGAATCGGTGGATTCAGGCTCAAATAAGAGCTATCGGTTCATCAGACCTTTTTCAATACCGTCATCGGTGGCGTATTGAACAGGCGCCAGCTTGCGAGCGTACCGGCTACACCCACCCCGGCGGCACCGCCGAATAGGGCGATGCCCCACATGGCCGGGTCGATGCTCCAGGGCAGTTCAAATACACTCGTGGCCAACGAATAGCTGATGGCGCTCGCAAGGGCGGCGGAAATCAGACCCGCCAGCCCGCCCAGCAGGGCGAACTCCAGTAACAGGGAAGTCACCAATCGTCTGCGGCTCAGTCCCAGCGTGCGTAGCACAGCCGTCTCCTGCACCCGCAATTCATGACTGGCCTGAATACCGGCGTAGAGCACGATCAATCCGGCAGCGACGGTGAACAGAAACACCGACTCCACTGCCAGTGTGCCACGATCCATGATGGCGCGAACCTGCTGCATCAGGGCGGTAACGTCAAGCACGGTGACACTCGGGTGCGCCTGGATCAGCCTGTGCAACAGTTCGCGTTTCTCAGGGGGCAGATAGAAGCTGGTGATGTAGGTGGCCGGCAGGTCGGCCATCAGCCCAGGGGTGCCGATGACGAAGAAATTGACGTTAAAAGAGTCCCACTGCACAGAACGAACGTTCTCCACCCGGCCGCTGATCCGTTGCCCGGCGACCTCGAACCCCAGTTGTGAGCCGAGTGAGATGCCGAGGGTCTCCGCCAAACCCTGTTCCACCGAAAACCAGGGTTCATGCCACGCTGACTCAGACCACCAACGGCCTGCGAGAATTTTGTTGTCGGACTGGATCTCGGTGGCCAGACTGAGGTTGAAGTCCCGGGTGGCAAGCCGCTGAGCCCTGGGGGAATGATAGTCGTTTTCGGAGACCCGGCGGTCGTCGATGCTGATCAGGCGTCCGCGGATCATCGGATAGGGTCCGCCCGTTTTGATGCCGCCCTCAGCGAGTAGGTTGCGCACACTCTCCACTTCGCCAGGCTGGATGTTGATGAGAAACTGATTCGGGCTCTCTTCCGGCAAGGCATTGCGCCAATCGGCCAACAGATCGACTCTGACCATCGCCAGAACCAACAGTACGGTAATGCCGAGTCCGAAACCGGTCATCTGGATGCTGGTGGTGGCCGGGTTGCGCGACAAGCCGGCAAGTCCGTAGCGCCATGAACCGGCGGTATGGTTGCGCAGGGGGGCGAGCAGATAGACCAGCAGGCGGGAGACCAATAGGAGAATGGCCATTCCCGCCAGCAGGCCGCCGATTAGCTGGAAGGCCAGCCTGTCATCGCCGATCTGCCACATCAGCAGGGCGCCGAGGGAGATGAGGGCGGTTGCGAGAAACAGCCGATAACTCACCGGCGGTGACCCCAAATGACGCCTGAAGACACGCAGCGGAGGCACTTTGCTGAGTCTCAATATGGAGGGAAGGGAGAAGCCGATCAACACAAGGATGCCGGTGGCCAAGCCCGATAGCAGGGGCCAAGCCGAGGGAGCAGGTATCCGGCTGGTGAACCAGTGGCCGATCAGCTCCACCAATATCGCTTGCGCCGCCAGTCCGAGCAGGCCGCCCGCAAGGCTGGCGATCACCCCCAGGGTCAGCAGTCGCAGGACGAAGATCCGCCCCACATCCCTGCCGCTCGCGCCCAGACATCGGAGTAAGGCGCTGGTGTCGGATTGGCGCTCGACGAAACGGCGGCTGGAGAGGGCTACCGCCACCACGCAAAGCAGGATCGCCGTGGAGGCCGCAAGACGTAGAAAACGCCCTCCCCGCTCCAGGGCGATCCTGAGTTCAGGTCGGGCCGTGCGGATATCCTCCACCTGGATGCCCGGTCTCTCCCGGGTCTCGATCCATTGCCGGTAACTGCTCATTTGTGATGGGGAGCCGGCCAGCAGCAGATAGTGCCTGACCCGGCTTGCCGGCCCCAACAGGCCTGTCTTGTCCACCTCGTCGAACCTGATCATCACCCGTGGGGCCAGTTGAAAGAGATTGGCGGATCGATCGGGCTCGTAGCTGATGATGCGGGCGATGCTAAACAGGCGCTGCCCCAGCTTGATGGTGTCGCCGATGTGTAGATCCAGCAAGGGCAGCAGACGCTCCTCCAGCCAGGCTTCGCCGGGTTGCGGCAGGGACTCGGTAGCATAGTCCTCCCCGCTGATGCGGTCGCGCACCCGCATTCGACCTCGTAGGGGATAGTGGTCGGAGACCGCCTTGACCTGCACCAGTTGAGTGACGCCGTTACTCAGAACGACACTGGGAAAACTCAGGGTCTCGGCCCGCTGCAACAAACGTTGATCCGCCTCCTCGATCAGCGTTTCGGGTATCCGTTGATTGCTCTCAAGACGCAGATCTGCGGCCAGCACCTCGCTCGCCTGACGCTCCATGGCCCGCTCCACCCGGTCAGTGAAGAAACCCACCGATGTCACTGACGCCACGGCGATCACCAGGGCCGTGGCAAGCAGCCGCAGTTCACCGGCGCGCCAGTCCCGACGCAGCAACCGCAAGGCCAGACTGAAGGGATTCAAGCCTCCGCCTCCAGGCGCCCCTCACGGAGATAGAGGCGGCGATCGCAGCGACGCGCCAACATCTCATCGTGGGTGACCAGAATCAACACCGTGCCGCTGTGCTGCTGGAGTCTGAACAGCAGTTCGGCTACCCGCTCTCCCGTATGGGGATCCAGATTGGCCGTAGGTTCATCGGCAAACAGCACCCTGGGGCCGGGTGCGAAGGCGCGCGCCAAGGCGACCCGTTGTTGCTCGCCGCCGGAGAGCTGAGCCGGGTAATGACGCAGACGCAGGGCGAGTCCCGCTTGAGAGAGGGCTTCCATCGCCGCCCGTTCCGGTGAGTGATGGCCCGCCAGTTCAAGCGGCAGCATGACATTCTCCAATGCCGTCATGCCCGAGAGCAGTTGAAAGGATTGAAAAACAAAACCGACCTTGCCGGCACGCAATGCGGCCCGGCCATCCTCATCAAGGCCGCTGAGTGAGGTATCGAACAGCCGCACCTCGCCCTCGGAAGCCTCATCCAATCCCGCCAGCAGCCCCAGCAGGGTCGACTTGCCGGAGCCGGAAGCGCCGAGAATCGCCACCGCCTCGCCGGACGCCACCTGCAGATCGATCCGCCGCAGGATCTCCAACCTGCCCTCAGAGGTCTCGACGAACTTCATCAGGCCGCTTGCGGTCACAGGGTGTTGATTGGATGATGTTCGCAACATGAAAAAGATCTCACGGTTATTGTTAGGCTTCTCTCTGTTGATTTCACCGCCGCTAACTGCGGCGGCTCCCACCCTGCTGGTCATCGGCGACAGTCTGAGCGCGGGCTATGGTGTAACCACCGAGACCCGCTGGGTCAATCTGCTCGCCCAGCGCCTGAGCAAGGATTGTGGACCGGTCAAGGTCATCAACGCCAGTATCAGCGGCGATACGAGCAGCGGCGGTCTGGCCCGCCTGCCGGCATTGTTGGCAAAGTACGATCCCCGCATCCTGGTCATCGAACTGGGCGGAAATGACGGCTTGCGCGGAATCGGCAATCGGGAAATGCGCGACAACCTGCAGCGTATGGTGCAACTGGCCAAACAGGCCGGCGCCGCAGTGCTGCTGTTGGGAGTTCGCCTGCCGGCCAACTACGGCGCGGATTTCATCAACGCCTTCCATCGCGTCTATTATGATGTCTCCGAGGCGGAATCAGTTCCCCTGGTAGCGTTTTTCCTTGAAGGCGTGGCATTGGACGCCGATCTGATGCAGCGCGACGGTATCCACCCCAACGACCGGGCTCAGCCTATCCTCAGGGATAATGTCTGGCCGGCGTTACAGCCATTGCTGGTAGCGTTCGGGTTTGCGCCCGCCTCCTGCCGATAGTCCGATGGATTGTAACATTTACGTTTATCCTGTCCTGACGGACTATTTATGCTTTCGTAAATGGAAAGCAATAAAACAACGACAATCGTCCGATTCAAGCTTTTTTGCTTACCAAAAATCAGTATAATCCACAGCTTCAATGGCGGTTGGTATCGGTCCCCCCGCAACGAGAAACTGTGAACCCCGTCAGGCCCGGAAGGGAGCAGCGGCAGCAGTGGCATCGTGTGCCGGGGTGTGGCTGATACCCGCTGCCACCCGATGCGTATGCTAATCGGGTATTCTGTGTCATAGCCCTGTTGTGACTTACCGGCGCATCCGCTACGGATCAAGCCAACGACGCCCGGATCAACGCCCTCTGCTTCGCCGCCTCCGCCGGGGTGATCCAGGTCGCCACCGCCGACGGTTCGGTCCGGCTGACGATCGAGGATGCCGGCGACCCCCAAGCGAAATAAATAAAAGGGGGTATCCACTTCACTGGCCTCGCTTCCGTAAGAGTTTGATTCACTGGGTTTTATGAAAAACCCACATAAGCTAAAAAGGATCTTATGAATCAATGCCATACGTATTTATTAGGCCAGTGAAGTGGATACCTCTTTAACTCAACGACTATGGGCTGAAAGTCCCCATACACCTATTCAAGAATGATATTTCCTGTATCAGCATTTGAAGGATCTCTATGGTGCTCGAAATACTCCTGAACCATCTCATCCGTTATGTTCCCCGTCGACCAAGCACCATACCCTATTGCCCAGAAATACCTAGCTTTTTTAGCGCTGGAAACTCATCTTGCAGACGCCTGGATGTCCGCTCCTTTCAATATCTGAACATCCTCAGCATCACAGATTTGGATGATCAATTCACGACACCGCTTCTGAATATCTCCTCTCAGGACTGGATATCGATATTTCGTCACCCAGACCAAATGCACCATCAATATATGCCCGCTTCGCCTTTGCTCTTTCATGCTTCCTGGCCTAGCATAACTGTGTAGCAGCTAAAGCCTTGCACTAAAGTGCATAGTTTTAACTAGCGGACTGAGACAATAAATTAGGTGGGTCCGCACGGCAACAACATACGATTAATTACTATAAGTACAGACCTGACCCCTTTATTCTTTAACCCCGACGACCAGGAGACGGTAATCAAGCTCATCGATGCCATGATCGCTAAACAGCGGATAGCCTCGGCACTAGCGCCAGTGGATATGCCACAATGACAGAACCACTGCTCGATATTGTCTGGGATGACGCCAAGGCGCAGAGTAATCTGATCAAGCATGGCATCACGTTTGCCCAGGCCGCAACCGTCATGCTCGATCCGCTGGCGCTGACCGTTTTCGACGAAGCGCACAGCGAGACAGAAGAACGCTGGTTTACCCTGGGCCAAAGCAGTGAGGGCCGATTGCTGGCCGTGGCCCATACTTACCAGGTGCTGGACGCCAACATGGCCAGAGTCCGCCTGATCTCAGCACGCGAGGCCACGCGCTGGGAACGGCAGCAATACGAGAATGAACCTCGATAAGGTGAAGACAATGACGACACAGACAAACGATGACATACCTGAGGAAATCGATTTTTCCGGCGGTACACGCGGCAAGTTCTACCGCCCCAACACACAACTGCAAATGCCTATCCATCTGGAAACCAATGTGCAAAACACGCTCGCGGCACTCGCCAACGCCAAGGGTGTCGACCTCTCAGTATTCGTCAATGAGTTGCTGAAGAAAGATATTGAGTTGATTCAGATGAGCCGCTAGCGGCTAAAGGATAAAACACACAACCAAGATATAACTGTTTTTTAAAAGCGCTGGCCAAGGGTGCGGATAACACCCCGGGCCAGCTCACCACAACAACCTACTACGGAGGTTATCATGGCTGCCAACAAGCTTACGCCAGAACGGCGCTCACCTAAAGACAAGCCCCGTCAGACCCGGGCCATCAAGGTTCGGGAGACCCTCTATTCCCGCATCATCAAAGACAAGCACCACGCCCGCTTTGATCGGACCATCGAGACCACCGTCCCTTGGATCACCATGAAGGGCCAGTGGCTGGAACAGGCAGGCTTTGCCATCCATGCGCCGATCAAGGTCCGGGTGATGGAGGGCTGCCTGGTGTTGACCGTAGAGGACAAGCCTACCACTTAACTGACGGGATAAAACAAAGGGGCCTACGGCCCCTTTCGTTTTTGTGAATGTCCCGGTAGTAGCTGGGTACACACGGCAACAACATACGATTAATTACTATAAGTACAGACCTGACCCCTTTGCTTTTTTGTGGGCGTGGGCGTGCATTGATGCGTTTTACGCATCGTGTTATATTCGCTTTCAATACACCTGTCAAGGCGTATTCCGAACATGCGCATACGCTAGGAGGCGTCTCATGGTCACCGAGCTAATGACAATCATGCAGGATGAAGATATTCGCAAAGCCTTCGGTCTGCGCCTGAAAGAGCTGCGCAAACAGAAGGGCTGGACACAGAAAGAACTGGCAAACCAAATCGATATTCGATTTGCGCAGCTCAACAAGTACGAGTGTGGTATGCACGTACCCCCCATCGAGAAGCTGATACAGCTCGGCGACATTCTCGGCGTCACCCTCGATTACCTGATCACGGGCAATCGGGATCAGATTCAGCCATTGCACAACGTGCGATTGATCGAACGCCTACAGGAACTGGAAAGCTTCGATAGCGATGATCAGGAGGCTATTATCAAGCTGATCGATGCCATGATTGTGAAACGACGGGTTGAGGGTGCAGTTGCCCCCATTGATCAGCGGCAGGTCAGCGGCTAAAGGAGGTTTAGAGCATGAGTATCCCAGCACACAACGCACAGACATTGCTGGAAAAAATCCAGTCACTACCCACCGAGCGAATCGCAGAAGTGGAGGACTTCGTGGATTTCCTGCGACAAAGGGCAGCAACTCAGAAGAGCGCCACCGGCAAGGATCTGGATTTTCCGGTGGACAATCTCGGCCCCTGGCCGGAAGGGTTGAGTTTGCGCAGAGAGGATATGTACGGCGATGACGGACGCTGAACCGCTTTTCATCGACACCAATATCCTGATCTACGCCAACGTGGCGACAGCCCCGCTGCATGAACCGGCGCTCAATGCGATCAAAGCGCATCATCAGACCGGACGGGCTTTGTGGATCAGTCGTCAGGTGTTGCGGGAGTTTATTGCGGCACGCACCCGGCCACAGACCTTTGCCAAACTATCAGCGCCAGAGGTAGTGATCGAGCGGGTGCGTTATCTCGAAAATCACCTTCAGGTAGCAGACGATACCGCCGCCGTCACCAGCCAGCTTATCAGATTGATGGACCATTTCCAGGTCGGCGGCAAACAGGTGCATGACGCCAACATCGTCGCCACCATGCAAGCCTATGGCATCCCAGCGCTGCTCACGCACAACACACAGGACTTTGAGCGCTTTGGGGAGATCATCACGATTGAAGGGATTTAACGATATTCAACAAGGAGGTAATTCAAACAAAATAGAGAAAAACAATAAGCGCTGACCAAGGGTGCTACCAACACCCAAGGTCAGCTAACCACAACCCACTGACTAGGAGTGAGTCATGGCTAAGCAACATGGTAAGCCAGGCAACCGCCCGCGTAAAAATAAAATCTGCGAACAACGCTACATCAAGGTCAATGCGATCCACTACGAGTATCGCACCAAGCAGCAGTCATCGCATTCCGCCAGCCGGGCGGTACCGTGGATTCAGATGAAGGGGCATTGGCTCGATCAGGCGGGGTTTTCCATCGATACGCCTGTGACTGTCAGAGTCATGGAGGGGTGTTTGGTGTTGACCGTGGAGAACAGACCAACCATTCCATAAGCCATAAAAAACGAAGGGGCCGATGGCCCCTTTCGTTTTTATGGATGTCCCCGGTTATTCTTGACAACCCCGGGGCGTCCATATATGTCCCTGTTTACCAAGAATAATTCGGTTCATCGTATGACAAAAGCGTGGTGCGCTACAGTTACTTAGGAAATGGTTGCTGTATTCCTGCAATATCATAAAACCGGCTACAGAAAGCCGTATCATCGCTATCTAACCAAACATTTTGCATAGCGATTATTAATGATTTTGAGTTGGCTGCCTCATGCTCAATTTTATCTATAAAATGATCTCCATGGTGAACCATTAAATCTTCAAGGGGACCAGCACCTACAGCCTTAATAATTTCTTCTGAATCATCTATTCTCAGAATTTCCAAGATTAGTTCCCAAACTCTTTCTGGATGGTCAATAACCAAATCAATCATCTCTGAAACTGCCCAACTGTGCTTCTTATAACCAGGACTATTAATCCCATGCTTATGGGCCAATATCCAGGAACTTGTCAACTTTCGATTGTCCATTAAAAGTTATTGCATAAAGACTATGGTGCAGTCCTTGGGCCAGGTTTTGGTGCAGGTCTCGTAGCCCAATACCAAGCATCCTGCCTATAGTTAAAACAGCCCATGCTAGTTGCCTTATAAAGTAGATTTCGTAGATGCACTTGTCTCTCTCTGAACTGGTCTTGATGCGTTGATGGATCCATATTGCCTCTATTCTCTCTGATATGTCGATATCTACGCTGCAAACCATTAACAGCTATATCGATTTTTTTATATATTTGCGAGCACTTATCTTCATCATTGCATTGTTCCGGCAGTTGATCTGCGCCTTCACCAGCCGGTACGGGATAGACACTTGCAGCCACACCAGCCACGCCAGCTAATACTGTGCTTACTGAAATGCTAGTCGTGGTCGTTAGTGCTGTCTCTGCTGCTACAGCAGCGGCTTCATCGAAGAACAAGCCGTAAGGATCAGAGTAAATTAGTGGGTTTCCACCAACATAAGCATAGGTGTTAATGCCACCTTGTAGGCCTATGGGATCACTTTGTAGATATCTCCCTGTCGCTGGGTCGTAATCTCTGAAGTAATTCTGGTAGTTCCCCGTCTCCTGATCAAGGTATTGGCCCGGAAGTAGTTTGCCCGACGACCATCCTACCTTAACTTCCGGGTTTTCCTAATGCCCATCTACACTTAGCAACCCGTTTTTCCTAGTATACCCCCTGATCCTAAAAAAATTGCCTAGACGCACTTTTTCGCTTA
>JAHXHR010000012.1 GCA_025656505.1 Candidatus Thiodiazotropha sp. (ex Epidulcina cf. delphinae) | reverse complement strand
TGGGACAATGCGGTTGTTGAAAGCTTTTTTGGCAGCCTAAAACAGGAGCGGGTACAGTGGAAAAACTACCAAACTCGATATGAGGCACAACGGGACATACTGGAATATATTTCCATGTTTTACAACCGCTGGCGACTGCATTCATATCCGGACTATGTGAGTCCAAACGACTTTGAGCAACAATGGCTAGAGTGGAAAAAAGTAGCTTAACTGGGGTGTAGTGTAACAAAACCCTGGACCAGGTCAATCCCGTAAAAGCTACTGGCGTCTCTCTAAGACATTGGGCACGAACATGGGGTTAAGCAATGCACATTTCGAGAGAATAGGGCTTATTTCCTTGCGTACGCTATGGTGCAAAATCCATCATCCGGCTACGGCCCGATAGACACTTGATGTAGAGCCGATTTGCCCGGCAAAGCATCTCTGCGAATAGCAGGCCAGGCGCCGTATACGGACCCGTCTGTGCGGTGCTGTGGGAGGGGGCTACTTGAGTAGCTCCCTATCCCGATTAGCGATTTTTTGTTGTGCAACGTATTCATCCAGAAGCTGACGGATCATTTTCTGGTACTGCATGTGGTGCCTTTTGGCAGCCTCTTTGAAATAAGCCACACTCTCAGAGCTTAGAGAGATGGTGACCTTCGTTTGCTGGTTTTTCAGCGCCAATTCTTTCGGCGACGGAAGAAAATCCGGCACCAGTTTCATTTCGCCGAGCGGCTCATCAGTGTATTGAATTTGCTTGCTCATAGACCTTCTTACCCTTTCGCCAATAACCCGCACCAAATATGCGGATACGATTTAACTGATAGGTGAACCGGATAGTGAGGATTCCTTCCCCAGATTCATCTCGACCAATGCAGAAATACCTTTTCTCCTCCTGGCTATGCACGAGATCTTCAGCTACGAGGCGGTTAGAATCGAGAAATGCATGCTGCGCCTCGTAGAAAGAGACGCCGTGCTTTTCCTGGTTCTCGAGGTTTTTGGCCTCATCCCATTCGAAATTCGGTTCACTCATGGGCTAAGGATAGTAGAAATATGGGTATTTCGCCATATCTCTGATTTTGAGGTGCGCCGGGTAGGTCAGTGCCTCACGGCCCTTTCCCCCCTCAGAACCGTATGTGCGACTTTCACCGTATATGGCTCAAGCATGACAAACGCCCTGGGGGACGCGACGGTTTGGTTTTACTATCCAGCTTCATTGTAATCCATCTGTTGGTGGCAGTCAGGGTGATAATAGACTAAATTGGCAAGCTTGAAATTTTTGCGCTTGCCATCCCGGTTTTGACATGTCTTTGCCGTTTGACCAACTCTCCAATCTTGATCAGGCTTGTGCCTGTATCGGGGTCGGCAAATCGCCAGCTGCCGGACTGTCCCTGGAGAAAATAGCGTTCGGCGATCCAGCGTCCGGTTTTGTCAGGATGACGGCGTTTGCACCATCGATAAAGTCTCCTCCAGGCGAAGCTGCCGACTTTGCTGAACGTCTTGGCACAGATGATATGCCGATGATAGTTTGCCCAGCCACGCAGTACGGGGTTGAGTTTGTTGATGAACTCCTCGGGCGTAGCTCCTTTATGGCGTTTGCAAAGGGATCTGATTTTGGTTTTGATCGCCTGGAAAGCGGGGTTGCTCGGCGTAATTTGCAGTTTGCCTGGTTTGCCGTTTTGCCTTATGCGTTTCCGAACGGTCTGCCCTAGAAAATCAAAGCCTTCACTGAGCGGCATGATCTTCGTCTTCTCTTTGGAGAGGCTGACGCCACGTTCCGAGAGAAATGCCTCAATACCGGGGGTGAGTTGTTCCAGCACCTCCCGGTTGTTGGCGGTGATGATGAAGTCATCCGCGTACCTGGCGATTTACGGCGGAAGTACTCTGTCTTCCCCTTTACCACTTGCTCCAGTCCATCGAGCGCGAGATTCCCAATAACCGGTGAGATTAATCCCCCCCTGAGGGACACCTTTGGTCGTTGGGTAGCGTATTTCTGCTCTTCTACTTTGAGCTCAACACTACTGGTCTCCCAAGGAGACTTGAGGCCCAGCAGTTGGCTATAATGATCTTCTATAAACATAAAGTGTCTCTCTGATTGGTTGCGTACTCTGGAATGGCTATTTTACCGTAATTTCACACAATTCTACGAAGAGCCATTTTTCGTAAGCACAGTCACGGGGGGGGGGGATTCAGGATATACTCTGGACATGGATTCAGACCTGATGACCAGCTTGGAGAGACGCCTGGGACCGGTTCATGCCCGGTTGCGTCTTGGTATTGAGGAGGAGTCGCTGCCCAGAGTGTTCGGCAAAGGCCTCAATTTTTTCCATCCCGAGAACTGGTATTCCACCCATGGATTGTTGCGTTCCCTGTTAAAGGTAACCGGGCTGTATTGGCGCGGGCGTAGTAATACCGTCAATTTTCGTGTCACGCGCAATCGCTTCGAAATACCCCGTTTGCCGTCGGCTTTTGATGGTTTCACCCTACTCCATCTCAGCGACCTGCATACCGATATGCATCAGCCGGCGACAGAGGCCCTGATCAGCCGGATCAGCGCCATGGATTATGATGCGGTGATTCTGACCGGTGATTATCGCGCCTGGACCTTTGGCGATATCTATCCCTCGATGGAGGGTATGCGCGCCTTGAGTGACGCACTGAAACAACCGGTCTACGCGGTGCTGGGCAATCACGATACCATCCGTATGGTACCGGAATTGGAATCGATGGGCATTCAGATGCTACTCAACGAATCGGTGGCGCTACAGCGGGACAAACAGACCATCCATCTGGCGGGTGTCGATGATGCCCACTACTACCGGGTCGATAACCTTGAGAAGGCTGCCGAGGGGATAACCGGTGAAACGGTCTCGATACTCCTGTCACACACCCCGGAGATCTTTCGCCAGGCGGCCCATTCCGGTTTTGATCTGTTTTTCTGCGGCCATACCCATGGCGGGCAGATCTGTTTGCCGGGAGGCTACCCCCTTACCCTGGATGCCGACTGTCCGCGGCGACTCGGTTTCGGCAAGTGGCGGCATGGGGATATGCAGGGATATACCACGGCGGGAGCAGGCACTTCCATCGTTGAGGTGCGCATCAACTGTCCGCCTGAGATTGCACTGCATACCTTAGTAAGGTCGTCTGCGGACACCCAGCAGGAAGAGTAGACGGGAGAGCAAGGACACCACCACCGAAAAGATCAGCACCAGAAGCAGCATGCCCCACCAATCCAGATCAAAGACAACGGCACAGTAAAGCAAAGGGAGCAGTGATTCGGGAACCTGGTCCAAGCCTATCGCCTGGCTGCTTGGCGGCATGTCGAGTCGTCGCTTGATGAAACTGGCGGTCAGATCGCCCAACATGGCAAGCGCGCCGATCATGGCTCCTGACTTCCAACCGATGCCCAGCAACGGCGCCGTTGCCGATGTGGCGATAAGCGCGGCAATCAGGCCGCGAATTGTCTTGGAGGGACCCAAGAGATAGTGACCCTTGGGTGTGCGATAGCCGCCATCCAACGGCCGATTGAAACGGTCGCCGAAAAGGTGTCTCGCCAGGATGGGGGCGCCATTCGCCACTAGCAGGAGTAACAACAACTTGAGTTCGATAACCATTAGGTCTGGCTCAATCGGTGGAAATTATCCAGGCGCAAAGCGGTGATATCGCCGTTTGTCACGGCCGTTTGAATGGCGCACTCCGGCTCATGCGCATGGGTGCAGTTGTGAAAGCGGCAGTGGCCGATGAAAGGACGGAATTCCCGAAATCCCCGTTCCAGTTCCCGGCGGGTGAGATCGGTTAGGCGGAAGCTGCGCACGCCCGGTGAATCGATCAATTCCCCTCCCTGGGGAAGGGCGTAACAGGTTGCCGCGGAGGTGGTGTGCCTACCGAGTCCGGTGGCCTCGGAGAGTCGGCCGGTCTCTATTTCATGGGCCGGCAGCAAGGCATTGATCAGCGATGACTTGCCAACACCCGATTGGCCCACCAGGATACTCGTCTCCCTTTTGAGTCTGTCGATCAGGGCCTCCAGTCCGTGCTCTTCCTTGGCGCTGATACTGACGACCGGGTAACCGATAGCCTTATAGGGATCTAATTGCTGAAAGAAGCGCCGTGCATCTTCATCATGCAGCAGGTCGATCTTATTCACGGCGATCAGAGGGGGAACCTGAATGGTTTCGGCTGTTACCAGGTACTGGTCCAACAGATAGCCGCTGGGTGCGGGCCTTGGCGCCAGGACGATCACCAACTGGCTGATATTGGCGGCCAGGGGCTTATGCCGGCCGCTATAGTCGGGACGGCTGAGAACGCTTTTTCTGGGCAACAGGGCAGTGACGACGCCGGTCTTTTCATCAACCTGTTGCCAGATCACCTGGTCACCGCAGACCGGATGGCCGATATGCTGACGCGTCTGGCATCGGTAGAACCTCCCATGCCGATCCATGACGCCTAGGGTGGCGCCATGGCGGATGATGATCCGTCCTTCCTGTGTCGGACTGTCTCCGGCCGCAGTAAGTGATCGGTTGGCCTTCTGATCAAGACGCTGACGCCGTTTCTCCTGAATCGCCTGAATACGGCCTTTCTGCTGGTCTGTCAGGCGGTGTTTAGCCATCTGGCGGCAGACTCAGGGGGTGATATCGAATTTGTAATACTCCAGATTCAGAAAGGTTGCCGTGTTATCGATATCATCATCGAACCATTTCAGCCCTATCATCTGTTCACAGCGTCGAACCTGGGTATGCAGTCCGGGAAGCGAGGTAACACGTCTGTCAGCCCGGGTGTAGACTTGGCTATCGTGACATCTTATGCAGTGTTCTTCCGTCAACTGCTTGCCTTTCGCCGGATCGGCGGCTTGGGCGGAGGTTGCCGCCAAAATGAACAGTGTGGCTGGAATGATAATTTTAATCATGGTATCTCCTTTAACCTGAGTTTTGTTGAGTAATTTGGGCAATGCGCGCAGGCGCCGGTGGGTGGCTGTCATGAAACAGCGAGTAGAGCGGATCGGGCGTTAGCGTGCTCGCATTGTCCTGATAGAGTTTGACCAGGGCCTGCACAAGAAACTCCCCTTTTGTCTGGTTGACGGCGTAATTGTCCGCTTGAAACTCGTAACGACGGGAGAGATAGCTCCCTAATGGCGCGAAAAAAATGGTAAAAACCGGAATTGTCAGGATAAACAACAGCAGCGCTGCGGCGTTTGACGGCTGGGTGATGCCCAGACTGCTATAGAACCAGGGCTGTTGGGTGAGCCATCCCAGCAGCGCCATACCGGCGAGTGAGAGCAGGGCCGTCAGCGCCATCTGCTTGTAGATGTGTTTGTAGTGGAAATGGCCGAGTTCATGGGCCAGCACCGCTTCCATCTCTTCGACACTCAGGGCTTCCAGCAGGGTGTCGAAGAAGACGATGCGTTTACTTTTGCCAAACCCTGTGAAGTAGGCATTGCCATGGCTTGAACGCTTCGAGCCGTCCATGACGAAAATCCCGTCACTGGTGAAGCCGCATCGCTGCAACAATCCTTGGATGCGTTCGCGCATCTTGCCTTCATCCAGAGGGGTGAAGGTATTGAAGAGGGGCGCGATAAGGCGTGGGTAGGCCCAGCTCAGTGTCAGGCTGAAACCCATCCAAACCGCCCATGCCGCGAGCCACCAGTAATTGCCTGCTCCCGCCATTAATTGCAGGATCACCCACAGCAAAGGGCCGCCCAGCAGGATTGCTAGCAGGAGACTGAGCAGGCGGTCCTTGAGGTATTGCGCCGGGGAGATGCGGTTAAAGCCGAATGCGGCTTCAATACGGAATGTCCGGTACAGGCTGAAGGGCAAGTCGAGGAGGCTGTTGATGAAAAAGAAGGAAAAAATAAAGGCTATTCCGCCGATGACCTCTTCCGGGTCGAAGCCCCGCCAGTAGTGATCGAGGAGATCGAGTCCGCCCCCCAAGGTCCAGAATAACAGTAGCGCAACGCTCAAGAAGATCTCAATTACAGCCGGTTTTCCCTTGGACCGGGTGTAATCCGCCGCTTTTTGATGCGCTTCGAGATCGACCCGGTCGTTGAATTCACGGGGCACTTCACCCCGGTGTCTGGCGACATGATCGAGGTGTCGAAGCAGCAGCCAGAACTGGAGTAGCGTACCAAACGCTAGGAGGATTAGGAATAGTTGTGTAAATAGTGGCATCAGTCGTGTTAAACCTGGAATTCGGGGGTATGGTTAATTTAGTGGCTGCAAGAATACAGCCTGCGATAGCTTCCTGCTAGAATCTGACTGCTATGCAAATCTGTCACTGAACAAGGATAACAAGATGCCTGTTGATGCCTCCAATCTAATTTGGATCGACCTGGAAATGACCGGGCTGGATACGCGCAAGGACGAGATCATTGAAATTGCTACAATCGTAACCGATGCCAGACTCAATATCCTTGCGCAGGGACCGGTGATCGCAATCCATCAGCCTGAGGGGAGGCTGCAGGCCATGGATGAGTGGAACCAGTGCCAGCATGGCGGTTCGGGATTACTCGAAAGGGTCAGGGAGAGTGCCTACGACGAGGCCGGGGCGGAGGCCGAAACCCTCGACTTTCTCCGACAATACGTGCCTGCCTGGGCCTCGCCCATGTGTGGAAACAGCATCTGCCAGGACAGGCGTTTCCTAGCAAGGACCATGCCCAAGCTGGAAGAGTACTTCCACTATCGGAATCTGGATGTCAGCACCCTAAAGGAACTGGTGAATCGTTGGGCGCCCTCTCTCAGTGAAGGGCTTTCCAAAGAGAGCAAGCACTTGGCATTGGATGATATTAAGGACTCCATCGATGAATTACTCTACTACCGCGACCATTTTCTGCGCCTGCCCTGAATCGATCGGACGAGGTACACTAGACGTGGCGTTCGAGCGCCCAGCGCACATGTTCCAGCACCAGCGCGGATGGATGGTTCATGCGGCTTCGCAGCGAGCCGATGACCTCGGGGGTGGTTTGCGCATTCCCCAATGCCACGGCAATATTTCTCAGCCAACGAGCATGCCCCAGGCGCCGGATGGCAGAGCCTTCGGTGTTTTTCAGGAATTTTGCCTCATCCCATGCAAACAAATGTACCAGAGTGGTGCTGTCGAGGGAGGCTCTGGGTAGGAACGCAGGCTCTCGGGTGAGCTGGGCGAAGCGGTTCCAGGGGCAGGCATGCATGCAATCGTCGCAGCCATAGATTCGGTTACCCATGGCAGGCCTGAAATGGATGGGTATCGCGCCTTGCAACTCAATGGTCAGATAGGAGATGCAGCGTCTGGCGTCCAGTCGGTAGGGGGCGATGATCGCCTGGGTGGGACAATGATCGATGCAGGCATGACAGTCGCCGCAGTGGTCCGTAGCGGGTTGGTCGCAGACCAGGGGGATATCGGTATAGATCTCGCCCAGAAAAAACCACGACCCCGCCTCTCTGGCGATGAGGTTGGTGTGTTTCCCGATCCAACCCAGTCCCGCCTTTTGCGCCAGTGGTTTCTCCAGCACCGGGGCCGAATCCACAAACACCCGGCAGCGGGCGCCCGCTGCCACAGTCTGAACCCGGTCGGCCAGTTTCTGAAGCCGCTTGCGCAACAGCTTGTGGTAGTCCCTTCCCAAGGCATAGCGGGAGATGAATGCCCGCTGAGGATCCTGGAGCGCCTGTTCGGCCTGGGCTAAGGGCTCCGGCAAGTAGTCCAGTCTGGCAGAGATGATCCGCAGGGTGCCCGGCTCCAATTCCGCTGGGCGGCTTCGTTTAATCCCGTGCTTCGCCATGTACGCCATCTCCCCGTGGAAGCCTTTCGCCAGCCACTGTCGAAGATCGATCTCTGCCCTGGTCAGACCGGTGTCGCTGATACCGATTGCATCGAGCCCGAGATCCTGCCCCCAAACCTTGATTTGCCGGGTTATAGCCGGCAGCTCAGTGTGATTCAACCTGGAATCCTCAGTTGAGCACCGTGAAAGGTGCGTTTGCGGCGGTGTGGGGCAAGTCGCAACAGCGTGGAATAGTTGTTCTATTGCAAGGCGTTGTAATGCAGCCATGCGCCGCCACAAGCGCCATTCACGGCGTAGCGCTGCTCAGCTAATAGATGCTTGCTGCCAAACCTCATGTTTTCAAAGCGATTTGTACAGTATATAGCGGTCAACTGAGGATTCTAGGTTTAAACCTAAAAACCGCAGTTGACCACTCCATCCTGATACTAAACTACTGATAGGCAAACGATTGACTTTGATGTGCCTATTCACCGGCTGGGTGAACCAGGCTACGGGGCGAATTGCACGCTTGCGGTGGCGCATGGCTGCGTTGCAACACCTTGGAATAGAACGACTATTCCGCATTGTTGTGCGCCGTGCAGGGATGCACAAGTATCGCAAGCACAGGGATGTGCGGGAGCGACCCTTGCCCTGCACCCCCGCAAGCACACACTTCACCTCGTCCAACTGCGGTTTTTAGGTTAAACGGGAGTTGTGCTTTGAACCATCATCTGCAACAGGGTATTGTTGGGCCGGTGCCCGGAAACCGGGTTCTCGAGTGTCGATCAGTATCGCTACAGTTGGCTTTTCATGAGAATAATCTGATGCGCGCTACGCCATATGCCGAGGAGTTGCCCTACACCCTCTACCGGGCTGAGCAGGTGCGGGAGTTCGATCGGATTGCAATAGAGGAGTTCGCCATACCGGGCGCGGAGTTAATGGAGCGTGCAGGCAGTCGTGCATTCCAGTTCATGCGGCAACGTTGGCCGGTTCTATCCGAGATACTCGTGGTCTGTGGGATGGGCAACAATGGTGGTGATGGTTATGTGGTTGCCAGGCTGGCTAAGCAAGCAGGTCTTCAGGTACGGGTGTTACAACTCGGGGATGCGTCACAACTCAAGGGGGATGCGTCGACCATGGCGCAGGCCTGGCTGGCCTTGGGCCGGGAGATCGAACCCTTTGAAGGGCTGCCGGGAGAGCCTGCCCTCATCGTCGATGCGATCCTGGGGACCGGGCTGGAACGCGAGCTAACGGGAAGATGGGCGTCGGCTATCGAGCAGATCAATCAACATCCAGCCCCGGTATTGGCCATTGACATCCCATCCGGGCTTAACGCCGACAACGGCCGGATCATGGGCTGGGCGATCAAGGCCCGGGCGACCATCAGTTTCATTGGCCTCAAGCAGGGGATGTTTACCGGAGGGGGGCCGGATTGCTGCGGGGAGATCGTCTTCGATGCCCTCGAGGTGCCTGCGCCTATCTACGCCCGGCAGACACCCGCCGCGAGACGCATCGACTGGCAACAGAGATCCGAACACCTCTCTCTGAGGCGGCGCAGCGCACACAAAGGCGATTTTGGGCACCTGCTGGTGGTTGCCGGCGATCAGGGGTATCCGGGGGCGGCGCGGCTTGCCGCAGAGGCCGCCGCGAGGAGCGGCGTCGGCCTGGTGACCCTGGCGACTCATCCGGCGCATGCCCCTTACATCAATCAGGGACGCCCGGAGTTGATCTCCCGGGGGATTGCTGACGAGGAGAGCCTGCTCAGGCTGCTGAAGGGGATGAACGGCCTTATCCTGGGACCGGGCCTGGGCCGGTCGGTGTGGGGGGGGATGGTCTATCGTCTTGCCCTCGACAGCGGTTTGCCGATGGTGGTGGATGCGGATGCGCTGAATTGGCTGGCGGAACAACCCACCCACCGGGAAGACTGGATATTGACCCCCCATCCGGGCGAGGCATCCCGGCTCCTGGGCGGTGATACGCAAACGGTGCAGAACGACCGATTCGCCGCCTGCGAAGCGTTACGAAATCGCTTTGGCGGGGTGGTGGTTCTCAAGGGGGCGGGCACCCTGATAGACGATGGCGCCGGTAAACCCCCGGCGCTCTGCAGTGACGGCAATCCCGGCATGGCTACGGGAGGCAGCGGGGATATATTGAGCGGCATTATCGGTGCGTTGATCGCCCAGGGCTATGCGCTCCGCGATGCCGCCGAGCATGGAGTCTGTCTGCATGCGGCCGCGGGTGACAGGGCGGCGGTAGGGGGGGAAATCGGTATGTTGGCCGGCGATCTGTTGCCTGAGTTACGGCCCTTGCTCAACCCAGGGCGGAGGGATGTTTGAGATCGAAGTGGAGGGCGAAGCCAGGCAGGAGCATATCGGCATGCGCTTGGCATTGAATTGCCCACCCCCCTGTATTGTCTACCTCGAGGGCGATCTCGGCGCGGGTAAGACCACGCTTGCCAGGGGTTTTCTACGAGGGCTCGGATACCGGGGACGGGTCAAAAGCCCGACCTACACCCTACTGGAGCCCTACGGGTTGGAGGGACTCTCCTGCTACCATTTCGATCTCTACCGGCTGACGGACCCCGAGGAGTTGGAATATCTTGGGATAGAGGATCTGATGACCAGCGACGCCATTCTTTTGATCGAGTGGCCGGAGCATGGCGCGGGTGTGGTGCCGGCCGCGGATATCAAGGTTCGCATCTCCCATCGAGGCCGTGGGCGCGACCTCCTTTTCTCGGCAGGGAGCGAGCAGGGCGACAAGATACTCCAAGGGCTGCGGAAGACCCTGGAAAAAGTTTAGATTTTTTTAAGAAAGTCAGTCTATCATACAGAAAACCTTGGAAAAATATTTAATGCGTGCTATCTTTAGGATGAATTTCATTTTTTCAATGGGTCATGGGGAAATGAGGAGAAGATTCACATTGTTGCTGCTATTGTTCGTCAGCAGCCTTCCTCTCTATGCAAAACAGTCTGAAGTCACCGGCCTGCGTATCTGGTCGGCCCCGGACCATGTCAGACTGGTATTCGATGCCGACGCCCAGATCGCACATAAGATCTTTACCCTGAAGGCACCGGATCGTCTGGTGCTCGATCTGAAGAACGCCACCCTGACCGAGCACCTGCCCAATCCCACCAAAGAGAACAAAATCATTCGCGGTATGCGTTCGGCGGTGCGTGACAAGACCGACATGCGGGTCGTATTCGATCTGAACAGTGCGGTCAAGCCCAAGAGTTTTTCGCTGAAGCCCAATCGTGAATATGGACATCGGTTGGTGATCGATCTCTATGACGACAAAATCGCGGCGAGCCGACGCAGCAAGCCGGTGAAGACCGCTAAGACCGTCGGGCAACGGGATGTGGTGATCGCCGTGGACCCAGGGCATGGGGGTGAAGACCCCGGTGCGCGTGGTCGCAAGGGCACTTTTGAAAAGGATGTGGTGCTTGCTATCGGTCGGAAGCTGGTTGCGATGATCAACCAACAAAAGGGCATGCGCGCGTTGCTGATTCGTGACGGTGACTACTATCTGGGACTGCGCAAGCGGATTGCCAAGGCGAGAGAGCATCAGGCGGATCTGTTCGTGTCGATCCACGCGGATGCCTTCCACGATCCGCGCGTGCGGGGCTCTTCCGTCTATACCCTTTCCCGTAGCGGGGCCTCCAACGAGGTCGCCCGTTGGTTGGCGGAGAGAGAGAACAGCGCCGACCTGGTGGGAGGTGTCTCCCTGGAAGACAAAGATGACATGCTCGCCTCGGTACTCCTGGATCTCTCCCAAATCGGCACCCTGCAGGCCGGTTCAGAGGCGGCCAGCCGTGTGTTCAGACAACTCAAGACCTTGGGCAAGACCCATAAACGCAGGGTGCAGCAGGCCGGCTTCGTGGTCTTGAAATCACCCGATATCCCTTCCATGTTAGTGGAGACCGCGTTTATCTCCAATCCCGAGGAAGAGCGGCGTTTGAGGGAATCCGGGCATCAACGCAAAGTGGCCAAGGCCTTGATGAAGGGCATTCTCGACTACTTCAGGTACCAGCCACCCCCCGGCACTTGGCTGGCGGCCAATCAGGCGCCGCGTAAACATGTCATCTCTCCGGGAGATACCCTGATCGCCATCGCCAATCGTTACCGTGTCAGCGTGAATCGCCTGCGTAACGCCAATGAGTTGAAGGGCGATACTATCCGTATAGGGCAGGTTCTGCAGATACCCGGTGGTTGAGCCGGGCACGCTTTTGATTTCGCCTGGTAGGTCTAGCCCTGCCCATTACCCATAAGTCTGAAATATGGGAACAGACATGACATAACCTGTTGTTTTCGTTAGGTTCATGTTTTTGTTGGCTGTTAGGGGCATGGTTTGTAACTCGTTGTTTTTAAAGGGTGGAAATATTTGTGGGTAATGGGCAGGTCTAGCCCGCATTGCTCACACCCTATCTACTGTGACGGCCCAAGGGTATGCGCTGAGCGGCTTTCACTCTGTCGGGGTGCTCAGCATAGTGTCGACTATGCCTGCGCGCCCCTCGGTCGCGAAAGCCGCTCATTACGCACCCTTGAACCGTCTCGCTATGATCGGGTGTGAGAAATGCGGGCTAGGCATTCCACTGCTGAGGCATTGCCTCTGTTACGATTCAAGGTTGAATCGAGTGACAGCCGATAGCTGCATCCACGCCGGTAAAAACCCATAATCGTGGCTCATTTCACGGATGAATGGCACAATGTCTTCCTCGCTCCGGTATCGCCAAAGTGATGCCGAGCTTGTGATCCCAGACAACCATCGCCACCGATTTCCACAGACTGACCATGCCGATCCGCATCCTTTCCTCTCAACTGATCAATCAGATCGCGGCCGGCGAGGTGGTGGAGCGTCCTGCGTCAGTGGTGAAGGAGCTGGTGGAGAACAGCCTGGATGCAGGCGCCCGTCGTGTCGACATTGACATAGAGCAGGGAGGGGTCAAGCTGATACGCGTACGGGACGACGGGGTAGGGATAGCCAAGGATGAGTTGGCCATGGCGCTGTCACGCCACGCCACCAGCAAGGTCGACAGATTCGAGGATCTGGAGTCGTTACAGAGTATGGGGTTTCGCGGCGAGGCGCTGCCGAGTATCGGTTCAGTCTCCAGGCTGCGGCTGATTTCCCGCCATCAGGAGGCACAGGATGCCTGGGAGGTCACCGCCGGGGATGGCGCAGACAGCGGTCTTCAGCCAAAACCGGCCGCACATCCGCAAGGCGCCTGTGTCGAGGTGCATGACCTCTTTTTCAACACCCCGGCCCGGCGGAAGTTCCTGCGTACGGAAAAGACCGAATTCAACCATATCCACACCCTTCTGCAACGTCTCGCGTTGGCGCGATTCGATGTGGGTTTTTATCTACGCCACAACCAACGTCCGGTACTCTCCCTCCCTCCTTGTGAGGGCCGTGCTGAACATGAACGGCGGCTTGTCGAAGTGCTGGGCGAGGCCTTTCTCGATCAGGCACTGCCAATCGAAGATCAGGCCGGTGATCTGTCGCTGAACGGTTGGGTGGCGAGATCGAGTTTTTCCCGTTCCCAAGCCGACATGCAGTATTTTTACGTCAACCGGCGTATGGTGAGGGATAAACTGGTAGCCCATGCGGTCCGGCAGGGTTATCAGGACGTGCTCTATCAGGGGCGTCATCCAGCCTACGTGCTGTTTCTCGGCATGGATCCGCGCAAGGTGGATGTCAATGTCCATCCCAGCAAACACGAAGTGCGCTTTCGTGATTCCCGCTCAGTCCACGATTTTATCTATCGGGGGCTTCACCGCTCATTGGCGGAGACGCGACCGCAGGTCGCGGTTGAGTCGCAGCAACCGGTCGTGCTGAATAGGGAATCCGACGCCGGGCAACCACGAAAACAGGCTCCCTATCAAGCGCCGAGACAACAAGGGATCGACTGGCGGTTGGCGGAACGCCCTGCCGCTTATCGGGCCGGCTTTACCGCACAGCAGCCTGTCGATATGCCGCCGGCCGAGCCACCAGAGAACCCGCAGGCTGAGCGGATACCGCCATTGGGATTCGCCTTGGCGCAATTGCACGGCATTTATATCCTGGCGGAGAACCAGGCCGGTCTGGTGTTGGTGGATATGCATGCCGCCCACGAACGGATCACCTATGAGCGCTTTAAACAGACCCATCACGGGGATGGCATAACCCGTCAGCCCTTGCTGGTGCCCTTGCGGGTCGCTGTCAGCGCTTCGGAGGCGGATCTCGTGGAGGAGTTTCAGGAATTGCTGAGCCGGATAGGCATCGAGGTCAGCCGGTTGGGCCGGGAGGCCTTGGCGGTGAGGGCGATACCGGCGCTGCTGCAGGGGGCGGATGTGGAAAAACTCCTGCGCGACCTGCTGTCCGATCTTGCCGAACACGGCCGCAGCAACCGCCTGCAGGATGAGATCGACAAGGTGTTGGCCACCATGGCCTGCCATGCATCGGTGCGGGCCAATCGCCGTCTCGGACAGGATGAGATGAATGCCCTGCTACGGGATATGGAGAGAACCGAGCGGGCCGATCAGTGTAACCACGGCCGTCCCACCTGGGTGCAGTTGTCGGTTGCCGAACTTGATCGCTTGTTCCTGCGGGGGCGTTGAAGTGGATCGTAATCGTGAGCTGCCGCCGGCGATCTTTCTCATGGGACCCACCGCTTCGGGTAAGACAGCGTTGGCGGTGAAGCTGGTCCGGCGGCTGCCCCTGGAGATCATCAGTGTCGATTCCGCGCTGATCTATCGGGGTATGGACATAGGCACCGCGAAGCCGGATACGGAGACGCTACGCATCGCCCCGCATCGGCTGATCGATATCAGAGACCCGGCCGAGCGTTATTCCGCGGCTGCTTTCCGCAAGGATGCACTGGCCGAAATGGCCGCAATCACCCAAGCCGGAAGAGTGCCTCTCCTGGTAGGAGGCACCATGCTCTATTTCAAAGCGCTGGAGCAGGGGCTCTCCGATCTGCCTGAGGCCGATCCCACGATTCGCGCCAAGCTGGAAAGCGAGCTATCCGGCCAGGGATTGGCAAGGTTGCATGAGCGCCTGACGCAGCTCGATCCTGCGGCCGGAAAGCGGATACATGGCAACGATCCACAGCGTATCCTGCGAGCCCTGGAGGTGATCGAAATCACTGGCCGAACGCTGACTGAACTTCAGCAGGCGGATCCGGGTCATAAGTGTCCATACCAGGTGCTAAAGCTGGTCCGTGCGACACAAGAACGCGCCTGTCTGCATCGCCGAATCGAGCAACGCTTTCAGCGGATGTTGGCGCAAGGGTTCGAGCAGGAGGTCAAGGGGCTGCTTCAACGGGGGGATCTTTCACCCGCAGTGCCGTCTATGCGAGCGGTAGGCTATCGGCAGATGCTCAGTTATCTGTTGGGACGACAATCCCGCGATGAGATGATCGAACGAGGTATTATCGCCACGCGGCAGTTGGCCAAGCGGCAGCTTACCTGGCTACGCGCCGACAGGGAATGCAGCTGGTTGAAAGAGGACGGGGATATGGTGGAACAAGCGTTACAGATGATCTCGACCCGATTTCCTCATTTTGCCGAGCCGTTCGCGGAAGATTTACCGCAGAACGGATAATGCCACCTAGGTTATGGCTATTGATATTTTGAATGCCGGGAAAAAACACATTGTGCTACACTTCCGATTGTGGAGTGGTTTTACTACCGCCGGTGTTTTTTTGCGCTTGTTGTCATTACTTACACCATACAAACACAATAAGGAGAACCTCCATGTCTAAAGGGCAAACTCTACAAGACCCTTTTTTGAATGCACTGAGGAAGGAGCGTGTGCCGGTCTCAATTTTTCTCGTTAACGGTATCAAACTGCAGGGACAAATCGAGTCCTTCGACCAGTTTGTGGTGCTTTTAAAGAATAGTGTTAGCCAGATGGTCTATAAACATGCAATCTCGACTGTCGTACCGGCGAGGAATGTCCGCATTCAGCATGCTAACGATCAAACTGACGAGCCCGAGTCCGAGCCATCGGGTAGCGGTAATTTCTAAGCGATTCCCCAATCCCCTCCGGTTTCGGGCGTATCACATGTTCGCTGCGCCCGCTAGAGAATCCTGATATCCCCCACGGACTCCCGCATCAATTTTACTATGTTTGAACGTCACAATACGGGTGAACGCGCCGTGCTGGTTCATCTTGACCTCGGCGGGCCGAGTGATCCCGACGAAATCAATGAATTCCACGATCTGGCGCTCTCCGCCGGCGCGGAAGTCGTGACCTATGTCTCGGGGAGTCGCCGGCATCCCGACCCGAAACTTTTTGTCGGACGAGGCAAGGCTGAAGAGATTAAACATGTCGTGCTGGGGGAAAAGGCCGATCTGGTGATTTTCGACCATTCCCTGTCGCCCAGCCAGGAGAGGAATCTGGAACGGGAGTTCGGTTGTCGGGTTGTGGACAGGACCGGCCTGATATTGGATATCTTTTCCCAGAGGGCGCGCTCCTTCGAAGGCAAACTCCAAGTAGAGTTGGCGCAACTGCGGCATTTGTCGACACGCTTGGTGAGGGGCTGGACCCATCTGGAGCGGCAGAAGGGTGGTATCGGTTTACGCGGACCGGGTGAGACCCAGCTTGAAACCGATAGGCGTTTACTGAATCAGCGTATCAACCAGATCAGGAAGCGCTTAGAGAGGGTCGACTCACAGCGCGAGCAGGGAAGGCGAGGGCGCGATCGGGCCGATATTCCCACGGTTTCTCTGGTCGGTTATACCAATGCAGGCAAATCGACCCTGTTCAACACGCTTGTGGGGTCCAGGGTCTATGCAGCCGATCAACTCTTCGCCACCCTCGATCCGACCCTGAGAAGGCTCGATCTGAGGGGGGAGGACCCCGTCGTGCTGGCCGATACCGTGGGATTTATCAGCCATCTTCCGCACGATCTCGTTGCCGCATTTAAATCGACCTTGCAGGAAACCACGGACGCCTCTTTGATATTGCATGTGGTTGACGCAGCCAGTCATCAACGCGCCACGTGTATTTCAGAGGTGAATGATGTGCTGCAACAAATCGGCGCCGAAAAGGTCCACCAGATTGAAGTCTTCAATAAAATCGATTTGCTCGCCGACTTTGAGCCGAGAATGGATCGGGATGAAAAGGGTCAGGTGATTCGAATCTGGCTCTCCGCGAAGACGGGAGAGGGTACGGACCTGCTGGTATCGGCGCTTGCGGAGTATTTTCGAAAAAATCATGTGACACAGAAAGTGCGCCTGAATCCGGGTGACGGACGTTTGCATGCATTACTCTTCGAGCGTGGTTCGGTACTCAACGAAACGAGCACCGATGAGGGAGGCTGGGAGATGGATATCGATATCTCCGAGCGGGAGTTCCGGCGGCTTTTGAAGGAAGAGCCGGTGTTGGAGAACTGCATCATCGAATAGTCTAGTGTAGTGTCTCATACTGATATCACCAATGAGTATGAGACACTACACTACCATAGATTCTGTAACATTAAGGATCTATGGCGAGGTACACTAGATGACAGCGTCCTGTTAGAATGCACGCCAGTGCGGGATGAGATGGATAATCAAAAACCGCATTTGATTCGCCGTGGGGTATTGAAAGATGGTCGATCAGCCCCATATCCGGGTTTCGGTTAGCTGAATCGAAGCGGATTAAACCAGTAACTTAAGTTGGAGTGTTCAATGGCCTGGAACGAACCGGGTGGGAACGGTAAAGATCCCTGGAGCGGTAAGGGTGGCGATCAAGGTCCGCCGGACCTGGATGAAGTCGTAAAGAAGCTTCAGGAGAAATTCGGCGGTATCTTCGGAGGCGGAAAACCGTCCCGGGGCGGCGCCTCGGTCGGCGGAGGTTCGGGACCCGGCTCCAAATCGATCAGCGTGGTGATCGTTATCGCGTTGCTGATCTGGCTGGCCAGCGGCATCTATATCGTGGAACCCGCAGAGCGAGGCGTGGTGTTGCGTTTCGGCGCCTACTCGGAGACCACTCGACCCGGTCCTCACTGGCATATCCCGTTTCCTATCGAGAAAGTGATACCTGTCAACGTGGATCAGATCACCTCCTTTCGGCATAAGGCGACTATGCTGACCCGTGATGAGAATATCGTGGATGTGGAATTCACCATCCAATCCCGTATTCAGGACGCGGCGGACTATCTGTTCCAGGACCGGGATCCCAATAAGACTATGCGCGATGCCACTGAGACCGCAGTGCGCGAAACCATCGGTAAGAGCGACCTGGACTTCATCCTCACCCAGGGCCGCGGCGTCACTGCGGACCGTATCAAGAGCGGTGCGCAGGGTCTGATCGACACCTACAAGGCCGGTCTTATCATCACCAGTGTGAACATGCAGCCGGCCAAGCCTCCCGAACAGGTCAAGAGCGCCTTCGACGATGCCATCAAGGCCTGCCCGTCGCACAGCAGATGCCAATGCCTACCGGGATCGAGTAATTGCCGAGGCTGAGGGTGATGCCAGCCGTTTTCTGGCGGTTCTAAGGGAGTATCAGCGGGCACCTGAGGTGACCCGGGAACGCCTCTATCTGGATGCGATCGAAACCATGCTGGCTCAGACAAGCAAGGTCATGCTCGACACCCAGGAGGGCAACAGTCTGATGTACCTGCCGCTCGATAAGTTGATACAGGGCGCGGAGCAGGGGAGAGAGAGCCGGGATCAACAATTTTCATCGAAGGAGGGCGCCCGTAGTCGGACCGATACGAGCAAGCTGCGCGATGTTGATCGTTCAAGGAGGGTGCGCTGATGAAAGCAACCAAATTATTGATCCCTGTGGCAGCGGTCGCTGCGGTAACTATCTACTCGGCGGCCTTTGTCGTCAATCAGTGGGAAGTGGCCTTGAAGCTGCGTCTGGGTAAGATTGTCACCACCGATTATGAGCCCGGTCTCCACTGGATGGTGCCGCTGATTAACAATGTTCGGACCTTTGATGCCCGAATCCAGACCATGGATGCACGTCCCGAGCGTTTTCTTACCGCTGAGAAGAAGGACGTCATCGTCGACTATTTCGCCAAGTGGCGAATCGCCAACGTGGCGCAGTATTTTCGCTCCACGGGCGGCAGCCTCGATAAAACGGCGCGCCTGCTGCAGGAGCGTATCAATACCAGTCTGCGTGATGAGTTCGGCAAACGGACGGTGCAGGAGGTGATCTCCGGCGAACGTACGGAAATCATGGACAAGCTGACCAAGGATTCCGATGCCAAGGCAGCAGAGTTGGGAGTGGAAATCCTTGATGTGCGAGTCAAGCAGATCGATCTGCCGCCGGAGGTGAGCGAGTCTGTCTACCAGCGTATGCGCGCCGAACGTGAGCGGGTTGCCAGAGACCTGCGAGCCAAGGGTGCGGAGGCAGCAGAGAGAATTCGGGCTAATGCCGATCGTGAGCATGTGGTCATTGTTGCTGACGCCTACCGTGAAGCGGAAAAGCTGAGAGGTGAGGGCGATGGAAAAGCGGCCGAAACCTATGCCGATGCCTATAAACAGGACAGTGAATTCTACTCCTTTTACCGGAGTCTGAATGCTTATAAGAACAGTTTTCAGAATCGGTCCGACGTGATGGTGTTGCAACCTGATTCCGATTTTTTCCGGTACTTGAAAGATCGCTCCGGGCAGTGAATCGAAGTATGGCATATATTGAGAGCATGCAAGGGAGTGTGTATGAATACTTTATTGAAGATGATTGCCGGCATCGTCGTAGTAGTACCGGCTATTGGAATTGCTTTTTATCAGGTCGATCAGTCAGTGTCAGCCAACACATCTGAAACCATCAGGATTAATGTCAACAATACTATCGATGGTCTGATCTCAAATATTACTCAGGAAAACAGGCAGGGTGTAGTTGAAGTCATAACTCCCCTGGTGATATTCGGGAATTTAAAACTGATAATCAAAGGCTTAGAATAACGCTTTTAGAATATAAAAAAGCGTTGGAAGGTCCGATTTTGAAGTACGAATGTGAGGCCAGATAAACGAGCCGAGTGGCACTTTACTTAAGATCAAAACCGCCGTCATCCCGGCGAATGCCGGGATCCAGAATCACTAACCGGTGTTATTTCCCTGGATTCCATCCTTAGGTCCGTAAATGGTGCATCCATGCACCACTTCGCCGGAATGACGCGGTTGATGGAATGACGGCCAAGATCCAGGCTATTCACCTTTAAGTAAGCGCCATTCACAAACAAAGCCCTTCCATTCCTGCACAGGCCATCATCAATATTCTCAACAGTACTTGTTTCCTAATGGACAACTGTCCCCAGCTCTGGGAAAATGGCCAGCGGCCTGAACGGGTCGCATGCTCAGGACCGGGATGATCCCGGTTTTTTTTTGGGGATTTCATCGATGTGGCATGATTTACTAGTGGCTTTGGCCCTGTTGTTGGTGATCGAAGGGATATGGCCCTTCCTCAGTCCCAACAGTATGCGACAAATCTTACTGATGATTGCCCAGCACGATAACCGCTCCATGAGAGTCAGCGGTCTGGTCAGCATGGTTTCCGGAGTGATCCTGCTCTATCTGGTGAATTGATTGTGGCAAAGATGGAAAATGAACGTTGGATACTGCCTGACGGCATCGATGAAGTGCTTCCCCCGGAGGCCGGCGAAATCGAACGAAAACGCCGCGAATTGCTGGATCTCTACCACAGTTGGGGTTATGAGTTCATTATCCCGCCGTTTGTCGAATTTCTCGACTCCCTGTTGACGGGGACAGGCAGTGATCTTGAGCTGAAAACCTTCAAGCTGACCGATCAGTTGACGGGTAGAACGATGGGGGTGCGTGCGGACATCACCCCCCAGGCCGCCCGCATCGATGCTCACCATATTCGTTCCCGGAGTCCCACGCGTCTTTGCTATCTCGGCACGGTGCTGCATACCCGTGCGGATGGCTTTGCCGGTACTCGTGCCCCTTTGCAGATTGGTGCGGAACTGTATGGTCACAGTGGGGTGGAGAGCGATATCGAGATCCTGCGGCTGATGATGGAGACCCTGGATAAGACCGGTGTGCAGAATGTCTATCTCGACCTGGGACATGTGGGTGTTTACAAGGGGTTGGCGGTGCAGGCCGGTCTCGACAAGCAGCAGGAGACTGAACTCTTCGATGCCTTGCAGCGCAAGGCTATGCCGGAGATCGAGACGCTCCTCGGCTCCTTTTTTATCGCGCCTGAGCATGCGGAGATGCTTTTACGACTGGGTGAATTGAATGGTGATGATGCCTTGATCCAGGCGAGGCGTGTGTTGAAAGACGCCTCGCCAACGGTGATGCAGGCGCTGGACTATCTCCAGGCGATGGCCGATCGGATCGCTATGTGGCTGCCGGAGGTTCCGGTCCATTTCGACCTTGCCGAATTGCGCGGATACCACTTCCACACCGGGGTGGTTTTTGCCGCTTTCGTCCCCGGCAGCGGAAAAGAGATCGCCAGAGGCGGCAGATACGATGCGATCGGCGGTGTCTTCGGCAGGGGGAGGCCGGCCACCGGTTTCAGCAGTGATCTCAAGACCCTGATCCGGATCGCCCAGCCGGCGTTGCAGGGTAAGGAGCAAAGCTCCGTCTTCGCTCCCTGGTCCGACGATGCCCGTCTACAGACGGAGATTGTCCGGTTACGAAGCGAGGGACGAAGGGTTGTCTGCGCCCTGCCGGGGCAGCAGGGGGATGCGGAAGAGATGGGGTGTGACGAGCAGTTGGTGATGGAGGCCGGGCAGTGGCGGCTGATTTCTGTTTGATTCTGTAAGAAATTCTGCAAAAATCAGCGACTTTTTTGGAATACCATATCCGGTGTCGGCCGGATAAAACGATCTGAGAGAATCATGGGCAAGAATGTCGTAATAATCGGGACACAGTGGGGAGACGAAGGTAAAGGCAAGGTCGTTGACCTGTTGACGGACAAGGCGTCTGCCGTGGTCAGGTTTCAGGGAGGTCACAATGCCGGTCACACCCTGGTCATCGACGGTAAGCAGACCGTGCTGCATCTGATACCCTCCGGCGTGTTGCGGGACGGCGTGCGCTGTCTGATCGGTAATGGCGTGGTGCTGGCGCCGGATGCCCTACTGGAGGAGATAGACATGCTGGAGCAGGGGGGCGTGCCGGCGTCCGATCGGATGGGGATTTCCGAGTCCTGCCCACTGATTCTGCCCTATCATATCGCCCTTGACGCCGCCCGTGAAAAGGCCCGGGGCAAAAAGGCCATCGGTACCACGGGACGGGGTATCGGACCGGCCTATGAGGACAAGATCTCCCGGCGTGGTATCCGATTGGGTGAGATCTTTGATCAGGGGCGCATCGTTGAGCGTCTCCGCGAGGTGATGGACTACCACAACTTCGCCCTGAAACATCTGTTTGAATACGGCGAGGTGGATTACCAACCGGTAGTGGATCAATTGCTTGAGCAGGCCCAACGCCTGCAACCGATGGTTGAGGATGTCACCGGCACTCTCCACCAACTGCGCCGCGAGGGCAAGCATGTGATGTTCGAGGGCGCGCAGGGGGCGTTACTCGACATCGATCACGGCACCTACCCCTTCGTCACCTCGTCCAATACCACCGCTGGTGGCGCGGCGACCGGGACAGGCGTCGGCCCCCGCTATATCGACTATGTGCTGGGTATCGTCAAGGCCTATACCACGCGGGTCGGTGCGGGCCCGTTTCCCACCGAGCTGTTCGACGGGGACGGTGACCATTTGGGCAGCAAAGGTCATGAGTTCGGTGCCACCACCGGGCGCAAGCGCCGTTGCGGCTGGTTGGATATCGTGGCATTGCGCCGCTCACTGGAGATCAATAGCGTCAGTGGCATCTGTATCACCAAACTCGATGTGCTCGACGGTATGGAGAAGGTGAAGATCTGCATCGCCTACAAACTGAATGGTGAGGAGGTGACCTCGCCGCCTTCAGGCGCTGACCGCTTCGAGGAGTGTCAGCCGGTATTCATCGAAATGCCCGGTTGGCGGGAGTCCACTGTCGGCATGACTGAGTATGATCAGTTGCCTCAGGCGGCGCGGGACTATCTGGCGAGGATCGAAGCGTTGTGCGACACCCCTATCGATATCGTTTCCACCGGTCCTGATCGAACCGAGACCATTATTCGCAGCCATCCCTTCGATAGCTAAGTCCAGTGCCGGCATGATAGCGCGCCTCGTCATGGATACTGTGACATTCAGAGCCACCCCGATGCGTCAGCGCAAGGGGTTTTGCTCGCAGTGGATGAACCTAAAAACCACAGTTGACCGCTCCATCCTGATACTAAACTACTGATAGGCAAACGATTGACTTCGATTTGCCTATTCACCGGCTGGGTGAACCAGGCTACAGGGTGAATGGCACGCTTGCGGCGGCGCATGGCTGCGTTGCAACGCCTTGGAATAGCATGACGATTCCGCGTCGTTGCGCGCCGTGCAGGGATGCACTAGTGTCGCAAGCACAGGGATGTGCAGGAGCGACCCTTGCCCTGCACCCCCGCAAGCGCACATTCACCCCGTCCAACTGCGGTTTTTAGGATGAACTTCCCTCCCGGGGAAGGTCTAAACACGCTTAATTGAAGTCACACCATCCCGGCGAAGGTCGGGATCCAGAGGATTCGACGTGGTGACGCCCCTCTTCCAGCGCCTGCCTTATCATAGCGATAGCGCTGACCTGTTCGAGACCATCCGGCATTTGCAGTGGCCGGTGTTTCTCGACAGTGGCAGGCCGATGGTCAGCCAGGGTAGATATGACATTCTCTCTGCATCGCCTTATCTGACCCTTGTCACACGGGGGGAGGAGACGGAGATATGCGACAGAAACAGCCGTCAGCTATCGCTTGAGGATCCTCTGGCGCTACTCAGGAGGCATCTGTCGCCACCGCTATCGCCAAACCATCCTGAGATGCCCTTTATCGGTGGAGCGATAGGTTATTTTTCCTACGACCTTGCCCGTCGATGGTTGCGCTTACCCGCCTTGGCGCAACAAGGGGAAACACTTCCCCAGATGGTGATAGCGCTCTATGACTGGGCGTTGGTGGTCGATCATGAGGCGCGTGCGAGTTGGTTGGTCAGCCTCGGCAGGGATCGATGGACAGCGCAGGTCCGTTCTGAACTGGTGCAAGGCTTTTCTCATCCTGTCAGCCGCTCAGTGGGATCTTTTCGTCTCTCTTCCTCGATACAGAGTAACTTGAGCCGGGCGGCGTATGCCGACAGATTCGCCAGGATTCAGCACTATATTCGTGAGGGGGATTGCTATCAGGTGAATTTCGCCCAGCGGTTCAGCGGTGTGATCGAAGGTGATTCCTGGTCACTCTATCGGCATCTGCGCCGGGTCAACCCCGCTCCGTTCAGTGCGTTTATGGACTATCCCTTTGCGACAATCCTGAGCACCTCCCCCGAGCGTTTCCTCCGGTTGCACCGAGGAAGGGTGCAGACCCGGCCGATCAAAGGCACACGACCACGCAGTGGGGATCCGCACAGAGACGGTTATCTGCGTAGCAGCCTGGCGACCAGCGAGAAGGATCGGGCCGAGAATCTGATGATCGTCGATCTGCTGCGCAATGATCTCGGACAGGTCTGCAAGACAGGGAGCGTAAAGGTGCCCGTCCTGTTCGACATTGAGTCTTTCGCCCAGGTGCATCACATGGTGAGTACCGTATCCGGTGAATTGGACCATGGCCGGGATGCGCTTGACTTGGTGCGGGCCTGTTTTCCCGGAGGGTCCATTACAGGGGCGCCGAAATTGCGCGCGATGGAGATCATTGATGAACTGGAGGAGGCCCGGCGAGGCCTCTATTGCGGTAGTATCGCCTACATCGGCATGGATGGCTCAATGGATAGTAATATCGCCATACGAAGCTTGGTGATGCGCAACCGAAGCGTCGATTTTTGGGCTGGCGGAGGTATCGTGGCCGATTCCTGCGAGGAGGCCGAATATCAGGAAAGTCTCGATAAGGCATCCGCTATTTTTACCGCTCTGGGTGCTGAACCTCCGTAGATCAATCGGTGGAAGAGAACTGCCCAGGGCATCAATAGAGTGATCTGTTTCACTTATTTAACAATAACTAACCGGGTTTTCGAGAACCGGTCGTGCCAGGCAAGTTTCTTGGGATCGATCAATACCCATACAAACCCGAGGCCGAGACACAGCAGCGAAAACAGCGCGGCCAGGTGTCGTTTCAATGCGTCGTTCCATCCCACCGGATAACCGCCTTCCCGTACCAGTTTCAGTCGCCAAGCCCGCATACCCAGGGTCTGACCACCCCAGATCCAAAAGCAGGTAAAGAATAACAAGGGGATGATTTCAAAGATAAAAAACTGAAAAAACAATAAGTTGATTCCATCAGGGTTTCCCAGTGGCAGGGTGATCGCGGCCGTAGCGACAAACAGTAGCGCCACCAGCAGCAACCCGTCGTAGAGCATGGCGGCTAAGCGGCGCAGCAGGCCTGGAACGGCGGCGTCTTTCAAATCGATATGGGTATTGATCGGCATAAGACGGGCTTCGTTGAACGCTTATCGGGCAGGCCTGGTACACACTAGGGCAAACCCTAAGCTTCGGGAGCAATACACCCGATTTGAATTTTTTCCATTTAGGTCCATACTTTAAAGTCTCAATAGAGCAGCGATTGAGGGGAACGAACGCATGGAACACAGACGTGGCCATCGCAAATTGGTATCGGTAGAAATCGTCATCAGTGATCGCGGTTTCGGCAAACTGAAAGGAAAGATACGGAATATCAGTCTGAGCGGTATGTTAGTCGATATTGGCGACAGTTCACAGCAGTTGAGCACGATTGTCGATGTCTCATTCCCGGTAGATGCCTGTGGCTGCGCCAACCGGTGCCAGGCCAAGGCATTGGTGGTTCACCAGAAATCCGGTTGTCTGGGGCTGATGTTCAGTGAACTCGATGCCGGGGTTAGGCAAATGCTCCGTAAGATGCTGTACGGCTATGCAACGGTTGCTGAGAGGGCCTATTTGTATCAGGGTTTCAAAGATACTTCCCGTGTCGTACACAGAGAGGTTAATACAAGTTATTGATCTCGACCACACCTCCTGATAATTGAGAACTGATTCCAGCGAGCTGGAATTCTCTTACTAAGAAGACGCATTTAGCGTCTTTTTTTTGTCGGGAATGGAGGCTTAACTGCGGTTTTTAGGTTTAACCATATTCAGGTGAAACATCCGGGTTAAGCATGGATTCATGACAGCAACAAGAGTAAAAAGAAGTCTTTGGTTTCTTCTCTATTCCATCAAATCGGTTCATTGGAAATTCGCAGAGAGCTATGACAACGCTGGTTGGACTCTCACATTCCTATCCCGGCTATCCGCCGCATGACTAACTCCGGATCAGTAAAGCGACGAGCTTGGTTGGCAAGTATACCCCTGCCGGCGTTATCCCTCTTTGTGGGTATTTTGTGCGGTCTGGTGACCTGGTTGTTGTTGGATCCCGTTCAGGGTGAGCGACTGGAACAGGTATTTCATAACGAGTTGGTCAGGCAGTTGGATATCCGGGCCGTCGAAACCCGCCATCGTTTCGAACAGTTTTTGAAGGAGTGGCAACAGGCGGGATACAGTCTTTCCTACCACTGGCGGATCTTCAGCTATCTCAACTCGCAGGCATGGGAGGATTCGCTGGGGCAACCGAAACGCTACAGTGATCAACTTCCGGACTGGCTCGAATCCGGGCACCCCAGTCTGAGCTCGGTTGAGCCCAGCCACATCGTATTACTGGATGGTCAGGGAAATCCAAGGGAGATCTACCAAAAGCAACGGCTACCGTTCAGTCTTGGTCGGGCCCTCGATTTGTATGGCGGGCGTGACGAGGCGGTGATCACCCTCATCGATCAAACGCCCTACCTGCTGGTATGGTCGAATATCAGCGTCCATGCTGACAGTGATCCAGTCATCCTGTTGTTGATCGTTGCCATAGATGAGCGGTTTCTTACCGAATCGCAAGAGATGGTGTATGGAACGGATACATTGATCGCGTTGATCGATGCTGATAATCAGAAATTATTGGTCAGTAGTAATCGCCGACAGGTTGAGGAAGGCTCCTACCTGCGGGATTGGCGGGAACGTTACCTGCTGACGTCACAAGCACTGACCCGCTACCAAACCATGGAGCAGAGCCTGCTGTTCACCACCCTGGTCTCCCGCGACGCCGTGCAGAAGACCATACACAACATCACCAAACTAGCGCAGCAGGATCGGTTATTGGCGGCGTTGGTTTACGTTGTGGCCTTCTCGGTGATCTTCTATTTGATTTCGACCAAGATCAGCCACGTCCTGCAGCGGATTTCCCGCTTCGGACAGCAGGCGCTTGGGATAGAACAGCCTGTCATAAAAAAAGGTAATCAACTCTTGCTTCTGGAGGATTGGGTGAAGGCCTTCTTTCGCCAGTTGATCACGGCGCGTGACACCTTGCGTGACAAGCAGGAGAAGCGAATACGGGAAACAGAGGTTCTGAAAAGCGCTCTGTTCGACAATTCCATGGATTCGATCATCACCCTGGATGAGCAGGGGATGGTCGTCGAAGTGAATGGTACGGCGTTGAAAACCCTTGGTTATCACAGGGAACAGCTGATCGGCCACCGCCTGGAGGAGATGGCGATCGTCCCCAACGACCGGGATCTTTTCCGCTGTATGTTGGGAGGCTGCATCAGAAAAAGCGCCGGCGATGATACCTGCCGAGGGCAACCCATGCTGGCGACAACCATGCTTGGAGAGGAGAAGGCGGTCGAGTGCTCGGTTATTTCGATCCATCTTCAACAGCAAACGGTATTTAACGTCTATTTGCGCGATGTCACGAGGCGCAAGCAGGCGGAGCGGGAGATTACCAGCCTGGCGAAACTTGCCAGCGAGAATCCCAGTCCGGTATTGCGTATCAACGACCGTGGGGTGATAGTCTATGCTAATACCGCCAGTGAGCCTCTGATGGCATACTGGGATTGTGAACGAGGTCAGACCTTGCCCCTGTATTGGAAGAATCTGGTTGCCGGCGTTCTCAGGGAAGGGGTCAACAAAGAGTATGAAATCAACCTGGAGGAGCAGATCTTTTCCCTGCAGCTTGCGCCTATCAGGGAGTTGGGTTACGTGAATATCTACGGTCGTGACTTTACTCAGATGCGTATTGCGGAGATGCAGAGCAGACAGCATCAGTCTGAGTTGGTGCATGTGTGTCGGCTCAGCACCATGGGGGAGATGTCTACCGGTTTGGCGCATGAATTGAATCAACCGCTCTCCGCGATTATCAATTTCGCCAGCGGCTGTGTGCGGCGTTTGCAATCGGGCATCGGCGGCGAGGCGGAGCTGATGGATGCCATGGCACAGATCACTGCTCAAGCGGAGCGCGCCGGTGAAATCATCAAACGCCTTCGCGGCCTGGTCGTGAAACGTCCGCAAGAACACGAGGTGGTGAATCTCAATCATCTGGTATTGGAGGTTGCTTCGTTCATCGAGTCCGAAGCCAACCGGCAACAGGTCGAAATCTCTCTCGATCTCAGTGATCAGGTGCTGCCTGTCCGGGTCGATCTGGTGCAGATTGAACAGGTCTTGCTGAATTTGATTCGCAATGCGATCGAGGCGATGAAGCAGGTCGATCCCAATCAGAGAAGACTGCTGTTGCAGACTCAAAAAATTGATGCCGAAAAGGTGCTGGTGCTCGTCAAGGATACCGGACCTGGGATAGAGACAGATACGCTCAAGCACCTGTTTGATGCTTTCTTTTCAACCAAGGAGAGTGGCATGGGCATGGGGTTGCGGATCAGTCAAAAGATCATCCAGGATCACAATGGACAGATTCAGGTCATCTCCAAGATTGGCAAAGGCGCAAGCTTTCATGTCATCCTCCCAACCGCCCCGGCGCTTGAACCTAAAAACCGCAGTTGACCGCTCCATTCCAATACGGAACTACTGATAGGCAAACCAGTAACTTCGATTTGCCTATTCATCGGTTGGGTGAGCCACGCTACGGGGCGAATTGCATGCTTGCAGCGCCTTGGGATAGCATGGCTATTCCGCGTTGTTACGCGCCGTGCAGGGATGCACAAGTGTCGCAAGCACAGGGATATGCAGGAGCGACCCTTGCCCCGCACCCCCGCAAGCGCACACTTCACCCCGCCCAACGGCGGTTTTTAGGTTGAATGACTAGGCTTTTGACTATGAGTAAACGACCAACGGTTTTTGTGGTGGATGATGACCAGGCCATGCGGAACTCGCTCAAATGGCTGATTGAATCGGTTTCCATGCAGGTGGAGACCTTCGAGTCGGCGGATGCGTTTATCAGGAGTTACTACCCTGGCCGGTCAGGCTGTCTGCTGCTGGATGTGCGTATGCCGGGGATGAGCGGTCTCGAGTTGCAAGAGTACTTGCAGGTCAATCGGATCGCCATTCCGGTGATCATTATCACAGGTCACGGTGATGTGCCCATGGCGGTGCGGGCTATGAAGGCAGGGGCGGTCGACTTTATCGAAAAACCCTTCAATGATGAACTGCTGCTTGAGAGTATCCGTCATGCGATGGCGTTGGATGTGAAGCAACGGGATATGCAGTCGCAAAGAGCGGAGATAGCAACCTGTCTGGCGCACCTGACTCCACGGGAGCATGAAGTGATGGTGATGGTGACCAATGGCAAGGCAAACAAGGAGATTGCGACAGGTTTGGGTGTCAGCGCCAAGACCGTAGAAGCTCACCGGGCCAGGGTCATGGAAAAGATGGAGGCCGGTTCCCTTGCCGATCTGGTGAGAATGGCCATCAATGCCAACCTCACCCTTACCGATCAGAAGGCCGAAGACTAGTGCCTGAGGAGTCGGGAAGGGGTCGGAACAGGCGCCTTCTGGGACAGCCCGGTATCTTGGCGTGGAGCTTCTACGATTGGGCGAATTCCGCTTTCGCCGTCACTGTGATGGCCGGATTCTTTCCGGTTTTTTTCAAGCAATACTGGAGTGTGGAAGCGACTGCTGCGGAGAGCACATTTCGTCTGGGAATGGCCAACTCGCTGGCAAGCATCATCGTTGTATGCCTGGCGCCGCTGCTTGGGGCGCTGGCTGACCAGGCCGGAGCGAAAAAACGCTTTTTGCTGTTTTTCGCCGCGATGGGCATTGTCATGACCGGCGCCCTCTATCTGGTGGCCATGGGTAACTGGGTGATGGCCCTGATCCTCTATGGCTTCGGCGTGCTGGGTTTTTCCGGAGGCAATATTTTCTATGATGCCTTGTTGGTGTCAGTGACCCGGAAACAACACTATGACCGGGTCTCCGCCTATGGTTTCGCCTTCGGCTACCTGGGTGGGGGATTGTTGTTTGCCGGTGATGTGCTGATGACCCTCTATCCTGAAGCCTTCGGTCTCGAGGATGCGGCGGAGGCGGTCAGGTTCTCGTTTATCACGGTCGCTGTATGGTGGGCGCTGTTTTCCATTCCCCTGTTTCTGTTGGTTGAAGAGCCATCGAGCGGCAGGATATCGCGGAAGGGGTGGGTCTCGGCCGGGTTTCGCCAATTGATCGGAACCTTAGGCAAGCTTAAACAACTGCGTATGACCTTTCTTTTTCTCTTGGCCTACTGGTGTTATATCGACGGCGTGGACACCATCGTCAGGATGGCGGTGGACTTCGGACTCTCCATCGGATTCGATGCGAATAACCTCATGGTCGCCCTATTGATCACCCAATTCATCGGTTTTCCGGCGGCGCTCTTTTTCGGTTCGATCGGTGGCAGGCGGGGTCCCAAACAAGGTATCATGTTAGCTATCTTTATCTACTTGCTTATCTTGGCCTGGGCTTACCGTATGGAGTCTGTGTGGGAGTTCTACCTGTTGGCAATGGCCATCGGCCTGGTACAGGGAGGGATACAGGCGCTTTCCCGCTCACTCTATGCCCGCCTGATACCCCACCATCAGTCAGCGGAGTTTTTCGGATTTTACAACATGCTGGGGAAATTCGCCGTCGTTCTGGGGCCGATGCTGATGGGCTGGATCGCTCTTCTCACCGGTGATGCCCGTCTCTCAATCCTCTCGATCAGCCTGCTGTTTATCCTGGGAGGGGTGTTACTGAGTCTGGTGGATGTCGAAGAAGGAGAAAGGGTTGCCCAGAACAGGGATCTGTTTCCTTCGTGAATCAAGACAGGCTGTATGCGGATGCCCAGGAAATCGTTACCGATTTCGTGTTTGACGAGCGGGTTGCAAGTGTTTTTCCTGACATGATAAATCGATCGGTTCCCGGTTATGGAACGATTATCAACATGATCGGGACCCTGGCGGCCCAACGGGTGAAGCCGGGCTCATGCTGTTACGATCTGGGCTGTTCCCTGGGCGCGGCTACGTTGGCGATTCGATCGGCCGCGAAAGATGACGACTTTCTCATCGTCGCAGTCGATAACTCCCCCGCCATGTTGACCGGCGCCAGGGAGTATCTTGCAGATAAGGGGCAGGGTCCGCCTGTTGAGCTGATATGTGCGGATATACGTGATATCCGGATCCGTCAGGCATCGATGGTAACCCTGAACTTTACCTTGCAGTTCGTTCCCGCCGCTGACCGGTCGCCTCTTCTGCAAGGCATCTATGAAGGGATGTTGCCGGACGGTCTGTTGCTGCTCTCCGAAAAGATCGCCTTACCGGACGAGCTTACCCAACAGTTGTTCACCGAGATGCATCACGGATTCAAAAAGGCCCGGGGCTATTCCGAACTGGAGATCAGCCGGAAACGTAGCGCATTAGAGGATGTTCTGATACCGGAGACCTTGTCTTGCCATACGCAACGCTTGCATAAGGTGGGTTTCACCACCATTGAAGTCTGGTTTCAGTGTTTCAACTTTGTCTCCTTGCTGGCGATTAAATGAATCAAGAGAGGGAATGGCGGCTGTCCTTCATGGATGGGCCTTTGGCCCGTTGGCTAGAGCTGCTGCCACAGCAAGTTGCGTCAGTCTGGCGCGACAAATGCCATGGGGATATGCCGGTGTGGCGCGAGGCTTTGGGGCGATTGCCGAATATCCCAATCTCATCAGTCGATCTCCGTAGCGCCAGGGTAAGGGCGGGTGGCTTGGCCGATTGCGACGAACTGACCCGGACCCGGATGATTGATGCCTTGCAGAAGCTCCATCCTTGGCGTAAGGGGCCCTACGATCTGTGCGGTATTGATCTTGATGCCGAGTGGCGGTCCGATATGAAATGGCAACGGCTGCAACCGCATATCGCACCTCTGGCGAATCGGATCGTGTTGGATGTCGGTTGCGGGAACGGCTACCATGCCTGGCGCACGCTCGGAGAAGGAGCGGGACTGGTAATCGGTATCGATCCGACCCAGTTGTTCGTTATGCAATTCGAGGCCGTGAAGCATTTTTTAGGTCATCACCAACCGGTCCATCTTTTTCCCCTCGGTATCGAGCAGGTGCCCGCTGAACTGAGGGCCTTCGACACGGTTTTCTCCATGGGTGTCTTCTACCATCGCCGTTCGCCGTTTGCCCACCTTGCCGCACTCAAGGGGGCCTTACGCAGAGATGGGGAACTGGTCTTGGAGACGCTGGTCATTGAAGGTGGGGAGGACGAGGTGTTGGTGCCGAAAGGACGATATGCCAAAATGCGCAATGTCTGGTTCATTCCCACGCCCAAGACGCTGCGAAGCTGGCTGCAACGTGCGGGATTTACCAATGTGAGATTAATAGATGTTTCAGTTACCAGGAGCGAAGAGCAACGTGCCACGCAGTGGATGCGCTTTGAATCCCTGTCCGACTATCTCGACCCGGTTGACCCGGGTTTGACCATTGAGGGTTACCCGGCACCGCGCCGGGCGATCCTTCTTGCTGATGCGGCGTAAGATCGCTGCTGATATTAAGGCATTCGTCGGTTAGCCGACATCGCCCAATGAAGGGTGCCGAGCATTGGTCCCTCTGTGCATGGCGGCGGCATCCTTGCCGGCGGCATCTTCAATGGGTGATGTCGGCTAACCGACGATCCTATCTATACAGCAAAGTTGCCCCAATCCGAGGATGAATCATCAAAACCACCCCATGGTTGTGGTACACCCTATGCGCATCGGGGTAGGGGCGGAATCAGGTGCGACCCATCTGAATCTCGATTCTGTCAAGCCCGCTGGTTCAGAATCGAGTGGAAATAACCTGGATCGACTCGACTCCGGCCCCTGAAACACATATTTTATCTCCTATCTGGTTAGATGAATTGCATGGATTGGCTGCTGCTGTTAATCAAGGCATAGCAACTCAATCCACACACTGTAATTAAGCACGATTATGCCGAAAATTGTTAGATGGGAATAACCCGAGCTAGGGTTATCCCTAGCCTGGATGTTTCACCCGGCCGCTGATATTGTGAATTAACCTTTTGATTTAACATATAATATTTAGAATATTAGCAAAGTGCGAAGTGTTACCCGGCAACGCTGAACGCGCCCTCGTACCGATTTTGTCGCTCAGGGACGGTATTTCCTCAATTACCAATAGCTTAGGCTATTGACTCAATCGTAAATCCGCCCCTGAACGACGAGCTTGGCACGATCATCACGTTCCCGGGTGAAACATCCGGGCTAGTACTTCCGGTTCGTTGTGCCGTACTTGGCGATCGGGCTGGTGTGGCTATGGATTCGCCTAATAGCAGGTGGTGTCAGGCCAAAGCGGTCTGTCGTCTGACCCCTCTCGTTAGAGCGGATGGAGTTCTTTGATCGGGCCTTCGTTTTTCGCTTCCACCTGGGCATAGAGGTTGTTGAGTGCGGTCTGCAGGGCCTCCTCTATGACAGGGTGGTAAAAGGGCAGTCGGATCAAGTCGCCAACAGTGAGTTGTTGCGAAACGGCCCAATTGAGTAGATGGGCCAGGTTTTCTCCACGGGTGGTGATCATTTCTGCGCCGAGTACAATACCGCTGGATTTATCGCCGTAAACACGAATGATGCCTCGGTTCCGGCCCATGATCATGGCCCGCCCGACAGGAGCCAGTCGGACCTCACCGATGACCGTCCTCTCTAGGTCCAGTTCCCGATAGCTTCTCCCCACCAGGCAGATATTGGGGTCGCAAAAGTTGATGGCCAACGGGATCTTGCGCCGGAATGCCCTAACCCGGTCTTGTACGGCGTTATATCCGGCGATTTTTCCTTCATCCCCGGCCTCGTGCAGGATGGGGCGTTCTCCATTGACATCGCCGGCAATGAAGATATGTGAGCCGCCGCACTGCATGGTAGTGGGGTCGAACAGGGGAATACCGCGGTCGTCGAGATCGATGCCTGTATTTTCCAATGCCAGGCCCTCTAGGTTCGGGATTCGTCCCAGACTGGCCAGCACTTTATCTACGACGACAGCTTGTTCACCGGCGGTGATGCGCAATTGCTCACCTTCTTCGGTTATCTTTACCGCATCTCCCAAATGGATGGGGAATTCCCGCTGCATGATCTGCAGGGCCATGTTCGAAACTTCAGGGTCGCTGGTTCCGCCGATGGTTTGTGCCATATCGAATCCGTGAACCTTGATGTTGAGCCGACTGAGCGATTGGCCCAGCTCCAGGCCGATAACGCCTAGACCGATGACGGCGACAGAGTTAGGCAGGTCTTCCTGTTCAAAAAAGGTATCGGTGGTCAGTACCTTGTCTCCAAAGTCCTCCCACGCAGAGGGGATGATGGGACGGGATCCGGTGGCGATGACGACCTTCTCTGCCGTTACCCGGTCACCGTTGTCAAGCTCCAGGGTGTGGGGATCGACGAACCGGGCATAGGCTTGGATGAATTTTTCTCCCATGTTATCCGTGCTGTTGGAGAGCACCCGCTCGACAAAGTTGTCACGCAGACCCTGAACGTGCTCCATGGCTTCCGGGATATCGATGGTCAATTCAGTATGGCCGTCGACACCGTAGCGGTTCAGATGCGTTCTCCGGTGATAGTCCTCCGCGACCTGAATCAGCGCCTTGGAGGGCATGCATCCGACCCTGGCGCAGGTGGTGCCCGGTTCGCCGCCGTTGATGAGGAGATAGCTTTTGCCACTCGGTCCGACCTTGCCGGTTGCATTCAGACCGGCGGTTCCCGACCCGAGAATGGCGACATCGACTTTTTTTTCTGCCACTGTTTTGCTCCGGCTGATGAGAGTATGGTCACGTATTAAACCTGAAGTCACGGATTCAGGTCAAAACAACACCATGATGAGGAGATGTTTCATGAAGCTGTTTCCATTGATCCTACTGCTTCCTTCGTTGGTCTTCGCCCAGCAGCAGCCCCCAAGGGGGGAGATGGACCCTCAGCAGTTCTTCGAGGCGTCGAAAAAGAGCATGCTGCCGATGATGGAGAAAAGCCTACCGGCTTTGCAGCAGACCAGGGCCTGTCTGGAGAAGGCCGGGGATCAGGCGGCATTTGACAAGTGCGCAGAGATCATGACCGCCATGGAGAAGGCGATACGGGAAAAAATGGAGCCCATGCCGGGTCTGCCTGAAGGGCAGGCGGCTCCGACGGGGGGACCCGTAGATATCGAGTTCAACATCAAGACTAAAAAAAGCATGATGCAGTTTCTGGATCGCTCGATCATGATCGGTTCCGCCATGAAGCAGTGTTTTTCTGAAAGCGACACCATGGAACAGATGCAGAACTGCATGCAAGCCTCGAGGCCGAAACAATAGCATCGTTTGCATGAGCACCCTCCGTCTCAGTAATGGGGGTAGTGTCTTCCCGGATTGAATATCCCTTTGGGATCGAATACCTGCTTTAGCTTCCGTTGTATCTCGGCCACCCTCGGTTGGAGTGGGTGAAACCGTTCGCCGGTGCGGTCCCCGTTGCGGAAAAGCACGGCGTGGCCTGCCTGTCTTTCCACCAATGTGCGGATCTCTTCGCCGGGTTTTTCGGAGACCAGCCAGCGCAAGGCGTTCGACCATTCGTTCAATGTCTCGTCAGCCAGGCCGAGTCTGGCTGCCGGTGGTAGGGAGATTCGCCAGAGTGGGGCTTTGCGTTGGAAGAAGTCCAGTTCCTGATCACGAAGCGCTTGCCAGAATTCTTCCTGATGATCGACTGTTTCTAATCCGCACTCCGTTTGAATCCGTTTCAGTCGGTGCTTGTTACAGGCCAAGCGCAGTTTGTGCCGGTTACCCCGGCTGTAGGTGGCTGTGACGGGGATGGCCTTGCCGAGAATATCGCGTATCAGTGTCCATGTGTTGTGATCCTCGGAATAGAATGTCAGGGTATGCTCTTGGGGAGGTTTGGGTAACACTTTTACCGATACTTCAAGGAGTATGCCGAGCGTTCCCAGTGCGCCGGCCATCAGACGGGAAAGATCGTAACCCGCTACATTCTTCATCACCTGACCGCCGAAGTTGAGAATGCGTCCCTGGCCGTCGAGTAGCTTAATCCCAAGAAGCAGATCCCGCGGGGCGCCGCCCCAGGGACGTCTCGGTCCGCTGAGACCGGCAGCTATGGCGCCTCCGATCGTACCGCCGCCAGAGAAGCGAGGAGGCTCGAAGGGTAACATCTGTCCCTTCTCCGTCAATGCCTGTTCGATCTCCTCCAGCGGGGTTCCCGCGCGCGCCGTGATGACGAGTTCCGTGGGCTCATAACCGACAATGCCGCTGTGAGCGGAGAGTGACAGAATCTCTCCCTTGGCTTCCCGACCATAGAAGCGCTTGCTGCCGCTGCCGATCAGTTGTAGATGGCGTGTGGAGTGATGGGCATCCAGCACCGATGCCTGTAATTGCCGGGAGATGTCCCTATCCGAAGCCATCAGAAACGCTCCAATTCAGGAAAACGCAGCTTTCCGGCATGCACATGCATGGCGCCGAACTCTGCACAGCGATTCAGGGTTGGAATGGCCTTGCCGGGGTTGAGCAGATTGTGCGGATCGAACACCGCCTTAACCGCATGGAAGGTCTCTAACTCCTGATCGGTAAATTGAGCGCACATCTGATCGATCTTCTCTAGGCCGACCCCGTGCTCTCCGGTAATCGAGCCGCCCACGGCAACGCAGAGTTCCAGGATTTCACCACCGAAGCTCTCCGCCTTTTCCAGCTCACCGGGGATATTCGCATCGTAGAGGATCAGTGGGTGGAGATTGCCGTCACCGGCGTGGAAGACATTGGCGCAGCGCAGGCCATAGCGATCGGACATCTCGCTGATCATCTTCAATACCTTGCCCAACTGACTACGGGGGATGGTGCCGTCCATGCAGTAGTAGTCGGGTGACAACCGCCCCACCGCAGGGAAGGCGTTTTTTCTCCCGGCCCAGAATCGTATCCGCTCTTGCTCGTCCGCCGCAGTCCGAACCTGAACGGCCCCCGATTTGAGAAGTATCTCCCGAACCCGCAAGATTTCTTCCGCCACCTCATCATCAATTCCATCGACTTCACAGAGCAGGATAGCCTCGGCATCGGTGGGATACCCTGCATGGACGAAATCCTCGGATGCGCGAATCGAGAGGTTATCCATCATTTCCAGGCCCGCCGGCAGAATCCCTTGGGCGATGATTTCGGCCACGGCGTTTGCCGCGGCTTCCACATCCTCGAAGGCGGCAAGGACGACCTGTCGGCATGTTGGGATCGGTAACAGTTTGACCAGCACCTCCACCACCACGCCCAACATCCCCTCCGATCCTGTCATCAGCGTTAAAAGATCCAGGCCGGGGGCGTCCAGGCCACCGGCGCCTAGGGTGATTTTCTCTCCGTCGATGGTGATTACGGTCAGTCGCAGGAGATTGTGCAAGGTCAAACCGTACTTCAGACAATGTACGCCGCCGGCATTTTCCGCCACATTGCCGCCGATGGAACAGGCGATCTGGGATGAGGGGTCAGGGGCATAGTAGAGGCCATGGGGTTTTACCGCTTCGCTCACGGCTAGGTTACGCACCCCTGGCTGAACCCGGGCCTGCATGTTTTCAGTATCGATTTCCAGGATCTTATTCAGTCTTGCCAGGCTGAGCAATACACCCTGTTCGTGGGGTAGTGCGCCACCGGACAGTCCGGTGCCTGAGCCTCGGGCCACCACCGGGATTTGTTGTTGGTGGCAGAATTTCAAGATGGCCTCTACCTGATCCGCTGTATAAGGCAGGAGTACGATCAGCGGCACTCGACGATAGGCGGAGAGGCCGTCGCACTCATAGGGGATCAACTCTTCCTCGCGGAAGATCACACAGTCGCTCGGCAGCATCTGCTGAAACTTTCTGACAAGGGTCTGGCGGTTATGCATGGCTGGAAACTCTCTGCACTCGCCGGGTTATCAATGATATTCCCAGTGGGTGCAGGGTCGGTTGGCAACGGTTTCAGGGATAAAAATCAATTGGGATTGAAGAAAATACCGGCTTGACCGGTGAGACGATAAAGGGCGCTGGATTACTTGCGAAGACTCCTTCGGCTGCAATGGCGGCGCCTTCCCCTCGCTCAGCGTCCTTTCAGCATATCGTCGATAGTGCTTTCGCAATCCAGCCAATCCTGGATGTCGTAGCCGGGTTTGAAGTTTCTTTGTTCGGCTCGATAGTAGGCCATGGTGGCGACCATTTCATAACGCTCGCGGGGGCTGATTACCTGCCTGGTCGGCGCATCTCTGGTCGAGGCTTTCTTGACAACACGCTTTTTCGTGGTGGTCTTTCTGCTTACCTGTTTCTTAGTGGTGGCTTTTGCTTTGGCGGTTTTCTTTTTAGTTGTTTTTTGCTGTCCCTTTTCCTGCTTCTTATTCATGCTCTGGCTCCCGAATGGTGGTGATTTAAAGATGCGGATATTAGTAGTGTTGTATGACGATTCCGCTACAGCTGATTTATAGGCTATCGTGTGACTGATTGTCTAGTGTACCTCGTCGTAGATACTGTAATATTCAGAGCCACCCAAATGCGCCGGAACAAGGCGCGGCTCGTCGGGAATGGCGCGCCCTTTCCAAGAGCCGCAATGCCGGGCCGGCGCATTTGGGCGGCTCCCTTCGGGCGAGCCGGGAAGGTGTCATCCACGGCGTTATGCCTCTTGGCAAGGGCTGGGCCATTCCCGGCGAGGCATGCCTTGTGACTAACCCCTTCCCGGCTCGCTGAATGCTACAGTATCTATGACGAGGCACACTAGCAATACTCATGTGATTACGGTGGGTTTTGTGCGCCCCGTCCTCTGTTCGATTTCGGCGAGAGTCAGAGCGATATGCACCAATCGGCCCATGACGGATTCGGTGCTTTGCATCTGTTTGGTCGGATCCGGCTCATAGGCTTCGAGGTAAAGCCTGAGGGTCGCTCCCTCCGTACCCGTGCCGGAGAGCCGAAAGGCGATTCTCGAACCGTCTTCAAAACCTATGCGGATGCCCTGTTGTTCGGATCGGCTGCCGTCGACAGGGTCGGTATAGGCGAAATCGTCGGCATACGCTACGCGGTAACTGTCGAGTGTCTGGCCGGGAAGGTTGTCCAGTTCACTCCGCAGATGCGCCATCAGCCCTTCGGCGGCGTGCTTGTCGATGGCCTCGTAGTCGTAGCGGGTATAGTAATTCCGGCCAAAAGTATGCCAGTGCGCCTGTACGATCATCGCTACCGACTGTTGCTTTACCGCAAGCAGGTTGAGCCAGAAAAGCACTGCCCACAGACCGTCCTTTTCCCGAATATGATTTGAGCCGGTGCCGAAACTCTCTTCGCCGCACAGGGCGATCTTTCCCGCGTCCAGAAGATTGCCGAAGAACTTCCAGCCGGTGGGGGTTTCATAACAGGCCAGTCCTAACTGATCCGCCACGCGGTCGACCGCCTGACTGGTGGGCATGGAGCGGGCCACGCCGTTGATACCGGTCGCATAACCTTTGATCAAATGGGCGTTGGCGGCCATTACAGCCAAGCTGTCGCTTGGGGTGACGAAAAAATTTCGTCCCAGGATCATGTTTCTGTCACCGTCACCGTCCGAGGCGGCGCCGAAATCAACCGCATTCGGGCCGCTGGTAAGGCTGACAAGTTCCTGGGCGTGCGCCAGATTCGGGTCGGGGTGTCCACCGCCGAAATCAACTTTAGGCTCTCCATTGATCACGGTTTCCGGCAGGGCTCCAAGCAGACCTTCAAGGATGTATTTGGCGTATGGACCGGTGACGGCGTGCATGGCGTCGAAGCGCATGCTGAAGACGCCGGAATTGAAGAGTTGATGGATACGTTCGAAATCAAATAGTTGCATCATCAAATCGGCATAATCCTTAACCGAATCGATGACCCGAATGCTGGTTTCGCCCAGGGTTTGTTCTCCGGGCTGGTCCAGGTCCACGGGCTGACCCTCAATAATGGAGTATTCAGTAATGGATTTCGTCCGTTCAAAAATCGCCTCGGTCACCGATTCCGGGGCCGGTCCCCCATTCGGGGTGTTGAATTTGATGCCGAAGTCATCTTCCGGGCCGCCGGGGTTGTGGCTGGCGGAGAGGATGATCCCGCCATCGGTCTTGTACTTGCGGATCACACATGAAGCCGCCGGGGTCGAGAGCAGTCCGCCTTGCCCGAGCACCACCCGTTTGACCCCGTTTGCCGCGGCCATTCGCAGAATGATCTGAATCGCCTCCCGATTATAGAAGCGACCATCCCCGCCAAGCGCCAGGACCCCCCCCCTCAGATCGGTTTGGGTATCGAAGATGGCCTGGACGAAGTTTTCCAAGTAATGCGGGGTCTGAAACGCTTTAACCTTTTTTCGAAGGCCGGATGTGCCGGGGCGCTGGTCACTGAAGGGTTGAGTGGTGATTGTATCCATAATTCCGTCGATACCAACTTTGATTTGAGTGTATGTAGTCCGTTATTCAATCACACCCGGCAAGGTGAATAGAAGTGAGTAGCGGATTCAGTGGATGGTGAACCGGGTTGAAAAACTGACGCCTCGACTTATTATCCCTTCCTGAGTAACCTTATAGTCTTTCCTGCAAAACCGGCCTGACACCAAAACCGGTGATCTTGGGCCGTACGGATTAAAGTGCAACACCGACCAGGATGAGGCCACAAATGTCTACTCATAGGATGATTCATAAGCCTGCGGAACCTGTTTTTGGATTGGGGGGGCATCCATCACCCAATCTGGCGTTCTGTACTGTGCTCGCATGTTTTTCATCAGGCGTCACTGCCGCCGATTGGATTATCTCACCTGCCGTCCAGATTGAACAGGCCTATACCGACAATGCTTTACTGACTCAGCGTAATGAGGAGGATGACTCCATAACCAGGGTCAGGCCCAGCCTCTCTCTCTACAAAGAGGGTGCTCGGGCCACCTTCGATTTCAACTATGCCCCTGAATATCGGCGTTATCAGCAGGAGACCGCTGATAATGAAGTCGTCCATCTCCTCCGTGCCGAGGGGAATATGGAGATCTTTGAAAATAGCCTGTATGTCGATGGATGGGCGGATGCTGACAGGCGCAATGTCACCAGTAGCGGACGAACCGGCCTCAATGGTCTAACCGGTACGGCTGACGATACCGATGTGTATTCAGCCGGCCTGAGTCCCTATCTCACGGCTCGATTTGGCGGTTACAGTGTTTTTGAACTCCGCTATACCGGGGATACGGTGAACTATTCCGAGGACGGTCCGAGCGACAGCGTCGGCCATAGCGTGGATATCGTGCTGGGTAGTGGCAGCTATTTCACCAACCAGGTATGGGAAGTGTCGGCATTTCAAAAGCTGGTGGACTACGATGGGTTGGATGATGACAATGAATCGTCGATATTCAGAGCCGAGTTGGTGCAACAGCTGACCCATCAGTGGGCGCTGGCTTTTGCCGCAGGATATGAAGAGTATGACTTGGCCGTGACGGAAAACAGTGACGGTTCTCTCTGGAGTCTGGGCGTCATCTACACCCCCAACCCGAGAACGCACATTGCCGCGGGTTTCGGTGAGCGTTCATTTGGGGATGACTATTATTTTGATTTTAGTCATAGATCGAGCCGAACTGTATTCAGTGCCGGATATGAACGGGATTTTATCAGCGCGCGGGATGAGGTGGGCAGACAGACGCTTTTCCAGCGTCAGGATGCGTTCGGTAATCTGGTGCGGGATCCGATACTTGAAGATGCCCGTGGCGTTGCTCGAAACGGCAATACGCCGACCCTGACCGAAGACTTCTATGAGATACGGCGGTTCTCAACCGAATTCACCTATCAGACACCCAGGACCCGGAGCGGATTCAGCGGCGCCTACGCCGAACGCATCTACGACGATTCCGCAAGAGATACCGAGGATCTGGATGTCGCCTTGAGCTTTGTGCGCAGGCTTTCCCGGCTTACTGAGGGCGGCGTCCAGGTCGCTTGGCTCGATCACGATGAGGATCTGTTGACCTATGAACAATGGGTGGCGTCACTGGGACTGAGCTATCGGTTGGGTAGCGACTCTTCCGTCGCCATGAATCTGTCCCACATGGAGAGAGAGGCGGATTCGCAAGAGGACAGCTATGAAGAGAACCACATCAGCGTCGGTTTCAACACCCGGTTTTGACTGGACAGCCGGGTTGGGAGCTGCAGGCCGGCGTCGACTTGAAATTCCCGGCGACTATCCCCACATGGTATGACGGAGTCATACCATGGCATGATTCCCAGTTTATCATTAATCCGAAATCATAACCCGTTGGAGGCTGAAATCAACCATGACCGTTGAAGCCCATAAGGAAACCCTAGCGTTTCAGGCAGAAGTCAGCCAGGTGCTCAACCTGGTAATCCGCTCTCTCTACAGCAACAAAGAGGTATTTCTCCGCGAGCTGATCTCGAATGCCTCCGATGCGGCGGAGAAACTGAGATTCGAAGCCTTGACCGATGAGGCGCTGTTTGAGGAAGAAGCGGAATTGAAGGTCTGCGTGACCTTGGACAAGGAGGCGGGAACCGTCACTATCTCAGATAACGGTATCGGTATGAGCCGACAGGAGGTATCCGAGACCATCGGCACCATCGCCAGTTCCGGAACCCGCAAATTCTTCCAAGCGATGTCAGGTGATCAGGCCAAGGACAGCGAGTTGATCGGCCAGTTCGGTGTCGGTTTCTACTCCGCCTTCATCGTCGCCGACAAGGTGGCCCTGCTGACCCGCCGCGCCGGTTTGGGGGAAGAACACGGCGTACGTTGGCAGTCCGATGGCGAGGGCTCTTACTCTATCGAAAATGTCGACAAACCGACCCGTGGCACCGACGTGATTCTGCATCTGCGCGAGGATGAAAAGGAGTTTCTCGAAAACTTTCGCCTGCGCGGCGTCATCGCCAAGTTTTCCGACCATATCACCATTCCGGTGGAGATGGAGAAGGAATACTATGGCGAGGACGAGGAGAAACCGGAGACCCCTGAATTCGAGCGTGTCAATACCGGGACCGCCCTGTGGATGCGCAATCGTTCGGCGATCTCGGAAGAGGAGTATAACGCGTTCTATAAGCACGTTTCCCATGATTTCGAGGATCCCTTGACCCATGTGCATAACCGGGTCGAGGGCAGCAATGAATACACGGCGCTGCTATTCATACCCAAGCGGGCTCCATTCGATCTGTGGGACAGGGATCAGACCCATGGCGTCAAGCTCTTCGTGCGACGGGTCTTCATCATGGACGAGGCTGAAAAACTCATGCCTCGCTATCTGCGCTTCGTCAAGGGGGTGGTCGATTCGGATGATCTACCGCTCAACGTCTCCCGTGAGATTCTGCAACACAACCGCAAGATCGATACCATTCGCCAAGCTAATGTCAAGCGTATTCTCAGTGCATTGGAAAAGCTGGCGGAAGAGGATAAAGAGCAATACCAGACATTCTGGGACCAGTTCGGCAAGGTCATCAAGGAGGGACCGGCGGAAGACTCTCCCAATCGGGAGCGGATTGCTGGTCTGCTGCGGTTCGCCTCGACCCACAACGACAAGGACGACCAGACGGTTTCACTGGCCGATTACGTCTCCCGGATGCAGGAAGGACAGGAGAAGATCTACTACATCACCGCAGATTCGCCGGCGGCGGCCCGCTATAGTCCCCACCTTGAAGTGCTGAAAAAGAAGGGAATAGAAGTGCTGCTGTTCTCCGACCGGGTCGACGAATGGCTGGTCACCAGCTTGATGGAGTTCGATGGAAAATCCCTGCAATCGGTCGCCAAAGGCGCACTTGATCTGGGCGAACTGGAAGACAAGGAGGAGAAAGAGAGCAAGGAGAAACAGACCGAGGAACACCAAGACCTGCTACGGAAAATGCAGGATGTGTTGGGTGAATCAGTCAAGGAGATCCGGGTGAGTCGACGGCTGAGCGAATCTCCTGCCTGCCTCGTGGTGGAGGAGCATGATATGAGCGCCAATCTCGCCAGGGTTCTCAAATCAGTGGGCCAGGACGCCCCTCAAACCAAGCCGATTATGGAGATCAACGCCGTCCACCCGCTGGTTGAGCGTCTCGAAGGCGAAGGCGATGAGGAGCGGTTCGACGACCTCACCAAGGTGCTCTTCGACCAGGCGCAGCTTGCGGAAGGTGGTCAGCTGGATGATCCCGCTGCCTTCGTGCGACGACTGAACCGTTTGATGCTGAAGCTTGCAGCAAGCTGACTGCGCCTCCCGGATGCGGGTTGCGGTACGGGGGTTCATAAACCCCCTGTATCCACCTATTGATAGCCTCAACTGGTTCAGCCGGGGAGGGCATGGCAAACTTCATTGAATCGAATAACCACTAAGGAGATTCAACATGCGCGTCATACTGCTCGGCGGACCAGGTGCCGGTAAAGGTACACAGGCCAACTACATCAAGGATCAATACCGGATTCCGCAAATCTCCACAGGGGATATGTTGCGAGCGCACGTCAAGGCCGGCACCGAACTGGGTGCGGCGGCAAAGAAGATCATGGATGAAGGGGGGCTTGTCTCGGATGACATCATCATGGGTATGGTCAAGGAGCGCATCGTCGAGGATGATTGTAAAAACGGTTATCTCTTCGATGGTTTTCCACGCACCATTCCGCAGGCGGAATCCTTGAAACAAGCCGGTGTGCCCGTCGATGCCGTGGTGGAAATCGATGTGCCGGACGAGGAGATTATTAAACGCATGTCAGGGCGTCGCGTCCATTTGGCATCCGGCCGTACTTATCATGTCCTCTATAATCCCCCCAAGGCGGAGGGCAAGGATGACTTGACGGGTGAAGATTTGATTCAGCGTGATGATGACCAGGAGGAGACCGTAAAGGCGCGTCTCAAGGTCTATCATGACCAGACTGAACCGCTGATTAGCTACTATTCCAATGAAGCGCAGGGGGGAAGCTGTAAGTACGTCAAAATCAACGGAGTGGGTGGTGTTGACGAGATTCGTGAACAGATTTTTCAGGGACTTGGCTAGGGAGAATCGAAACTGAAGCAGCCCACCAGTACTCCTTCAAGCATGATAATGACGGGTTCAGTTGGTCTGTCAGCGTCCATGACAAGGCGCGCCTCGCAGTGAGTGAATGGCCTGAGTCCTTTACAAGAGGCGCAACGCGGTCATGGACGCTGACAGACCAACCCTTCGGGCACTCCTGTGGTGTCCTGCGGCGGCGTTGCAGTGCTTGACAAGGACTTCAGGCCATTCCATCCTTCGGTCCGTAAACGGCACATCCATGTGCCACTCCTGCCTGCGCACTGCGCCTTGCCGCGAAACACCACAGGAACGCTGAACCCGTCATTATCATGTTGAAGGAGTACTAGGGGGTGTTCTCAATCATCGTTCGCGGCGTGATTCCGGCCCTTTTCCGCGCTGGCGGCGTTGCGATTCGTTGCAATAGAATGACTATTGCGCCTCATCGCGCCTTGCCGGCACGAAAAATGACTCAGAATCACGCTCACTCAGGTAATTGAGAACGCAGGACACTACACTAGCCTGAATCAGAACCAGGAGACGGGTGGATATGAGCACGAATCCCTACGCCGTGCGTATTGAATATCTGAATGTGGATGGTGAACGGATCGCGACTGATCAAGAGGGCTATATCCAGAATATGGAGCAATGGTCAGAAGGCTTTGCGCATGCCTTGGCCGTGAAAGAGGGACTGGAGCTCAACGAAGAGCACTGGGAGGTGATCCATTTTATTCGCAAGTACTACCAGGATCATCGGGTGCAGGCCCAGGTGCGCGATATGATCAAACACTTCAACAGGATCTGGGGAGGGCGGCGAGGCAACAACCGTTATCTGCATGACATCTTTCCCAGGGGCGGGCCACAGAAGCAGGGTAACCGCTTGGCCGGCATTCGCCGAACAAAGGGCGAACATTGAGCGATGGGTTTGCGGCGTCCTGCCCCTCCCACCGGGCTGACTGTCGCCTAATATGAATATCCAGCCCCTTGAACGTGCGAAAAACACGTTCCACCTGATCCGGCACCGTGCTCGGATCACCGGTATCACCGGGATAAACCTCCACCGCAAGCGTGCCATTCGCCCCGTAGCGTGGTTCACACCGGCCGGTGAATAGGTAAATCGAAGTCAATAGTTTGCCTATCAGTAGCTTAGT
>JAHXHR010000011.1 GCA_025656505.1 Candidatus Thiodiazotropha sp. (ex Epidulcina cf. delphinae) | reverse complement strand
TACATTGTGAATGTCATCATAATTCTTATGAAACATTATAAAACGGCCTTATTTATGCTTTTATGTGTCGGGGAAATCCGGATATAGCCCTTTTATAGGGCTTGCAGCGCTGGTATCCGCCCATACCGGAGGGATGTTGGTGGCGACAAGGAGAAACAACGAGGATCGACTTAAAACTGCTTTTCGAAACATAGCACCTTCCAGGTTGGCCGGTGAGGGTCCGTTGCATTCACACGATACGCACCCACACAAATCCGTTTCAAGTTAGAGCTAACCCGTATAGATAGCTGGATTGTTGACAGGCTAACGCTGTGGCTTTGTTTATCGATTGGGGAGAGAGGATACGCCGAGCCGATGCGCTTACTTGCGGTATCGAAACGGGCATTTTGTAGGAATGTACATCCTTGCTCGCCGTTCATAGCGCTCCTTTGCAAGTAATGAATCTCTGAAGTGGGAAGAAAATACCACACCCCATCGGCTTTAATCAAGTCCGAATGCCGATTCGAATACCTTTGGCTCTAAATCGATCGCTAAAATCTCAAGGAGATTATCCCCTTATCATCTGAACCTGCTCAGTGGATTAGCCTATTCCGGATGCGCGTAGGAACGTGATTCGTTTTGATGCTGACTTTAACCTATGCCGGGTCAAAGTTTTTGCAAAATCGGCCGATAACCTTATGTATCCTCTATAGAGAAAGGCATGGCTTCAGGTGCATCCGGCGATTTGTGCCGGGAGCGTCGACAGGGGAAATTTACCGCCGCCTTCGTCTGCCGTACAGGTGATAAGCCGTGAAAGACCGTATTAAAAATCCTCTGTTTATTTTCAGCCTCATCTTTCTTTTTTTCGCTTGTTCCGGTGTCTCTTTTACATCCCCTCTGCTCGGATTCGACTACCCGTTAAACGCACGCTCTTATGCCGATCGGGTCGTTGACTACAATCCGAATTTTCTCCGGACGAATCGGATATCGAGCAGTCGCGCCGATCCGACCAACGCGCTGGGCATGCCTGACTTCAACGACCTGAACCGGCCTGGAAAGGAGTATGTCAGCCTCGGCAACGGCGGTCGGCTTACTCTGCAGTTTACCGATGCCTACTTGACCGGCAGTGGTGACGATGGGTGGGATTTGGTGATTTTCGAAATCGGCTCCGATGTGGAGAACGTATTCGTGGAGATCAGCCGGGATAACCAAAACTGGCTTCAAGTGGGTAGCACATACTTTGACGACGCCTATATCAATCCCGATAACCAAGTCTATGGAACAAACGCTTTTTTCATCGACATCGATCGCTTTGGACTTGCCGGTAACGAGCTTTTCAGCTTCGTTCGGTTGATCGACGATGTTGACCAGCGGTTTTTCAGGGGTGGAAAGGCGGGCGCCGACATCGATGCGGTCGGGATACTGTCGGCGATATCGATCGATGAACCGATGACGGTGTGGTTGCTTGTGATCGGCCTGTTCGGCGTTTTCCTGCTGCGTTACCCGAATCGAATCCCGGCTACTGCCGGTCTGAGCAAAAGGCATAATATGCTGGCATTGGCTAGGCCTGCCCATTACCCACAAATATTTCCACCCTTTAAAAACAACGAGTTACAAACCATGCCCCTAACAGCCAACAAAAATATGAACCTAACGAAAACAACAGGTTATGTCATGTCTGTTCCCATATTTCAGACTTATGGGTAATGGGCAGGGCTAGGCGGATAGTTCCTGCTCCTGTCCGGTCAAGTAGTCGAACTCCAGAATCTCCTTTTCGTTTAGAGACATATTGCTAACCCGCCGGTGGCTCCAACCCTTCATTCAAGATGTTTACTCAAGTTTCGGAGTTCGTCCCGTTCCCATATTCTACGAGCTTCGTAGGGTGTGGCCCTGCCGCACCGTAACTTGAAGCCCTGGAACCCAAGGTATGGGTCAGGGGGTCGCAAAGTGAAAAAACCCGCCATAGCAAACAGGAGCGCAACCCAGCATGGTGCGGCAAGGCCGCACCCTACGCCCTGTTCACATCATGCGTTCCCACATAGAACATGGAAACGAGGTGAATTTGAACGCCGAAACTTGAGATGTTTAAATAAGCAACCCCTTGTTTAGGGTGAGTTGTGAAAGTCGGGTTAGCCCTGCCCATTACCCACAAATATTTCCACCCTTTAAAAACAACGAGTTACAAACCATGCCCCTAACAGCCAACAAAAATATGAACCTAATGAAAACAACAGGTTATGTCATGTCTGTTCCCATATTTCAGACTTATGGGTAATGGGCAGGGTTAGCCTGATGACCGCAAATGCTCGATATAGTGCGGCCGGTCATCCATCACCAGCTTGACCCCATCCGCCCAGGCCTGCAGACGCGCGTCGTGCCCCTTGAATTTCAGATCGCAACGCGCCCGCCCCTGACTGTCGAGTGGCATCGGGATCATGTCCCGGTAGGTATAGATATTCTCTCCGACGTCGCCGCCGTCGCAGACACAAGGACATGCCGGCAGATCGGTCTCAACCTCGGCGCCTTCAAACACCAACGCGCCTGCCTGCCACCAGCGGGTGCGCTCTTCTGAGCCGCTCATGGTCTTGATGATGATGGCGCGGGAGAAACGCACCGTGAGCTTGCCGTCTTCAAAACGAACGGATTCGATTTCGCTGCCTGGCAGATCTATTGTGCTGGAATCCATGGGAGCATACCTATCTGTTATCGCTATCGGGGCTTCCCCTGATCGAGTCGGCGGAAAATGCAACGCTCAACCCTCTCCCGCGCAATATTGGGCGTAATGGGTCCGCGAATCAAATACTACCCACAGAGCGGGTAGTTCTAACACGGTGCGGCAGGGCCGCACCCTACTCTCTGAATCCTTGTTTTCAACAACTGGCTAGGGATGCAAAATTTCTCTCGCCAAGATTGCAAAACCCGCAAAGGAACTTCCGACGAGGTCTTCTTGGCGAGAATTTCTTTTCCTCTTATCATCACTGCCTAAATACCTGGATTCCGGCATCCGCCGGAATGACGAGGTTACCGAATCGTTAACGGGATTATGGGTAATTTTAGGTCGCTCATGACTCTTCCAACCCAAGTTCCTTGATCTTCCGTGTCAGGGTATTGCGTCCCCAACCTAAAAGTCTTGCGGCATCCTGGCGTTTGCCCGCAGTATGTTCCAAGGCGGTTTCGATCATCGCCGTCTCGAAGTCGGGTTCCGCCTCATTGAGCAGTCCTTCTCCACCCTCTTGCAGACGTTTTCTCGCCCATCCTCGAAGCAGTTGTCGCCAGTCATCCCGGCATCGGGGAGGCGTTTCGATCTCTCTCAATTCCGTGGGCAGGTCGTCGATATGAATCTCTTGTCCTGAGGCCATCACGGTGAGCCAGCGGGCGGTGTTCTCCAACTGCCGCACATTGCCCGGCCAGTCCATTTGACTGAGGCAGGACGCTGTTTCGGGCAGGAGCCGTTTGGTCTCTACCTCAAGCTCTTCTGCGGCGCTGTTCAGAAAATGTTTCATCAACAGGGGAATGTCTTCACGACGTTGCCGCAGCGCTGGGATATGGATGCGAATGACATTCAGTCGGTGAAACAGATCTTCCCGAAAGGAGCCTGACTTGACCAGACGCTCCAGATGCTGGTGGGTGGCTGCAATGATGCGGACATCCACTTTCACCGGCTCGTGACCGCCGACGCGATAGAACTCGCCGTCCGCCAATACCCGCAGCAGGCGTGTCTGGAGTTCTGCGGGCATGTCTCCGATCTCGTCCAGAAACAGGGCGCCGCTATCCGCCTGTTCAAAGCGGCCGACGCGCCTGGCTTGCGCGCCGGTGAAGGCCCCCCGTTCATGGCCGAAGAGTTCCGACTCCATTAAGTCCCTGGGAATCGCCGCCATGTTCAGGGCGATAAAGGGACCTGTGGCGCGGGTGCTGTGCCGGTGCAGCGCCTGGGCCACCAGCTCCTTGCCGGTTCCTGATTCCCCATTGATCAAGACGGTGATATTGGAGCGCGCCAGACGTCCGATGGCGCGAAACACTTCCTGCATCGACGGCGCCTTGCCGATGATCTCTTTCCCCTGCTCCCCGGCATTGGCGGCCGGTCTATCATCCGCCGTCACGCGCTGACGGCAGGCGCGGCGGATCTGCTGTACCGCATCGTCCACATCAAAGGGCTTGGGCAGATACTCGAATGCCCCGCCATGATAGGCCGAGACCGCGCTTTCGAGATCGGAGTGGGCGGTCATGATGATCACCGGAAGAGCGGGGTAGCGGGTATGCAGTATCTCTAACAGTTCAAGGCCGTCCATTCCCGGCATGCGGATGTCGGAGACCACCACGTCCGGTGGCTCTCTGTCCAAAAAACCGAGAACCTTGTCGGCGCTCTCGAAACTGGTGACCTCCATATCGGCTTTTTCAAGGGTCTTCTCCAGAACCCAGCGAATCGACCGATCGTCATCAATGACCCAGACCCGGCATGCTCTATCCATCGACCGGCTCCAAGGGAAGTAAAACGCTGAACACGGTATGTCCCGGTTTACTGGTGAACTCGATCAAGCCCTGATGCCGATTGATCAGGGTCTGGGCGATCGACAGTCCCAAGCCGATTCCGTCGCTCCCCGAGACCAGGGGAAAGAAGACTTTTTCCTGTAACGCTTTCGGTATGCCGGGGCCGTTATCCGATATCTCGATCACGACCACCAGGCGATGGCGAATATTGCCTATCGTAAACCGGCGCAATATCCGGCTGGTGATGCCCATGCTGCCGTTCGGCCCTGCTGCCTTGACCCCGTTTCGCATAATATTCAGGAATGATTGGAGCAATTGGTCCAGGTCTCCCGTAAGCGGCGGAATACTCGGGTCGTAGTCTTTCACCATCTCGAACCCGGCTCCGACCTCTGCCTTGACCAGACTGCACACCCGCTCCAGTACTTGGTGGATATTCACCGGTTTCATCTCTGGGATGCGATTCGGGCCTAGCATGTTGTCGACCAGGTTTCGCAATCGGTCCGCCTCTTCGATAATGACCTGGGTATATTCGAACAGCGACGCGTCGTGGAGTTCTCTTTCCAGCAACTGGGCTGCGCCGCGCAGACCTCCCAATGGGTTTTTGATCTCGTGCGCAAGCCCTTTGATCAATGCCCGGCCGGCTTGATTGCGGGAGAGGATCTGCTCCTCTCTGGTGATCCTCAATTGTCTATCGACCTGTTGGATCTCCACCAGGAACCCGTTGACGGTCTGCCCCGACCTCAATGGGATCACGCTACAGTCTACGGTGATTTCGCGCCCTTCTTCCAGTTCGAGCTGGTGTTCCCTTTCGGTGAATGGCCGGCCCGTCTCGAGGGCGCGTGACAGGTTGGTCTGCACCACGCCGCCGGGGCGGCGTATCAGTTCCGCCACCGGACTGCCGATAACCTTCCGTCCGCTGACGGCAAATAACATCTCTGCGGATGAGTTGATATACAGCAGGTTGAAATCTCGGTCGAACAACAGGATCGCCGTACTCAAATTATCGAGTACACGTTTCTCCATGCCCACAGCGGTTTGGGGTGAATTCATAGCCTATACATTAGCAAAAAGCGAACCAACGGTGCTCCATCCCGCGCCATTCCAATCTACCGGCAGGCCCCAGAGCCTGTCCCTGTGCCCAGTACGCACCATTATAGTGCGTGCGGGATCAAGGTGTGCTGACGGCTGCCTGACGGAGATGAAAGGTGACGCTGTTGGAGTCTTTGAGGGGTTCGCCCTGACTATCGACGATTTTCGCTTGGAGGGTATGGGTGCCGCGACTCAGTTGTTGCAGAATCAACTGGGTCCTGGTGATATCGGAATCGAGTTTGGCGCCGTCCACATAGAGGTGAATGATATGGCCGGACGCCAGGGTGGGGGAGAGGGAGAGGCCGACGGGAACCGAACCGTCGGCGTTGCGGACGGTTTCGTCATCTGCGGGCTGGACGATTTCGAAACTCGCATAGTCACCTGCGGCTGCCGCTTCTGCCGCGGCTTCCTCGTCCTGGTCAGTCAATGAAACCGCAGAGGTCTTCTTTTTGCCGGTGACCTTGATCCGCTCTGCGTCAGGATGATAGCGCTCGGAATAGATAACTTCGCCGTCTGCGGATGTCCATTTGTAGACATCCCCGGCGAACAGGGGCAGTGCCGTTAACAAAAGCAGTAGAAGTATCCCGATGCGCATGAGCAAAGCATAGACAGCCGCACCGCCATAAACAAGCGATGGAGTTCGCAAAATACCGCCTTTCACTGATTTAAGGGTCACAAAAAAATGTTCTGTTTCCGCTATCCTAAATCCCCACATCGATTCAACAGGCGTGCAATCAGAGGCTGTAGTACATATCGAATTCCACCGGATGGGTGGTCATACGCATGGTAGTGACCTCTTCCATCTTCAGGGCGATATAACCGTCGATCAGGTCATCGGTGAAGACCCCGCCCGTGGTCAGGAAACCACGATCGGCATCCAGGGCGTCAAGCGCCATGTCCAGACTATGGCAGACGGTGGGGATGCTGAGCGCCTCTTCCGCCGGCAGGTCATAGAGATCCTTATCCATCGCATCGCCGGGATGAATCTTGTTCTGGATGCCGTCCAGGCCGGCCATCATCATCGCTGCGAAGGCGAGATAGGGGTTGGCGGTGGGATCGGGGAAACGCACCTCGACGCGCCGACCCTTGGGGCTGGCCACCCATGGAATACGGATAGAGGCGGAGCGGTTGCGGGCTGAGTAGGCCAGCATGACCGGCGCTTCGAATCCGGGAACCAGACGTTTATAGGAGTTGGTGGATGCGTTGGTGAAGGCGTTCAAGGCGCGGGCATGCTTGATGATGCCGCCGATATAATAGAGGGCGGCTTCGGAGAGTCCGCCGTACTGATCGCCGGCGAAGATGTTCTCGCCGCCCTTGGCCAAGGACTGATGCACATGCATGCCGGAACCGTTGTCGCCTACGATCGGCTTGGGCATGAAGGTCGCGGTCTTGCCATAGGCGTGGGCCACGTTCCAGGTACAGTATTTTTGGATCTGCACCCAATCGGCGCGCTCCACCAGGGTGCTGAAGCGGGTGCCGATTTCGCACTGGCCGGCGGTGGCCACCTCGTGGTGATGCACCTCGACCGGCACGCCCATCTCTTCCATAGCCAGACACATGGCGCCGCGCAGGTCATGCAGCGAGTCGACCGGCGGCACCGGGAAGTAACCGCCCTTGACGCCGGGACGATGGCCGATGTTGCCGTCTTCGTAGACGCGTTCGGAGTTCCACTCGGCCTCTTCGGAATCAATCTTGACCATTGAGCCGCTCATGTCGACGCTCCAGCGCACGTCGTCGAGCACGAAAAACTCCGGCTCTGGGCCGAAGAAGGCGGCATCGGCAATCCCGGTGGATGCCAGATAGGCCTCGGCGCGCTTGGCCACGGAGCGGGGATCGCGCTCATAGCCCTGCATGGTGGCGGGCTCGAGAATATCGCAACGGATATTGAGGGTGTTCTCATCGGCGAACGGGTCGATGACCGAGGTGCCGTCCTCGGGCATCAGGATCATGTCGGATTCGTTGATGCCTTTCCAGCCTGCGATGGATGACCCATCGAACATCTTACCGTCCGTGAATATCTCTTCATCGATCTCACTGACGGGCAACGTCACATGCTGCTCCTTGCCGCGGGTGTCGGTAAAGCGCAGATCGACAAATTTTACATCATTGTCTTTGATCATCTTCAGGGCTTTAGAGGCCATCTTCTTCTCCAGAATTTTGGGTTATTCAATGCTGAGCAATATTCAGCCACACATAGCTTCGGCGGCCGGGCAACTATACCAGACGCTTTGGATGACACAGGGAGGCATGTTTCATGCCACGAAACAATAAACCGGCTTCCGCCCCCTACGCCATCAATTCTCACCCCTGCCAGATAGACGAAATATACCGTTTATCAGTGGGTTAATATCGATTTCACTTCACACTGCCAAGCGCCGTTAAGAACCGCCTCGGCGATGACGCAATGGCTATAAAACTAACTCTGACGGCCCTAACTTGGTGCGTACATTTTTCTCTCATGCACCAAATGAGTGCTAACCAAACCAGACTTGGACGCTCCTGAACACGTCCGACCCGTCAATCGCCCGTTGCAGCGCGTCAGTCAGAACCTCCGCTTCCTCTTTCGTGGTAAAACAGCGGCGCGGCAGGTAGAGGTCGATGTCGATACGACCGGAAAGGTAGTGCAACATCAATCGCTTTCTGTCTCGATAACAGGCTATCCCGGTCCAGTGCGAATCGAGCATCTCCTCGGCCTTTGCCCGCAACGGCAGACCGACACAGGATGGGTTCGCTTCATCATCCTCCGGATCGATATGCACCGTCACATCCTCCAGCACATCCACCCGGTCGATCAGACCGTACTGCACGACCTCGGCGATACGATGTCCTTCGGAAACGCTCAGCCAGGAATCGACCTGCACATGTACATCGGCCATGGCGTGTCCGCCCAGTTTCCGTGTCCTCAACATATGCACGCTTTTCACCCCTGAGATGCCGGCGATGACATCGCGTATTTCAGCAAGAGACTCCTCGGCCAGTCCTGCATCCGCCAGCTCCTGCACCGCGTTCCAGCCGAGATCCCATCCTATCTTCATCACCATCAAACCGACAAGCACGGCGGCGATGGCATCCAGATAGGGCAATCCCGACATGGTCCCGCCGATGCCTACCAACACCACCACGGATGAGACTGAGTCGCTGCGATGGTGCCAGGCGTTGGCTTTCAACAGGTCGGAGTTGATCAGATTGGCGAGACGCCTGGTGTAAAAAAAGAGTCCCTCGTTGGCGAGTATGGAAAAGGCCGCTACGAAGAGGGTGAAGGTCTCAGGCCGGAGCAACTCCTCCGGCGCAAACAGCCGCTCGATCGCATCCCAGCCAATGCCGATACCGACGATAATCAGCAGACCACCCAGCGCCAGGGTGCCGATGGTTTCGAATCGACCGTGTCCGTAGGGATGATCCTCGTCAGGCTCCTCGTTGGCATGATGCGCGGTGAACAGCACCAGGGCATCGGTCAGCAGGTCGGAGAGCGAGTGCAGACCGTCGGCAATCAACGATTGGGAGTTTCCCAGCCAGCCGAACACCAGTTTGAGCAGGGCTAAGACACTGTTCACCACGGCGCCGACGATCGCCGCCCTGCGGCTGACCCGGTAGCGAAGTTCTCTCCTGGTCAAGGCGATTCACCGTGTACGACTTCAACCACGATAATATACTCCCCGTCATCCGTTCGGGTCTCTATCAGCCGATGACCGTTGATTCGGGACCAGGCCGGAATATCGTTCAGCGCTCCCGGATCGGTGCATACGGCCTCGACACGACTACCGTCAGGCAGTGATGCGACGGCGTTTTGAACCCGGATCACCGGCATGGGACAGAGCAGACGCCGGCAATCGATAACATGCCGGTTCAAATCAACCACTCCTGCGGAATTTGTTCGGGCCGCATCGGACGCACCCGCAACGACCGGGTTTGTCCCGCTAGATCGGTAAACGCCATTTCAACTTCATCCGCATGGCGACCCTGACTGTAGCGGGCCACCAACCTGGCGACCAATTCCACATCGGCTTCATCGACAACACCGTCGATCAGCGCAAACGGCCCCCCATGGCTCACCGTCTCCAGGTGCGGGTATTGCCTGCGATAGCCCTGCATGAATTTACCCTCTCCCTCCTCGCGGGCGATGATTACCTTGTAACGGCCGGCCGGTCTCAGATGGCGGCCGACCTTGAGCAGCATGATGTCATCCATCTCATACTGCTTACTGCCGCGGGCGCGCCACAGATCGGTCAGTTTCACGGCATACCGCTCATCCGTGAGAAAGCAGCAGCCACCCGCCGGCTGGGCGTAATCCTCAATCCCGAGGTCTGCCGCCAGCGCCATTTGCGGTTTCCGGCTGCGGCCCGAGAAATCGTACAGCCGATCACGATCCACCCACCCTTCCCGCTCCGGTAGCGTCAACGGCAGATTCTTGGCGCACAAGGGACGCAGCAGCAGGTCGTTCGCGCCCGATTCACCGGACACGATCGGCATGGTCTCCTTGCGTTGGGACATGGGTCGTTGGCCGATGACTTCTCCGGTGATGATGAAATCGAACCCCTTGGCGCGGATCCATTCATGGGCCTTGCGCACCATGAAGATCTTACAATCGAGACAGGGATTGAGATTGGCGCCATAGCCGTGTTTCGGGTGGGTAAGGATCTGCTTGTACCCCTCCACGATATCTACGATATGTAATTTAATGCCCAGTTGTTCCGCGACATGGAGGGCGTTGTTGCGTTTCTCCTTCTTTTGATCGCGCTTGCGAATGGCATGGGTATGACCTTCGACGCAGAAGCCGGTGAAGAAATTGATCCCTTCGACGTGAATGCCTTGCGCCTGAATCACGTGCGCAGCCAACAACGAGTCCAACCCGCCCGAGATCAGCGCCACTGCTTTTCGTTGTTCGCTCATAGATGAATGCCTTTGCCGAGAAAGCGGAATTATACGGCAATGGCCTTCGCCTGGCACCCTTGACGGGTTAGCCATAGGCACACTGCATCGTTATACTGACGCGGTTTTCCTCCACATCAATCGGGGTTTCGATGTGAACCGAACCGTAGAATCCGACCACAGCGATATCATCTCCTTTCAGGATCTGATCATCGCCTTGCAAAACTACTGGGCCGAGCAGGGTTGCGTCATCCTGCAGCCCTATGACATGGAGATGGGCGCAGGCACCTTCCACACCGCGACCTTCCTACGCTCCATCGGTCCGGAACCCTGGAATGCCGCCTATGTACAACCCTCGCGCCGACCGACGGATGGTCGTTATGGCGAGAATCCCAACCGGCTCCAGCACTTTTATCAATACCAGGTAGTGATGAAGCCCTCACCGATGAATATCCAGCAACTCTACCTGGATTCTCTGGAGATGCTGGGACTGGATCTCAAGGTCCACGATATCCGCTTCGTTGAGGACAACTGGGAGTCCCCCTCCCTGGGCGCCTGGGGATTGGGCTGGGAAGTCTGGCTCAACGGCATGGAAGTGACTCAGTTTACCTATTTTCAACAGGTTGGCGGACTGGACTGCAGACCGGTAACCGGCGAGATCACTTATGGCCTTGAGCGAATCGCCATGTATCTCCAGGGCGTGGAAAGCATATTCGACCTGGTCTGGACTGTCGGTCCTCAAGGGGTCGTGACCTATGGCGATGTGTTCCATCAGAACGAGGTGGAGCAATCCGCCTATAATTTCGAACACGCCGATGTGGACCACCTTTTCGCGCTGTTTGACCAGTGTGAGAAGGAATCCAAAAAAATGATCGAACATGGACTACCCTTACCGGCCTATGAACAGGTCTTGAGAGCATCGCATACCTTCAATCTATTGGACGCGCGTCACGCCATATCCGTCACTGAACGCCAGCGCTATATCCTACGGGTGCGCGGCCTGGCGCGTGACGTCGCCCAAGCCTATTACGATGCCCGGGAACGGCTCGGATTTCCAATGTTAAAAACCGCGCAGGAGGGAACCAATGGCTGAGCATGCACCGCTGTTATTCGAACTGGGCACTGAGGAGCTGCCGCCCAAGGCCCTGAAACACCTGTCGAACGCCTTAACGGAGACATTTGTCACCGGTCTTGAGCAGGCCGATCTGACTCATGGCGCCGTCGAGAGCTATGCCACTCCCCGTCGACTCGCACTGTTGGTTCACGACTGCAAGACCCGGCAACCGGATCGTGAAGTCGAACGTAGAGGCCCTGCCGTACAGGCCGCTTTCGATCCGGCGGGAAACCCCACCAAGGCGGCTGAAGGTTTCGCACGCTCCTGCCGGACAACGGTGGACCAGTTGCAAAGAATAAAGACCGACAAAGGGGAGTGGCTGGCATACCGCACCCAAAAGACCGGCCGGTCCGCAGCCGAACTGCTTCCCGATATCGCCAACCAGGCGCTGAACAAACTGCCGATACCAAAGCGTATGCGCTGGGGGGCTTCGGAGGCGCAATTCGTCCGGCCGGTCCACTGGCTGGTCTTCATCCACGGCGATCAGGTCGTACCCTGTTCGCTCCTTGATGCCGACGCCGACCGTCTGACCTATGGCCACAGATTTCATCATCCCACGGCCATCACACTCGATGACCCGGAGGATTATGCCTCGGTACTCGAAGATAGGGGCAACGTCATCGCCGGCTTTGACAAGCGTAGGAGCAAGATACGGATATCGGTTGAGAACAGTGCTGCCTCGCTGGGAGGGAAAGCGGATCTCGATCCCGAGCTGCTGGATGAGGTGACCGCCCTCAATGAGTGGCCGGTGCCTATCTCGGCCAGCTTCGAAGAGCGTTTTTTACAAGTCCCCCATGAAGCGCTGATCGCCACGATGAAGGGGAACCAGAAGTATTTCCCGCTCTTTTCGGCGGATGGAAAGTTGATGAACCACTTCATCACCATCGCAAACCTGGACAGTCCCAAACCGGAACTGATACGCGAGGGTAACGAACGTGTCATTCGTCCGCGACTGGCCGATGCCATGTTCTTCTGGCAACAAGACGGCAAGCATCGCCTGGAAGAGCACCTCGGATCACTCAAGCAGGTGGTATTTCAAAATAAGCTGGGATCGATGTTCGACAAGTCCCAGCGGGTGGCCAAACTTGCCGCATTGATTGCAGGTCAGATAGGAGGGAATCCCGAATTAGCTCACCGCGCCGGGCTACTCAGTCGTTGTGATCTGGTGACCAAAATGGTCTACGAATTCCCGGAAATGCAGGGCATCATGGGGCGCTATCAGGCCCTGCGCGACGGTGAGACCGATGAACTTGCCCAAGCCCTGGAAGCGTTTTACATGCCGCGCTTTTCCGGTGACCGACTGCCTCAGACAACCACCGGCATCGCCATCTCCCTGGCCGATAAACTCGATACCCTGGTCGGGATCTTCGGGATTGGGCTAAGGCCCACCGGGGACAAGGATCCTTTTGCCCTGAGACGCGCCGCACTGGGCGCATTGCGCATCATACGTGAGCACTCACTTACGTTGTATCTGAAGGAGTTGCTAGAAGGTATAGCTGAAACCATGGCGGACAGATTGACTGAGGAGAGTCCTGCCCGGGAGGTCTACCACTTCATGCTGGAGAGGCTCAAGGGCATCTATCTCGAGCTTGGCGTCAGCCTGGACCTTTTTCAGGCCGTCGCTGAGGTTGAACCGGAGAGCATGGCCGATTTCGACCAGCGTATCTGGGCGATGCGTGAATTCAGTAAGCTGCCGGAGGCTGAAAGCCTGTCGGCCGCCAACAAACGCATACGCAATATCCTGAAAAAGAGTGGCGATAGCCTCTCCATACAGGTCGATCCGGCCCTCTTTCAGGACCGGGCCGAGCACAATCTGGCCGCCAAGCTCGGCGAACTGGCGCCGCTCGCCCTACCCCACTTCGATAGCGGAGACTATACCCGGGGTCTACAGATCTTGGCCGCATTGAAAGAGCCCGTCGACACCTTTTTCGATCAGGTCATGGTGATGACCGACGACGCGGCGTTGCGCAATAACCGGCTGGCGCTTCTCACCCAACTGGAAAACCTGTTCCTCAGCGTGGCCGACATCTCGCGCCTGCAACTCCAGGAAAATCTGCCGTGAACCGCGACTCTTACCGGTCGATGCAGGCCGAGGTACAGGCGTTTCATGATAAACACCGCTTTCGAGAAACGGGTGGTGAAGAGATGGCCTATCGGATTGCCCTGATGGCGGAGGAGTTGGGCGAGATCTCCTCCTGTGTCACCAAGGGCAAGAGCAAACAGGCGCTGGCGGAGGAGGTGGCGGATCTGTTGATCCTGGTAATGGGCACGGCCATTGCTCAGGAGTTCGATCTCAACCAGGCCTTCTGGGATAAAATAGAGAAGCTGGGGATGCGGGAATCACGTATGATCAATGGCAGAATACGGGTCTCTGAGTTTCGTAACATTGACTGATAAAGTACGTATTCACTGCTAATGAAGCTCATTATTCTCGACAGAGACGGTGTTATCAATCAGGATTCGGACGCCTATATCAAGAGCCCTGAGGAGTGGATTCCCATCGAGGGAAGCCTGCAGGCCATTGCCAGACTGAGCAGAGCCGGCTACAGGGTGTTCGTGGCGACCAATCAATCCGGATTGAGCCGTGGTCTATTCACTGTCGAGACACTGAACGCCATACATCGGAAAATGTCGGACGCCGTGCAGCAGGTCGGTGGGCACATCGACGCCATACTCTTCTGCCCCCACGGACCGAATGACGGCTGTAGCTGTCGCAAGCCAAAAACAGGTCTGTATGAAGAAATCAGCCGGCGCACGCAACAGTCTCTTAAAGAGGTGCCTGTAGTCGGTGATTCGCTTAGAGACATTCAGGCGGCGATCGCCGTCGAGGCCAGACCTATCCTGGTTCGCAGCGGCAAGGGAGAAGCGACGTTTGCGCATCTGATCAAGACACTTCCGGGTGTATCGGTCTACAAGGATCTTTTCAGCGTGGCAGAGCAATTGTTAAACGAAGTCACCTCAACAACATGATCTTAATTCGCTCCGTCTGCTACTTTATTTTTCTCGTGGTCACAACGATTCTAATCGCCGGCATCGGCGCCCTGATCGGCTGGGCCTTTCCCAAGCATCGCATACATTTCTTCGATAATGCCTGGAGCCGTGTTAACTTGTGGGCAATGGCGGCGATCTGCGGCCTGAAATATCGTTTGCACGGCGCGGAGCACATTCCGAAACAGAGCTGCATCATCTTAGCCAAACACCAATCAGCGTGGGAGACCATCGCCCTGGTCAGCCTGATACCCGGCCCCAAGTCCTGGGTATTGAAACGGGAATTGCTACATGTCCCCTTTTTCGGTTGGATCATGTACTACTTTAAACCAATTGCGATCAACCGTAAATCAAGGCGCAAGGCGGTCGATCAGATTATAGAACAGGGAACACAGCGGCTAAACTCAGGAAAGAAGGTGTTCATCTTTCCCGAAGGCACCAGAGTCGCACCCGGAACCCATAGACGCTATGGCATCGGTGGGGCGATACTGGCTGAAAAATCGGGCTATCCCGTACTGCCCGTCGCCCACAACGCCGGCGTTTTTTGGCGTCGGCGTGGCATCAGAAAATACCCCGGCACGATCGATGTCCGGATAGGACCGTTGATACAGACCGGGAATCTTACCGCTGCGGAAATCAACAAAGAGGTAGAAGCATGGATCGAATCCACCGTGGAGAGCCTACCGCAATCACACGACTGCTAATCACCCGGATCGGGAATTAGACACAATATTATCAAGCAATGTAAGTATGCGCTTACTATCAATAAAGGCCCGAACAAAAAAGTGGTCTATACATCAAGATTTTCCACTGTTAGAGCATGGGTCTCGATAAAATCCCTGCGGGGTTCAACCTGATCACCCATCAAGGTGGTAAAGATCTGATCAGCCGCCACCGCATCTTCGATACTGACTTGCAATAGGCGGCGGGTATCGGCATTCATGGTGGTTTCCCAGAGCTGATCTGGATTCATCTCCCCTAGGCCTTTGTAGCGCTGCACATGCTGACCCCGTTTGGCATCCTCCATCAGCCAATCAAGGGCTTGCTTGAAGCTACTGACGGGACGCTCTTTTTCACCTCTCTTAACAACCGCGTCTTCGCTCAACAGATCATTCAACTGACTTCCGAGTTCGACTATTTTCCGGTACTCGACGCTATTGAAGAAATCAAAGGGAATGAGATGCTCGTTACCTATCCCATGGATTTTACGCACCAGCATTATGCCTGCTTCGACGTCTTCTATCTCATCCACTCTCCGCAACGTGCAGGATTCCGAAATGCGTAAATCAGTGTTCAACCTGGCTTCCATCTCTGTAATCCAGGCTATGGTCTCCTGTTCTTTCTCGGTCATCGACTCATCCAGCTTAGGCATGTAAATCAACTTCTCAAGAAATGCTCCGTCATAGCGGAGTGACAAGCGACCAATACTTGCCATCACGGCCAGGAAAGATCGTGATAAGACTTCAAGGCTCCCTCCTGCTAGGGGTGGAGCACCTTCGGTTACTATCAGAGAAGCATTATCGAGAGCACTTTGCAGGAAGTAGTTATTCAGATCCCGATCATCCTTGAGGTATTGCTCCTGCTTACCCTTTTTTACCTTATAGAGCGGTGGCTGAGCGATGTAGATATAGCCCCGATCGATCAGCTCAGGCATCTGCCGGTAGAAAAAGGTCAGCAATAAAGTGCGTATATGGGCACCGTCAACATCCGCATCGGTCATGATGATAATGCGGTGGTAACGCAGTTTATCCAGATTGAACTCCTCTCTACCGATACCGCAACCCAGGGCGGTAATCAGGGTTCCGACCTCCACGGATGAGAGCATTTTATCGAAGCGCGCTTTTTCCACGTTGAGTATCTTGCCTTTCAGAGGAAGGATAGCTTGAAAACGACGATCCCGGCCCTGTTTGGCCGAACCACCGGCTGAATCACCCTCCACCAGATAGAGTTCCGACAGGGAGGGATCCTTTTCCTGGCAGTCCGCCAGCTTTCCGGGCAACCCCGCGATATCCAGCGCACCTTTTCGCCGAGTCATTTCCCTTGCCTTTCTGGCCGCCTCCCTGGCACGCGCCGCCTCGACCATCTTGCCGGCAATGTTTTTTGCATCGGCCGGGTTTTCCAAAAGAAAGTTATTCAGGTTCTCAGACAGAAGATTTTCAACAACTGCCTTGACCTCGGAAGAGACCAGCTTATCCTTGGTCTGAGAAGAAAACTTGGGATCGGGAACCTTCACCGAGAGTACGGCCGTTAGGCCTTCTCGGGCATCATCGCCGGTGGTATTGACCTTCTGTTTCTTGGAAAGGCCTGATTGCTCAATATACTGATTCAGAGTACGGGTCAAGGCACCACGAAAACCCGCCAAGTGAGTACCACCATCCCGTTGTGGAATATTATTGGTATAACAGAAGATACTCTCCTGATAGGACTCGTTCCACTGCATGGCGACTTCGACAGTAATCTCATTTCGCTCATCGGAAAAACTGAAGACCTTCCCATGCAACGGTGATTTGTTCCGATTGAGATACTCGACAAAAGCCAGAATACCTCCCACATATTTAAAGATATCCTCTCGGCCGGTCGCCTCTTCTTTCAAGAGGATCTTTATCCCTGAATTGAGAAAAGAGAGTTCTCTGAGTCGCTTGGCGAGAATATCGTAGTGGAATTCGATATTGCTGAAGGTCCCGCTGCTGGGCATAAAGGTAACACTGGTGCCGGTCTTCTCCGAATCACCGACGCTTTTTAAATCCGATTGCGGTACGCCGTGACGGTAGATCTGCTTCCAAACCTTTCCCTGACGACGTATTTTCAATTTCAGCTCTTCGGATAAGGCATTTACCACAGAGACGCCGACTCCGTGAAGTCCGCCGGACACCTTATAGGAGTTATCATCAAATTTGCCGCCGGCATGCAGCACGGTCATAATCACCTCAGCCGCAGACTTTTTCTCTTCCGGATGCTCATCCACAGGAATCCCGCGCCCGTTATCGCTTACCGTCACACTCTGGTCAGAGTGAATGGTCACTTTGATCTCGTTGCAATATCCAGCTAGTGCCTCATCGATGGAGTTATCCACGACCTCAAAGACCAGGTGATGAAGACCCGTGCCGTCATCCGTATCACCGATATACATGCCAGGACGCTTACGAACAGCATCCAAACCCTTTAATACTTTGATATTTGAGGAATCATAACTCATAGAAAAGATCCGTTGGGAAACCAAATATGGCAACAGAATAAATCAGGCTATCCATTATACCTAAACTTACAAGCCAGGCACGAACGTTTTATCGTTTATTATATGGCGGTTATACTAACAAACCGTTACCGATCCATGTTCCACGTGAAACATCACCGGCGTATCCCTACCAGGAAACACTCCCATTTCCAGCGGTTCCAGTGTGGTAATAAAACTTTGCAATTGCAGCTCTGTGATATAGGCCAACAGTGATCGACAGCTATCACTATCCAGTTCCGAACCGATTTCATCAATCAGCAAAATAGGTGGCTCTACTGTTTTCTCAACCTGCATCATTGCCTGACCAAGCAGCATAAGTATTGCAGCTATCTTCTTTTGGCCCCTGGAAAAATGGCTTTTAACAGGTTCTCCGTCATCCATTATTCTTATATCCATTCGATGAGGACCACTTGTTGTGAACCCCCTTTCCCTATCAGTCTTTTGATTAGCCTGGATAGCTTCTTCCAGGCAAAGTCCACTTCTCCATCCTGATTTCAACTCAAGCCTTAGTGGTTTAATGATTCCAACTGCCTTAATCATTTCATTTAGCGTTTTATTCCATGCTTCCAAATAACGAAATTGGAGGTCATGTATCGCTTCACCTAAGGCTGTTATTTGCCTGTCCCAAACTTTAAGCTCTGATCTGTATCCTCTAAGGGCGATATTTCTTTGATTTAGGGCTTTATGATACCTCCTAACAAGATCGCCATATCCATGTTCCACGTGGAACACGCCCCAATTGAGAAGCCTTCTTCGTTGGTGTGGCCCCTCTTCTATGACTCTCTGTATATTTGGTGTAATGACCGTGAGTGGGAAGGATTTTGCGAGATCGGACAGTCTTGTGACTGTTTCTCTGTCTCTGCGAATGATTGTTTTCTTATCATCCTTTGATAGCCCTATTGTCTGCTTTTGTCCATGCTTTGTTTTTAGCTTGGTAAATAGGGTCAACTTGTTTGTACGGTTTTTTATCAGATTTCTATCATTTCCCTGCCTGAAAGATCTTGCCCTTCCAAGGAGATAGATAGCTTCCAGAAGCGTTGTCTTTCCTGCGCCATTTTTACCAACAATAAAGTTGTTTGATTTTCCTGGAATAATTTCCGCATGCGCTATATTGCGGAGGTTTTCTATATTGATGCATTCTATGTGCAATTTCTGTAGTTGACATTTCTTCTTTTATATTCTCATTGGCATTACGACATACTTACTATCTCTGTCGGTTTTTCCATAAATCAGCGCACTACTGTTTGTATCCTTGAGTTCAATAATGATGCTGTCCTCAGCTATTGCTGATATGGCATCAAGCAGGTAACTCACGTTGAATCCTATTTTCAGTTCCTCTCCTTGATAGTTCACTTCAAGTTCTTCTTCTGACTCTTCCTGTTCAGGATTATGTGCCTGCAATTGTAATTGGTTTGTTTTCAGATGGAAATGTATTCCACGATATTTCTCATTTGAGAGAATGGATGCCCTGGTCAGGGAGTTTCTCAAGGTATTCTTGTCCGCTTCTACTTCCTTATCCGCGCCTGACGGCATGACGCGCTGATACTCCGGAAACCTTCCATCGATCAATTTTGATGTAAAGACCGTATTATCCAGGAGTATCCTTACATAACTACTACTCAACTCGAGTTTTATCTCTTTTTCGCTATCGCCTAGAAGACGGCCCAACTCGATAACCGCTTTTCTTGGAAGTATGACCTGCAGATTTATTTCATCCTGAATACAAGTTTTTGACTGGCTCATAGCAAGCCTATGTCCATCCGTTGCGACAGTTCTAATCTCTCCTTGGGATAATTCCAGCAACATACCGTTCAGATAGTAGCGTACATCCTGTTGCGCCATTGCGAACTGGGTCTTCTCGATTAATCGGTGTAGCACAGACTCCTTTATCGTTAATACATCGTTACTCGGAGTCGGTTCTATCACCGGATAGTCTCGCGCCGGTAGTACACTCAGCGTAAAGCGACTTCTTCCTGACCTGAGTTTTACCTTGTTCTCGCTGACATCAAGAGTAACGGGGGCGGATTCTGGTAATGCCTTACAGATATCCAGCAGTTTTCTAGCCGGGAGAGTAAAGTCAGCATCACCTTCACACACCGCCGGACTCTCTGTCTTCAATTCGACCTCGAGATCAGTGGCAGTCAACTGGATGTGGTTATTTCTCGCACTGACTAAAATATTGGCGAGTATAGGCAATGTCTGGCGCCTCTCTACAACGCCGGCGATTTTCTGCAAGGACTCAAGTAGGTTTTCCCTATCGGTGTCTATCTTCATTTTTTCCACTCAGCCTATAATTATATCTTTCTTTTATATAAAGACTGTTATTATTATTAGGCCTGTATATATCTTACGTCATTAATGCTATGTGTTTGATTTTTATCTGTTTTATTACGATATTTTACATGATTTCAACCACCTTTATCCTGCTGATTAGCTGTTGACGGGTTGTGGATAGTTTTGTTGTTTGATAGTAGCTGATTTTTTCAACAATTTATCCACACTAACTACTAAGTGTTCTTAACAGCTTTGAATAATCTTCGGATATGCGTGGGTCGCTTTCGCGCAATTCCTTTACCTTCCTATTGGCATGAATAACCGTCGTGTGGTCTCTACCGCCGAAAGCACTACCTATTTCCGGTAAGCTGTGATTGGTCAGTTCCTTGGCAAGTGTCATGGCGATCTGTCTCGGACGTGCAATGGAACGGCTGCGCTTGGAGGATGTTAGATCCGACGTGCGGATCTGAAAATATTCGGCTACGGTTTTTTGAATATTTTCAATCGTAATCTGTTTGTCGTGCGCGGCAAGCATGTCTCGCAATGCATTTTTTGCGAAATCCAGGTTTATCTCGCGTCCGGTAAATGTTGAGTTGGCTATCACTCTTCTGAGAGCGCCTTCCAGTTCACGGATATTGGAACGGATGCGTTTGCCCATGAAGAAGGCCACTTCGTTTGGCAACTCAGCGTTCAATTGTAGCGCCTTGCTTTTCAGGATGGCGACCCGTGTCTCGAGATCAGGTGGCTCGATGGCGACGGTCAGACCCCATCCGAAACGTGATTTGAGGCGCTCTTCGAGACCGCTTACCTCCTTGGGAAAACGATCGCTGGATAAAATGATCTGTTGCTGGGACTCGAACAAGGCATTGAAGGTATGGAAGAATTCCTCCTGGGATCGTTCTTTGCCGGCGAAAAACTGGATATCGTCGATCAGCAGGGCGTTGACAGAGCGATATTTCCTTTTAAACTGTTCGATGGTGTTATGCTGCAGCGCCTTGACCATCTCAGCGACGAATCGCTCTGAATGGAGATAGACCACCCTTGCCTGGGGATTTTTTTTTATCATCATATTCCCCACCGCATGCATCAAGTGGGTTTTGCCTAGACCGACGCCGCCGTAGATGAACAGGGGATTGTAGGCCTTGCCGGGGTTTCCCCCGATCTGCATGGATGCCGCTCGCGCAATCTGATTTGATTTACCCTCGACAAAAGTAGCGAAAACGAAGTTTGGACTGAGATTGCATTCGATTGGCGCAGGTCTGTCCGTTGATGTCGTTACCGTAATGGGTTGTGGCGGCCCGGCTGGTTTTTGTGTTTGCCGCTTCTTTGTGCCGATCTCTACCATTACGGTTGGCGCATTACCGTTGCACAGCATGTTCAGGTGATTCTGTATGGTATCGAGGTAATTATTGCGGACCCAATCGAGGACGAAACGGTTAGGCGCCAAAAGTTTCAGGATCAGGGGTTCCTCGATGATCTGTAAAGGGCGAATCCAGGTATTATATTGCTGTGGGGAGAGTACCTGTTCCAAGTGTTCTATGCATCGTTGCCAAAGGTTCAAATTCTCTCTCCAGCAGCGTTGAGCGGGTTGCGATAGGGATTGATATCGGGTCATCCTGAAGGTGTGAGGCTTTTGCAAACCTGACCGGTATGACCTCTCAGAGTGTCAAGTCTACCCTTGGTCGAGGTAGTTATCCACAGTTATGGCGTATTTGATTGCGGAGCCCTTATCAGTGATTTTCTATTGACATCGCTAGATGTTTGGGACTACGCTACGCGTCTTTTTTTCGTCCATAATTTTATGGAATTTTTGGCGAGTCCACCGGTAGACAGCATTATGAAAAGAACCTTTCAGCCCAGTAATCTCAAGCGCGCACGCGCCCATGGTTTTCGCGCCCGCATGGCAACCCGTAACGGCCGTAAGGTGCTGAAGGCGCGACGCGCCAAGGGTCGTGCGCGTATAGCCCTCTGAATAAGCACTCCTTGCCAAGATCGGAACTGGCGTTTTCACGTCGTTGCAGACTCCTCAAACCCAACGAGTACCGCCGGGTTTTTGATGGTGGCAAGCGTTCAGTCGACAATCTTTTTTTGGTTCTGGCAAGGACTAATCGCCTGGGCTGTGCGCGTCTGGGGCTTGCCGTCTCGAAGAAGAACTGCCGTCTGGCGGTGGATAGAAATCGAATCAAACGTCTGATTCGCGAAAGTTTCAGGCAAAACCAGGCCCTCCTGAGCGGGCTTGATCTCGTGGTTGTAGCCGGAAAGGGTGCAGTAATCGCGGAAAACAGGCTTTGCTCGAATTCACTGAGCCTGCACTGGCGGAAGATGGTGGAGCTATGCGACGCATAATGATCTTTCTGATCAGGTTCTACCAAACTATACTGAGCCCGTTTGTCGGCCGGCATTGCCGTTTCTATCCGAGTTGCTCCGCCTATGCGCTTGAGTCCTTGGAAAAGCACGGTGCATGGCCTGGCCTATGGCTTTCACTCAAACGTATCTCTCGGTGTCACCCTTGGCATGAAGGTGGGGTGGACCCGGTACCGGAACCCGACAAAAAGCAGTTTCATGGATAATTTAAGACTGATTCTCTTTTTCACGCTTGCCTTTCTGGGGCTGATGCTCTACCAGGCCTGGCAACAAGACTACGGCGTTTCGAATCAACGCCCGGCCAAAGGCGCAGGAACGCCTGCGTCATCCTCAGTTGAAGTGGGGAGTGTGTCTGTTCCGACCGCAGAAGTGAAGGCGGATCTGCCCGCGGCCGCTATCACCTCCGATTCTGGATCAGCGGGTAAGAAAGGCCTTGTGTCAGCGGTGATAGCTGTAGAAACGGATCTTTTGAAGTTGGAGATTTCCACCCGGGGAGGTACGGTGCAGAAGGCTTTTCTGCTCGACTATCCCGATTCTCTGGAGCGGCCGGATGTGAAGGTTGAACTGCTTTCTCCGTCGGAACCCAACATCTTTATCGCCCAATCCGGACTGATTGGCAGTGAAAAGGGTAAGGCGCCCAGCCATGAAGCGATCTACCATGCGGAAAGGTATTCCTATCGGTTGACCGAGGGTATGGACGAACTGGTAATACCTCTGGTTTGGACCAGCGGTGACGGGGTGAAGATCACTAAACAGTTCGTTTTGCGTCGCGGCAGCTATCTGGCCGATGTGCGCTATCGGATTGAAAATCAATCCGCTGAGAGTTGGGCGGCCAGGGACTACGGTCAATTACAGCGTACTGAGCCTGTCGACGCCTCCTCCGGCTTCACCACATACACCTATACGGGCGGTGTCTATTACACCCCCAAGGATAAGTACGAGAAAGTCGATTTCGGCGAAATGGCGGAGAAAGCGCTGAAAATCGAATCGGATCAGGGCTGGCTGGCAATGATTCAACACTATTTTTTGAGCGCCTGGATACCGCCGAAAGAGCAGATTGAGCACTACTACACCAATGCTGTGGCGGGTGGAAAATATCTGATCGGCAGTTACTCTCCTTCAGTGACCCTGGCGCCGGGCGAGAGCAGAACCCTGAATCGTGAACTCTATATCGGTCCTAAGTTGCAGGATCAATTGGAGAAGATCGCCGAAGGCCTGGAGCTGACCGTCGACTACGGTTGGTTGACCGTCATCGCTAAGCCGATTTTCTGGTTGCTCAAGACAATCCATGACTGGGTCGGAAATTGGGGATGGTCGATTATTATCCTCACCCTATTGATCAAGGCGGCCTTTTTCAAACTCTCCGAGACCAGTTACAAGTCGATGGCGAACATGCGCAAGCTTACGCCGAGGCTGCAGGCGATGAAGGATCGTTTTGGCGACGACAAACAGCGTCTTAATCAGGCGATGATGGAGATGTATAAAAAAGAGAAGGTCAATCCTCTGGGCGGTTGCCTGCCGATTCTGGTGCAGATACCGGTTTTCATTGCCCTTTACTGGGTCTTGCTGGAGAGCGTCGAACTACGCCAGGCCCCCTGGATTCTGTGGATTGATAGTCTGTCGGAGAAGGATCCCTACTTCATCCTGCCTTTGATCATGGGTGTGTCCATGTTCGCGCAGCAAAAACTCAACCCCGCGCCCCTCGATCCCATGCAGGCGAAGATCATGATGAGTCTTCCGTTTGTGTTTACCATCTTTTTTGCCTTCTTCCCGGCGGGCCTGGTGCTCTATTGGGTGGTCAACAACGTCATTTCGATTGCCCAACAGTGGTATATCACCAGGAAGATTGAGCAGTCGGCCAATTGACTTAGTGTTAACAGGCCCTAGGGCATTGGCCGTGCAGTCGCGTGACACCATCGCTGCTGTCGCCACCCCGCCCGGACGTGGCGGGGTGGGTATAGTGCGCATCAGCGGTCCGGACTGCGATACCATTGCCGAGGCTCTCATCGGCGCACCCCCTCCTCCCAGGCAGGCTTGTCTGAAACGGTTTCTCGACGCGCATGGGGATGTCATCGATAGCGGCATCGCACTCTTTTTTCCGGCTCCCCACTCGTTCACCGGCGAGGATGTATTGGAGCTACAGGGTCACGGCGGTCCGGTGGTGATGGATCTGCTGCTGCAACGCACCTTGCAATTGGGGGCCAGACCGGCCAGGTCCGGCGAGTTCAGCGAAAGGGCCTTTCTGAACGACAAACTGGACCTGGTTCAGGCTGAAGCGATAGCTGACTTGATCGATGCCGGCAGTCGTGCGGCGGTCCGCCTTGCCGGTCGCACCCTGCAAGGGGTCTTTTCCAGGCATATTCACCGCTTGGTCGAGAGCTTGATCGAATTGCGCCTGTATGTGGAGTCAGCCATCGATTTTCCTGAGGAAGAGATCGATTATCTCAGTGACGGGAAAGTAAGTGAGCGCTTACATACTGTGCTTGACGATATGCAGCGAACCGAGAAAAGCGCCGAGACCGGCAGACTGCTTAGAGACGGTCTAACCCTGGTCATCGCCGGACGACCCAATGCGGGCAAGTCGAGTCTGCTGAATGCCCTGGCCGGTGTCGAAGCGGCTATCGTAACCGAGATCCCCGGCACTACCAGAGATCTGCTGCGGGAGCGGATTTCGATTGATGGTCTGCCCTTGCACATCATCGATACAGCGGGCCTGCGCGAGAGCCGAAACCCGGTGGAGGAGGAGGGAATACGCCGTGCGAGGCGACAGATCGAACAGGCTGATCGGGTTCTGTGGGTGTTTGATGACCAGATTGATCCGCGGCATCTGGCCATCGATCGCACTCAGCTCCCCGCTGGGGTTCCCGTTACACTGGTGCGCAATAAAATTGATATCGCAAACAGACCGCCAGCCGTTAGTGAGGACGAATCCGGTGTCGAAATCGCCCTCTCCGCCAAACAGGGTTTGGGCATTGACCTGCTGAGAGAACATCTCAAGATCTGTGCCGGTTACGTGGATCAGAGTGAAGGAGAATTTATCGCCCGTCGCCGGCACCTCGATGCCCTGGAAAGGGCGATACGGTATCTGCGGCAGGGGGTCTTGAGTCTGCAACGGGATCAGGCAGGCGAACTGCTGGCGGAGGATCTGCGCTTGGCGCAGCAGGCATTGTCGGAGATAACCGGTGAATTTAGCGCTGATGATCTCCTGGGACGAATATTCAGCAGCTTCTGTATTGGAAAATAACTTTACTTCCATATACATCCAAATTCTTCCTTTTCTCCGGCCGGCTGGGCAACAACCAGCATGTTTTGTTCAGCTCCAGACAGTGTCTTTTTTTCTTCAGTTCGTTACGATCGCTCCTTTCCAAATTAGTGGAAGAATCCCAGCAATGGGCGTTGATTTCAAAGAACAGAGTCAAGTATTTGTAGCCCCATAGTGCTTTTACCCACAATTTTCTGAGGGATGTTTTGTAAAAAACTAGGAAAAATAGATAATTAGCTTAGAATGAATACAGCTATGTATTTATTCAGCTATACTTACTTGAAAATTAGGTATTTAATGGGAATTAATCGCTACTTCACTGCCCAAGAGGTAATTTCGTGTACGGGGATAACTTATCGCCGACTAGACTACTGGTTGCGACAAGAGATTATTCAGGCAAGTGGGCGATCGAAAGTACGACGAGGAACACCCAGGTTGTTTACATTTCGTGATCTCGTGGAGATACGAGTAGCGCTACAGCTGACAGAAAAAGGGTTAAAGGTTTCCTCGCTTCGTGAATGTTTACTCTCAATACGGAGACGATTGCCAAAACTGGAAGCTCCTCTAGCGTCGGAGAGACTTATTACAGACGGTAAGGTTGTATTTAGATATGTTCCGGATATTGGGGTGCTAGAAAGTCTTGATGAATACGGGCAGTTTGCTTTCTCGTTTGGAGTGGGAGAAGAGATTCAAGCTGTTGTTAGGGAGTTAGAAAAGATCCCAGTCCCAGTTCGATATAAAAGACGATCTGCTTGAGCAAATATATATGATTTTTAAACATCGGCTGTTACATAGAGGAAGCATGCTATGAGTACACCAGGTAATGAATTTCGTCAAGCCGAGTACCTCGGTCTAGGCTTTCTTGCAGTAACAAGTAGCGAGATCCTAAATCGGTTGCTTACTGGGCAGCTTATTGATGAGGATGAAAAGTATACGCTGCGACGTGCAGCGAGCTTTCTTAAAGATGTTTCAAGTGGTGCTCAACTAGTAAATTCCGGTGTCAGTTCAAATGTCAGCGCTGTGGATACGGTTCGAAAACTCGCATACTCCGTTGAACCGTTAAAACTGATGCAGGATGAAATTCAGTCTGCAGAAGTGGAGGCAGTATTCAAAAAAATGGCTGATGCAATAGAAGTGGCGCTGAATAGTTCTGCAGAGGTCAAAGCCAGCAACGATTTGATTATAGCAAAAGACTTTTTTCATCAGCTGCACTTATTTCTTGTCAGTTTAATTGAGGCGGATCAGAAGCGCACGGGCAGCGATTCAAGCTTAGATGAATCTTTGTTAGCGTATGCCTAAACTTGAGTTTACGTTTCTAGAATATTATAGGCAGAATACACATTTACTCCGAGCTGGTTTATTGCAGCGTATTGACGAACTTTCTGTATCAGACTATCCAACAACGACCCCAAACCAGATTATTTGCTTTCTGCAAGATTTTTTAGCTCGCCTTGACGAAGTAATCGGCAAAGCGGGCTCCGAAGACAAACTGAAAATGTTGAACTCGCTAATACGCGAGCTTGGGATCTTTCTGGAGTGGCTCGATAATGCCCACACAGAGCAAACACCGCGTGGTTTGGTCCAGTTACTGAAGGATCTAATCGACCAGATGACCCCGGATTCTCGAGTTATTGCACGGCCCCTAGCACAGTACAACTACACAATCTTCGACTTGGGGCAGCTTCTCAAGAAGCTCGTTGATGATTTTATCCCACATTCACAGCAGGCGGGCTTCCAGGAGTATATTACCTCCCCTATCAAGCTCATTTCGTTTCCAAGGATCGAACGTGACAATATGCTAGCACACGCAATTTTTGGGCATGAGCTCGGCCATCCAATTGCTGATGAATATCTCAAGAAAGAAGGCAATGATACAGCGCATAAGGCGACTCATGCGGTAATACAAAAGCAAGTAGCAGAACTTGTAAGTCAAACGCTCTCTGGATCAAATGCAGACGACGCCCAGAAGTTGGCACTTACGACACAGGTATTTAATATCATCCTTCAAGTCAGGAAACGTGCATTGGAGGAACTGATTTCCGATGTTGTTGGTATTCTCATATTCGGTCCAAGTGCTTTCTTTGCATGCCATGCTATGTTTTGGAACGGTAACTTGGATGCAAAACCGAGGAATGATACATGGTACCCACCTCCGCGGATGCGTCTTCGGCTCATGTTGCATCTGATGGATGAACTCGATATTCCAATGAAGTTCTCACAAATTGCGGGTGAACAAGATATTTCATTATATGTGGCAATTGTAAACGAGTTCTTAGAAGAATCGAGAAAACTAGTGGATATTAAAAATGATCAAACTGCAATAAATTCAGATCCGCAGTTGAAGATAGCTTATGATTGGATGAATCTGAGTCTAGAGAATGCGATTGAATATGCGAAGAGCAGTGTAAGCGCCGTTATCTTTCAGTCTGAAATGATATTCTCTCAACTACCAGGATTGATGAGAAGACTAGAGTTAGGTGTGCCACCGAATGAGGTTGGAGATCCACAAAATCCTCAAACAGTTGACTATCGTGCCTCTCTGTTGGTTGCGTGGATGTTTAAATTGCGGGGTGTGAATCCTGACACGGGTGAAGTACTATCGAACGATGAAGTTAATCGCTTGTATAAAAAAGCACTAACTGCAATCGAATATGTGATTCTTCAAAATAAATATACAAGCGATTTACTTCAAGAACCAAAGGCTGGTGACAGTGCATGAGTGTCATTGGTCACAATGAGCTACTAAAGCTCCTCTACCGTGAGAAGGTAGAGGAACGCCTTATCATTACGCCACTTCTGAATCCCGACTTGCAAATCAATGAGGCATCAATCGATATCCGATTAGGCAACGATTTTATTGTGACGCGTCGCGGGAATCTTGCGCAACTTGATCCTGCGTTACAAGATATACGGGAACATCGCCACCAAACAACGCATTTCGTCAATTTTAAGGAGTGCTTCTACTTACATCCGCAAGAACTTGTCCTTGCCGGAACATTGGAGTATTTTCGTCTTCCTGTCGATGTTGCAGCATCCGTTACCTCAAGATCACAATGGGGCCGTGCAGGTCTTGTTATTGCCACAGCAACGGCTGTTCATCCGGGCTTTTGTGGGACGATCACACTAGAATTATTGAATCTTGGCGAGGTACCACTCGCTCTGTATCCTGGTACAAGCGTGGCCCAGATTGTCTTTTCTCAATGCATAGGTGGTGAAGCATATGATGGTGACATGGCACACAAAATAGGAGCGCATTTCGCCAATTTGTCTAAAGATAGTAAAATGGCTGATAGGAAGTTTTGGCTGCCTGAAAAGATAAAATCCTAACTTGATTAGGAAGTATAATTAAAGTGCGATGCTTTATTGCATTGGTTTACATTTTGTTGGTGCTTAACTCCCAATATTGTTCCCGTGTCAGCAGTCGAGATATTGAATAATTATGCGTTTTCAATAAGTTAGTATTTATATATAACTTCTGTATAGATATAGAGAAACTTCTTTTTGATAATGCTTCCTAGTGCGCGTCGGGTTAAACGATGCGAGGACACTACACTAGACAATTTTGTGATCGTACACGTTACAGCCGTACCAAAGAGCCGGCTAACCGTGCTGGAATAGGTGAATGTTTGAGGAGAAAAAATAATGCTGGGTGAACCTCATGATCTTTTAAACGAATTTCCGGAATATGTGCAGAAGATTGCCGATCTGCGTGAGAGCAACGAGGTGTTTCATCATCTGATGGATGAATATGACTGGTTGGATGTGCATATTCGGAATCTCGAGGCGTTGAGCACCCCGGTATCGGATTTTCATATCGAGGAGATGAAGAAACGGCGTCTGCTGCTGAAAGATAAGCTTTACGCGGTTCTGCAAGATTAATCGTTACGTTTTCGATAACGACGCGGGGGACGGAACAGGCGCACCTGGCTTGAAAATGATCGTCGGTCAGCCTCCCTGCTGTGAGGGCCATAGCGCAGTCGAATGTAGAGACCGGTTATTCGCTTGATCTGCGTCGCCAGATCGGGGCGGCGTCGGGATGCCCTTGTGGCGAAGTCCATGGGCCCCTCATGGGGGAGCCGGTCAATGCCCAGGCGCGACAGCCGCCGGCAAAAGCGTCGATAGACCGCCTGGATAGGCGCTTCACGCCGCTTTCCCTGCCAGGTGATGCGTAGCCCGACAACCAACAGGCTGGTGGCTATCATGCCGATCGTGATCAGGCCCCATTGGGCTGGAGATAGAAAATCAAACCCGAGACCGCGCATCAGGCTGAATTGGTGTTCCCGGCTGTAACCGATGACCCAACGTCGCCATTGGACATTGGCGCTGTCAAAGGCAAGGGCGAATTGGTGGAACAGTGAGCCGACGACTCCGCCATGGTCGATCCTGAACAGCGCCGGCGATCCCTCTTCTCCTAAGTCTGATCTGATGGAGTAACGTACCCGTTCCGGGGCCACTGCCGCGGTGGGGTCTATTCTCACCCATCCCCGTTCTGCCAGCCAGACCTCTGACCAGGCATGGGCGTCGTATTGGCGGATGATGAAATAGTCGCCGAGTTGATTGTATTCTCCGCCCTGATAGCCCAGCACCAAGCGAGCGGGGATCCCGGCCAGACGCATCAACTGAGTGAAACCGGTGGCATAGTGTTCGCAAAAGCCTTCTCGACCTTCAAACAGGAATTCATCGATGGGATTATCGTTATAGATCGGTGGTGTGAGGGTGTAGACGAAGGGATTGGCATTAAAATAGTCGAGGGCTTTTTCAACCAGCCGTGAGTCATTCATCGCACTTGCCCGCCAACGGGCGACAAGGTCGCGTTGTCGCTGGGTCAGGTTGCCGCTGAGCTGCAATGCACGTTGGCGCATGTCCGGCGAGAGTTTCGGTGTGCGGTAGTCGGTGGTTGAAAGCCCGGCATAACGCAGCGGCCGGGTTAGCGGTTTTTCCATCAATAGCTGAAAATCCCCGCTAAGCCTGGCCTGGTTCGGCGCCTTGAGCGGAAGATCGAGACTGTACAGCCAGGGCCTGTTATGCGGCTCGAGAAAGATGTCGTAGGCAAGTGATTCACCGAGATGGGTGATCTTGGGTGAGGTGTCCGCCAGCGGTCGTTCAGGGTCTGTATACCAGCTGTAACCATCCGTATCCCAAAGCACCAAACCTCGCCAGTAGCGTTGCTCCGCGGCAGGCGGCGATTGTTTGAATTCGGCGCGGAAGGCGACTTCCGCCGATTCGATCAATTGACTGATGGCGCCGGGGGTGACTCGGTCGCTGAGACCGGTCATGGCGCTAGACCCGCTGCCGAGATTCCACAAAGGGTGCGTGATGCGTGGAAAAACAACAAACAGGATAAGGGCGATGGGTACGGACTGGAGGGTGATCAGCAAAGTCTTAATCAAGGGCTGATAGAGATTTGGGGAGGGTTTGACACGGTTTATCTCGAGTAATAGCGCCGTCTGGCAGACCATGACCAGCAATAGATAGAGTGACAGCAACAGCGACTGATCAAATAAAAAATGGGTGATGACGACAAAATAGGAGATAAACACCGAAACATAGATATCGCGGCGTTTACCCGCTTCCATGACCTTGAGTATGAGCATCACGGCAAGCAGGGCGGCGCCGGCGTCCCGTCCGATCAGCGTGTGGTATTGGGTGTAGACCAGGAAAACGCCGCTCAGTGTGGCCGACAGGAGCAGCCAACGGCCGGGTTGCAGGCGGGGCAAGCGTAGACTGGCGATTCGCCAGCCGAGCAAGGCGACCAGATAGAGATTGACAGGCATCGCCAGATTCATGCCGTGGGGCAATAGGGTCAATCCCGTGACGAGGCTGAGTGGCAACGGCAGGTGGGGTGTCGCTATGCGTTCAACGGATTGTTTCATTATCGGCTCCGAACCTGGCAAGTGTTGTCAGACACCGCTGCCTATGCACGGAACCCATGCCGCTTTCGATTTTCTGTCCCGGAATCCGTAATCCGTAGGACTGCTCCCGCTCCTCAGCTTGCAGAATGAACCGACACAGCAAGCTGAGGCGTTTCTCCTGATCGCTCTTTGGTAACAGATCCCAATCGAGTCTCACCTCCTCGGTTCTGTCACCGCCGAATTGCTTACTCAATAGACCCCGCTCTCTGGCATGGGCCTTCCAGTCGATATGCCTGGGTGAATCACCGGGGCGGAAGTTACGCAGACCGACGAAATCGTCAGCCCCGAAACCCCGGTCACCGGTATCGCTTCGGGTATAGACAGGCGCCGATGGGGGTTCGCCTGATCCGGCAGGCTTGGGATAGACCAGGCAACGGAGATCGAGCCGGGCATAGGTCCAGGCATGGAAGAGGCCGAGCGGATAGCTGGTATGCAGGCTGATATCGGGCAGCGGCAACTCACCACGCGCATGTGTTGGGATCAGAAGATGAAGAAGACGCTGGTCGTTGGCCGGGATATCGACGGAATCGCCGCTGATTTTTTTACATTTCAGGGTAATGCCGAAACGATCGAGGGCAGAAACATTGACCATCAGTAGAGTAAAATCGGCGGTCTGACCGGCGAATACGGATGCGACCTGCCGCGGCTGAAGGCCGAGACCCAAAAGATTGCGCCAAGTATGGAGTATGGCAGTCAACCAGATGCCGCCGAGCAGAAAGGTCATCAGGTGGCCGAGATTGCTGCCGTAGTTGATGGAGCCTGTCAGCATGAGGAGTATCACCACAGCGAGCAGCATGCCCTGCTTGGTGGGTAGGATGTAGATACTCCGTGGCTTGACGCTAACTCCTCCCCGACGATCCGGCCTTGCCCGTCGGCGAAAGCGTCTCAGCCATTGATCGACCGGCAGGGCGGGCATTTCAAGGAACCGGTATGGAGCGCAGTAAATCCGTCATCACGCCTTTCCCCAGCCCGTTGTCGCTGTCGCCGGCGGTTTGCAGCCGATGTTCGACAGTGGCGGGCAGCACCGCCTGTAGATCCTCCGGTAGCACAAGATTGCGACCCTCGAGAAACGCCCAGGCGCGGGCGCCCTGTAATATGGCCAGGCCGGCGCGAGGAGAGAGGCCGTACCGGTAGTCGGGGGAGTTTCGGGTAAAAGCGAGGATATCCTGACAATAGTCTATCAATGCCTCGGCTACATGGACCCGGCTAACCTGCTGCTGATAGTCGGCCAGTCGCTGCCCGGCAAGGGCTACGGGTGTGCGCAGCAGCATTTGACGACGATCTTCGCCGATGAGCAGTTCCCGTTCGGCAACTCTTTCGGGATAGCCGATGCGGATACGCATCAGAAAACGGTCGAGTTGTGACTCCGGCAGAGGAAAGGTGCCGACCTGATGGCTGGGGTTCTGGGTGGCGATGACGAAAAAGGGCTCAGGCAATCCATGGGTCTGGCCATCGGTGGTCACCTGGTGCTCTTCCATGGCTTCGAGCAAGGCGCTCTGGGCCTTGGGCGTGGCGCGGTTGATCTCATCGGCCAGCACCAATTGGGCGAACACCGGGCCGGGATGGAATTGAAAGCGCTGCTCGTCTCTCTCATAGATCGAGACGCCGATGATATCCGAGGGCAGCAGATCGCTGGTGAACTGGATGCGTTGGTAGTGAAGTCCCAGCAAGTGGGCCAGGGTATGCGCTAGGGTTGTCTTGCCGACGCCGGGGAGATCCTCGATCAACAGATGCCCACGCGCCAGTAGACAGGCAAGGGAGAGCTTAACGACTTCCTGTTTGCCTAACAGGATTTTACCGGCGGCTTCGATGACCTTTTGCAGTTCAGCACTCATACTATTATTTCCGTAGCCCTAATCTTATCGGCTAAGATAACCGATTGACTATTCGGTTCACTGATTAGCCGACAAGCCAACGGTATTCCTCAATGTGTGAAGTCGGCTAACCGAATTACACCGTTTTTCTCCCTCACCCTGAGGGAGAGGGGGCAGAAGGTGAATCTGTTTGGTTACCGGGTAAGTACTATTGCATGATGATGCCCTTTAAAGAGTATGTTTTATACCGACAGTTATGATGTGATTGTAGTGGGTGGGGGCCATGCCGGAACCGAGGCGGCCCTGGCGTCCGCCCGTATGGGCGCCCGCACCCTGCTTCTCAGCCACAACATCGACACCCTGGGGCAGATGAGTTGCAATCCGGCGATCGGCGGTATCGGCAAGGGGCATCTGGTGAAAGAAGTGGATGCCCTGGGTGGCATTATGGCTCATGCCGCCGATCTCGGTGGGATTCAATTCCGCATCCTCAATTCACGTAAGGGGGCGGCGGTGCGGGCGACCCGCGCCCAGGCTGATCGGGTTCGCTACAAGGCGGCCATTCGCCATGCCCTGGAGAATCAGCCCAATCTGCAACTCTTTCAACAGGCGGTGGACGACCTGTTGCTGGAGCAGGAGCGGGTTATCGGGGTCGTCACTCAGATGGGACTGACATTTCGCGCCGATGCTGTGGTCCTGACCGTTGGCACCTTCCTCGGTGGGCGCATCCATATCGGGCTCTCCAATTATCCTGGCGGACGTGCGGGCGATCCCCCCTCGAATGCCCTTTCGCAACGCCTGCGGGAGCGTCCGTTTCGCGTCGAGCGGTTGAAGACCGGGACACCGCCGCGTATCGATGGGCGCAGCATCGATTACGCTAAGCTGCAGGCCCAGCCTGGCGATACCCCGACACCGGTATTCTCCTTTCTCGGGTCGCGGGAGCAACACCCCGGACAGGTCAGTTGCCACATCACCCATACCAACCGGCAGACTCACGAAATCATCCGCAGCGGGTTATCCCGTTCGCCCATGTATACCGGGGTCATCAAGGGCTTGGGGCCGCGCTACTGTCCTTCCATCGAGGACAAGATCGTACGCTTTGCGGAGAAGGATTCCCATCAGATCTTTATCGAGCCCGAGGGATTGGATACCCATGAAATCTATCCCAACGGCATCTCCACCAGTCTGCCGTTCGACATTCAGCAGCAACTGGTGCGCTCCATGAAGGGGTTTGAAAAGGCCCATATCACCCGGCCGGGTTACGCCATTGAGTATGACTTTTTCGACCCTCGTGATCTGAAGGCGTCTCTTGAGACCAAGCCGATTCAAGGGCTCTTTTTCGCCGGACAGATCAACGGCACCACCGGTTATGAAGAGGCAGCCGCCCAAGGGCTGCTGGCAGGGGTGAACGCCGTGCTTAGCTGCCGGGAGCAAGATGCCTGGACGCCGGGGCGGGATGAAGCCTATCTCGGGGTGATGGTGGATGACTTGATTACCCAGGGGACCCAAGAGCCCTACCGCATGTTCACCAGCCGCGCCGAGTATCGGCTGTTGCTGCGGGAGGACAATGCCGATCTGCGACTGACTCAGGCTGGACGGAATCTGGGTTTGGTGGATGACCGGCGCTGGCAGGCATTCTGTCAGAAGCGCGATGCGATCGATCGTGAGCAGCAGCGTTTGAAGGGACTCTGGCTGCAACCCAACGATATCGAGCCCGCTCAGGCGGAGGCGATTCTGGGTGGCGAATTATCGAAAGAAGTCAATGCAATCAATCTATTGGCCAGGCCCAATATCAGCTATCGACAACTGATGAGTCTGTCGAAACTGGGGCCTGGAGAGGCAGATCCTCAGGTGAAGGAACAGCTTGAGGTCCAGGCCAAATACGCCGGTTACATCAACCGGCAGCGGGGAGAAATCGAAAAACAGCGGGCCAACGAAGCGGTCGCGCTGCCCAGGGACTTGGACTATGCTGAGGTGCGCGGGCTCTCTTCGGAGGTGAGGGAAAAATTCCAGCGCTATCGCCCGCAGACCCTGGGACAGGCGGGGCGCATCCCAGGCGTCACCCCGGCGGCGATCTCGCTGCTGCTGATACACTTGAAAAAGCGGTCAGCCTGATGGATGGGCAATCGTTTGACGAAGACACCTGCCGGCAACGATTGCAACTGGGGTCGGTGGCCTTGTCATTGGCGCTGAATCCACGGCAAGAGGCGTTACTCTTGCGGTTTCTGGCCATGCTGGTGAAGTGGAACAATGCCTATAATCTTACCGCTGTACGCGATCCTCTGGAGATGGTGGGGCGACACCTGCTGGATAGTCTGGTGTTGCTCCCCCACCTCACTATCTCAAGTTGCCTCGATATGGGGACGGGGCCGGGCCTGCCCGGCATCCCATTGGCGATCATGCAGCCGCGAACCCGATTTGTCCTCCTTGACAGCAATAACAAGAAGATTCGCTTCGTGCGTCAAGCGGTAATGGAGCTGGGGCTGGAGAATGTAGAGCCGGTGCATGCCAGAGTGGAGCGCTATCGTCCTGACGCCCCGTTTCAGCGTTTAATCGCCAGGGCATTCACCGCCCTGCCGAAGATGCTGGAGTTGACCAGCGAACTGCGCGGGCAGGAGACCGAATTGCTGGCCATGAAGGGGCGTGTTCCCAGAGAGGAAATCAACCGAATATCAACGGAATGCCGATGTGAAATCATTCGCCTGCAGGTTCCTTACCAGGAGGGCGAGCGTTGCCTGGTGCGGATCAGACAAAGAGAAAGGTTACCACCTTGAACGGCACTGCCGTTATGATAGGCAGTCCCTGTCACTGTGGATACGAGAGAGTCATGGGTTACATCATCTCCATTGCCAACCAGAAAGGCGGTGTCGGCAAGACCACCACCACGGTGAATCTGGCGGCCTCCCTCGCTGCCATGAAGAAGCGCGTGTTGCTGGTGGATATGGATCCGCAGGGCAATGCCAGCATGGGCAGCGGCATCGACAAGCATGGCCTGGAGTACTCCAGTTGTGAGGTATTGCTGGGTAACTCGACACTGCGCGAGGCGATACAACCCACACCGGAGGGGAGTTTCGATGTGCTGCCCGCCAATGCCGACCTGACCGCCGCGGAAGTGGGCCTGATGAACAGCCCGATGCGGGAGAGGCGGCTGGGCTTGGCCCTAGCACCGGCTAAACCGAACTATGATTACATCCTGGTGGACTGCCCGCCCTCGCTGAACATGCTGACCCTGAACGCCCTGGTCGCGGCCGACGGGATACTGATTCCCATCCAGACCGAATACTATGCCCTGGAGGGCCTGTCGGCATTGATGGATACCGTCGAGCAGATTCGCGCCCATCTCAACCGGGGGCTGCAGATCGAGGGCTTTCTGCGCACCATGCACGATCCCCGCAACAACCTGGCGGTCGATGTCTCCAGCCAACTGCTTTCCCATTTCAAGGACGCGGTGTTCAACACCGTCATCCCACGCAATGTCCGGGTCGCCGAGGCGCCGAGCCACGGCATACCCGTGTTGCTTTATGACAAACACTCCCGCGGAGCAACCGCTTATCTGGCGCTGGCCAGCGAGTTGCTGCGCAGGCATCGTCTACGCGGTGCCGAAACCCAACTGGCGTAACGGAAAAGAGATATGGCGGCGAAAAAGAGAGGATTGGGTCGCGGGCTTGACGCCCTGCTTGGCGGCATCCAAACCGAGACCGAAGTGCGGGGTGCTGCCCCCCTCCCCCCCGTTCGTGAGAACCTGAGCCGACTGCCGGTGGATCTGATTCAGCGTGGACGCTATCAGCCGAGACGGGAGTTCGATGCCGACAGTCTACGGGAGTTGGCCGAATCCATTGCCGCTCAAGGGGTGATCCAACCAGTGGTTGTACGCCCGGTGGAGAACAACCGCTATGAACTGATCGCCGGCGAACGCCGCTGGCGCGCCGCGCAACAGGCCGGGCTGGACGAGATCCCGGTGGTGGTCAAGGATGTCACCGAAGAGGCCGCGATGGCGATGGGGCTGATCGAAAACATCCAGCGGGAAGACCTCAATCCCCTGGAAGAGGCGAATGCCCTGAACCGTTTACTGTTGGAATTCGGTCTGACCCACCAGGAAGTGGCCAAGGCCGTCGGCAAGTCACGCACCACCGTGACCAATTTGTTACGTCTGCTGGAACTTAACGAAGAGGTCAAGACCCTGGTCGAGAGCGGGCGTCTCGAGATGGGGCATGCCCGCTCCCTGTTGGGCCTGAAAGGCGAGACCCAGACCCAGGCGGCAAACCAGGTGGTTGCCCAAGGGCTCTCTGTGCGTGAGACGGAGCGTTTGGTCAGAAGACTGCAGCATGAGGCTGATAAACCCAAGAGTGCCCGCACTGTCCAGGTAATGGACCCGGACATCCGTCGTCTGGTCACCGACCTATCGGAGAAATTGGGGGCAAGGGTCGATCTTCAGCAGGGCGCTAAGGGTAAGGGAAAACTGGTCATCGGCTACAACAGCCTGGATGAGTTGGAAGGGATTCTTGATCATATCAAATAGGTGGAGTTGCTACATTACGACGACAAAAACAAATACAGCAAGAAACCTGCTTTATCGGTTTCGCCTGCACCTCTCGCTTGTCAGCGGATCAAGGCTTAGCGATCTTCAGGGCAAGGGTTGCTCCTGCACATCCCTGTGCTTGCGACACTTGTGCATCCCTGCACGGCGCGCAACAACGACGGAATCGTTATGCTATTCCAAGGCGTTGTAACGCAGCCATGCGCCACCGCAAGTGTGCAGCTCGCTCCGCAGCCTGGTTCACCCAGCCGGTGAATAGGCAAATCGAAGTGACTAGTTTGCCTATCAGTAGTTTAGTATCAGAATAGAGCGGTCAACTGCGGTTTTTAGGTTCAAGCATCACTTTTCCCGTTATCGTCCAACAGTTCCAAAATCCGTTCGAAACGAAACGCCCGCGCCAGTGTCGCCAGTCCCTCGGCGAGTGTCGGGTCAAGCTCAAGAACCGGTAGCAGTGCGGCATCAAAATCCTTGTTGCTCAGGGATACGGCCGCATGGCGCAGGCTTTCCAACAGTTCTTTCGGTAGTGAGGCCACGGCCTCGGCGTTCACCTCCACCGCTTTACCGGTGGGCTTGGCGGTAACCTTTTCATAGCGGTAACGCACCCCCAACTGCCGCGCCATGGTGTCGAAGATTTCGTAGGACTTGAAGGGCTTGCGCACCACCTCGTCGCAACCCGCTTCCAGGATCGTCGCTCGCTGATCCTTGAAAGCGCTGGCTGTGATAGCGACAATCTTCACCGCGTCGCCGCCGGGCAGGGTGCGGATCTTCGCCGTTGCCTGGTAGCCGTCCATCACCGGCATGCGTATGTCCATCCAGATGAAATGGGGTTGCCACTGTTCGAACAGGGCAACGGCCTGCTTACCGTCTTCCGCCTCGCGGATCTCGAAACCTGCTTCGGTCAGCAGGCTGCTCAGCAGCAGCCGGTTCTCGACATGGTCCTCCGCCAGCACAATGCGCCATGAGGGCTGATCGGGTTCCAGGCTGAGCACCGCCGGCTTGGCCGCCTCGGTGCTGCTTATATCCGCCGCTTCCGCCAGGGCCACCGGCAGGTCGACGCGGAACAGCGATCCTACGCCAAGCCTGCTTTCGACGCTTATCTCACCGCCCAGCAGCTCAACGAAGGATTGGGTGATGGCCAGTCCCAGCCCAGTGCCTTTTGGACGACTTCGTGTCGGCGGCCCTTGGACAAAGGCTTTAAAGATATGTTTCTGCTGCTTCGCTGCGATACCCGGCCCGCTGTCCTCCACTTCCAGTTGCAAGGTGACCATGGCGGGATCATCTTCTATCGGCTGTGTCCGGACACGTAGCGAGAAGCCACCCTCGTCGGTGAATTTCACTGCATTACCCAGCAGATTGATGAGGATCTGGCGTAACTTACCAATGTCGGTTTTGATCTGCCGGGTCAGTGCCGGGTCGAGTTCCATGGCAAAGCGCAGCCCGGCATCCTCGGCACGCACCTCGAACATCCGGCCGATATCCTCCAGCATCTGCGGCAGGTCGAAGGCTGCCGGTTCCAGCTCCACCCGGCCTGCCTCGATCTTGGAGAGGTCCAGCACGTCGTTGATCATGCTCAACAGGTGCTCGCCGCTGCGGTTGATGATGGTGAGCTTTTCTTGTTGGTCGCCGGAGGCGTTGCGGTCACGGCCAAGCATCTCGGAAAAACCGAGGATGGCGTTAAGCGGGGTGCGCAGCTCGTGGGACATGTTGGCCAGGAAGATGCTCTTTGCCCGGTTGGCGGCTTCGGCTTCTTCTTTGGCAATGGACAGTTCGGCGGTGCGCTCCTCGACGAGGCCCTGCAGATGTTCCCGATGGGCTTGTAACTCCTTTTCCATGAGTTTTCGTTCAGTGATGTCCGGAAACACCATGATCGCGCCGGTGCGCACTCCCTTGTCATTCAAAATGGGAGTCGCCTCGGCGAGAACCCAACGTTCCTCTCCGTCCATACGGCGAATGATGAATTCATCTCGCGCATTTTCACCGAGGAGAACCGCCTTGGCCAGTGGCAATTGAGTGGGGTCGTAAGGGGTTCCATCACCATGATAGATCTGCCATTTATCGGAGTAATCCTCAATGGGGATGTCCATCAAGGAGGCTCTCGATCCGCCGGGAATGCCGAGAGCGGTGGAGTTGGCCATGATCAACCTTCCTTCGGGCACTGCGGCGATGGCGATACCGGCGGGTGTTTGTTCCAATGCAGCTTCAAGAAACGCTTGTGTCCTGGCCAATTCCTCATCGGCCCGTTTCCGTTCCGTAATCATATCATTGAAGGCATTTGCCAAATCAGTGATCTCATCGTGCCCGCTTACCTCTAACCGTTGATCAAAATTCCTGAGTTTTCGCATGCTACGCATATTGGCTGAAATACTGATAAGTGCTTCAACAGGCCGACGCATTAGGAGGTATCCCAGAAAAAAGGATAGAGCAATATTGGTTATGGATAAGATAAGAAAGATACGGACTGACTGTTTTGTCGTCGCTATGGTTTGCTGGGTACGATCAACGATATTTGACCTGATAGCATCACTGACATCTTTTATCTGTTCAATGCGGAAAGTGGCTTTTTCCCACCATTCACTGGTATTCTGACTGGTTACGCCTTTACGTAGCTGTTTGATTGCATCGATGGCCGACTTGTCATCTATATTAACCAACTTATCGATTTCAATAATGGAATGTCCTAACTTTTTCATCTTTGTCACATCATCCATCATGGCCTGGTACTGATCAAAGGTTGTTTCGATGCTATTGAGATGGGAGATTCCCTCCGGACCCATTCCTGGTAAATTCTGGTATTGCTCAATAATGTTTTTAGCATCAATGGAAATATCAGAAAAATGTTTTACATACCACTCCCTGCCGCGAATGACGTAGTCCTTGAAGTCGTGTATTAGTCCACCATAACCAATCATCATCTGTAGATCGTTGAGTAATTCATTTCTTCTCGCCTTGTTTATAGCGGCCGCTCGTAATGTCCCAACTTCAACTACTATCGGATGTCTCATTTTCTCTCGTAGCATGTCCTGGTATTCATTAGAGACTACCGTATAGTAATTATTCAATATGGTTTTTTGGTCGGCAATATAGGCGCTTATTTCCTGGAATAGCCGGGCATTTAATTTTCCCGACGCGAATATACCGTTAAGCGCACCCCGTTCCTGGCCGGCGCGCTCCTGCAAGCGGAGCAGAGAGGAAAAGGCATCCCCCTGTCTGGCCAGAGAAGCGTCATTGGTGAATACCTGAAGGAACTGAATGATGTCGAGGGCATGGGCATTGAGATTCGAATAAAAATCAAAGAAATCACCTTCTTTTAATGTATTGATAGCGTTGCGTACATCAGGCAATCGAGATAACTCCTGCTGTAAATAGGTGAATTTATCGCTTAATCCCCAATAGTCTTCCCTAGAGGCATGGACATCAAGATTCTGATTGAGCAGGCTAAGTTTCCCATTGGTCTGCTTCCGCTGTTTCAGTACGTCTTCCCTGAAGCTCTTGCCGCCGCTACCCACAAATCCGGCACTCAAGCCCCGTTCCTTCTGCAGTTCATGCACAAGGTCAGTGAGATGAAACGAGACGGTTGTAAAATGATAAGAACTGTTGGTGATCTGTAATTTCTGGGCTTTGGTGTAAATTCCGGATATAGAAAAAAACAGAATGGTCAGGATGGGTATGATCAAGAATAAAATCAGCTTGGTACGGATTTTAAGACGATTTAGGATATTAAAGGACTTCATTGGCAGCCTCCAAAAAATCCCACCGGTTTCGAGATGAGCGATTGACAAGGCAGTGTTCCCAACTTATTTGATGTTAGAGCATACATAGATGTCAATATTAACCCAGCCACCTAATGTCATCGGAATAACAGGGGATGAACCAGGGTTATTTGTCCTTCCCTTCTCCGGGTGTGATTGGGATGTTTCCATTTACGCATCACGCTTCCCCGTATCGTCCAGCAGCTTCAGGATTCGGTCGAAACGAAACTCCCGCGCCAGCGTCGCCAGGCCCTCGGCCAGGGCCGGGTCGAGATCGCGCACCGGCGCCAGCGCGGCATCAAAATCCACGTTGTCCAACGATAGAGCCGTAACCCGCAACGTCCCCAGTAGCGCTTTCGGCAGGGCTGCGACGGCCTCGGTGCTTATCTCGACCCACTCGGTTGTCGCCTCCACGGCAGATTCTTCGTAGCGGTAGCGTACTCCCAGTTGCTTGGCCAGGGCATCGAAGATCTCCTGGGTCAGGAAGGGTTTATGCACCACTTCGTCACAACCCGCGTCAAGGATGTTCTTGCGCTGCTCCTTGTAGGCGCTGGCGGTAATGGCCACAATCTTCACCGTATCGCCACCGGGCAGGGAACGGATCTTTGAGGTGGCCTGGTAGCCGTCCATCACCGGCATGCGCATGTCCATCCAGATGAAGTGAGGCCGCCACTCCTGAAACAGGGTGACGGCCTCCTCGCCATTCTCCGCCCCACGTATTTCGAAGCCCGCCTGCGCCAGCAGACTGCTCAACAGCAACCGATTCTCTGCATTGTCCTCCACCACCAGGATGCGCCACTCGGGTTGAACGGATTCAAGCCCTATCACCTCAGGCGTGACGGCCTCGACGCCACGAGCCTCCGTTTCCTCGGCCAAGGTTACCGGTAGATCGACGCGGAACAGAGAGCCTTTACCAGGCGAGCTCTCTACGCTGATATCGCCCCTCATCAGATTAACGAACGACCGGGTGATGTTCAGGCCCAGCCCGGTGCCCTTGGGGCCGGCGTAGGCCGCCTGTGTCTGAACGAAAGGTTCGAAGATGCGTTCCTGCTGCTCCGGTGTGATACCCGGTCCGCTGTCTTGTACCTCGATCCGCAGGGTGACCATGGTGAGATCATTGTCAACGGGCAGGGTCCGGGCGTGCAGCGAGAAGCCGCCCTTGCGAGTGAACTTCGCCGCGTTACCCAGCAAGTTGATCAGGATCTGGTGCAGCTTGCCGGCGTCGGCCTTGAGGAACCGGGCCAGCGTCGGGTCAAACTGCAAATCGAAGCGCAGCCCGGCGTCCTTGGCGCGCACCTCGAACATCCGACCGATATCTTCCAGCATCCCCGGCAGGTCGAAGGCCACCGGTTCCAGCTCCATCCGGCCCGCCTCGATCTTGGAGAGGTCCAGCACGTCGTTGATCATGCCGAGCAGGTGTGCGCCGCTACGGTTGATGATGGAGATCTTCTCCTGTTGGGATGAAGTGGTATCGGGGGCACGCACCAGCATCTCGGAGAAGCCGAGGATGGCATTGAGCGGAGTGCGCAGCTCGTGGGATATGTTGGCCAGGAAGATGCTCTTGGCGTGGTTCGCTGCTTCAGCGGTCTCTTTTGCCTCGGCCAATTCCAACGTTCGTTCCTTTACGAGTTCCTCAAGGTGCTCGCGGTACTGTGCCAACTCCTCTTCGGCTTGCTTGCGCTCGGAAATATCCGTATTGCAGCCGATAAATCCAGTGATATTTCCCGCCTCGTTCCACAGGGTGGTCGCTACACCCGCGATCCAGATGGTCCGGTTCTGCTTATTCCGAAAACGGTATTCCAGGGTCCAGTGACCCCCCGATTTCTCCACCCGCTTCCAGTTCTCTGATACGTATCGCCGGTCATCCGGATGAATCGCTTCCAGCCACCCGTCACCATGGGCCTCGCCCGGTGTCATCCCGGCCATTTCGCACCAGCGGGTGTTGACGTAGGTACACTTTCCCTTTGGATCGGTGAGATAGATGCCCATAGGTGCGGCGGATACCAGGGCGCGAAAACGTTTCTCACTCTCCCGGAGCAGTTCTTCAACCTGTTTGCGACGACCGATCTCGGCCTCGAGTATGTTCGCGTAATGGACCGACTGGGGAAACTGTCGAAGGGACTCCTTGATCAACGGCACCGCCGCCATGGAAAGATCCTCGACACCGAGCCAGGGCTTGGGTTCGATGGGCGCTTCGCTGTGCCAAACCAGGTCGAATAGGCCGTCCCTGCGGGCGCGTCCGATCAGCACAGGCTTGTCCACATGGTGGTTCGATCGAATCCGCATCTCACCGGCCGGACCCACGTAGCGCTTTCCCGCCAAGCCATGGCGCACCGTATCCGGATCAAGGGAGCCGGCCGCCTCCACCGCATTGCGCCACAACCAGACTTGGCTGTATGCGGTTACGATCGGATCCGAGCAGCGCCGGTCACTGCCGTAGCGAAACCGATAACGTTGTATGAAAGCCCGGTTCTGCTCGGTGTCCAGGGTCTGGAAATAGCTCCAGCAGGCAAAATGCCCCTCCCCCTCCACCGCGATGACCTGCTGTTCACCCTCGGCGATGCTGAAAGACATGACCGGCAGCTTGTCGGCCCGCAGGCCCGCCCCGTGGAGTTGCCGGAAAAAGGCGTAATTGCTGTCCCCGTTGAGGGTGTTGAAAATCACCTCGGGGCGTAGCCTGCGGACGTCCTCCACGATGGGCGAGAAATCCTGCCACCCGAGGGGTAGGTAACGGTCGGCGAGCACTGTGCCGCCGCTATGTTCCACCATGCTGGCGATCAAGGGGTTGGCGGTACGGGGAAAGACGTAGTCCGAACCGATCAGCAGGCAGCTACGCCGACCCTGCTGCAGGGTCCAGTTCACCGCCGGCTCGATCTGCTGGTTCAGGCAGCTTCCCGTATAGACGATGTGCGGACTCTCCTCCAGCCCCTCGTATTGCACCGGGTACCAGAGCAGTGAACCGGCGCTCTCCACCACCGGCTTGACCGCCTTGCGCGAGGCAGAGGTCCAACAACCGAAAAGCGTAGTGACCCTGTCCTCGACGAGGAGTTTTCGCGCCTGCTGTTCGAACGCCTGGGGGTCGGACGCCCCGTCTTCGATGACCGGTTCGACCCGCTGTCCGAGCACGCCGCCCTGCTGATTGATCTCCTCGACGGCCATTACGGCGGCATCGACCAGGGCCGATTCACTCACCGCCATGGTGCCGTGCAACGAATGGAGAATGCCTATCTTTACTTTCGCCATTTCTAAAGACCTTTTATTACCGACGCTGCGCGCCATGGAGAGCGAAGCAATGGTGTGGCGAAACGGCGCGTACGCAGTGAGGCCGTGGCACTAACGGATTGTCGAAGTCGAGAGCGTTTTGGGGACTTGGTTGCCCCAAAATGCATCACGGGATCAAAGATTCGTTTGTGCGTCTATGCGGATTTTTCCTGCGATTTTTTTGCTGGCCGAATAACTTGATTTTAGGTGAAAATACGAGGCTCGTCTGACGCTTTTAGTATCCGCTTTCTTAACCGGAGCCGCTTTGGCGATTGATCGTAACGATAGTTCAGTATCGGAATGGAGCGGTCAACTGCGGTTTTTAGGAGAATTTGTGATTTAGTGGAAAGCTAACCTGCCATTTAGTCGATCGGGAGCTGACACGCTTTCGCTCGGATTGCCCGAAATTGCTTTTAATTCCCAAATGAAAATAGCGGAGGGCAGTGGTGGACAGTTCGTAATCAAATCCGCCACCACACAAATTTGATTGAAAAAACAGACGCATGCACCTCTTTTATTAGATTGATGGCGATGCAAATCCCGCATTGATATAAATATTTCTTATGCTATATAAAATAAGGTAATTTGACATTTTTTTCCCAAAAAACCTTACTAGCCCTTAGGGAATGTGATTTCGATAGGTATATAACTATTTCCTATTAACCGACATTTGCCTGGGTTTCGAGACGTATTCGGCGCCACGCTACAGCATTCAATAGGCGGGCGCCAATAGGCAATCTTGAGACACAAGCCGCAGGAGGATCAGCATGGCAGCGAGTTGCAGTTCACCAAGCCGGCCAGGGATTTAAGTGAGAGTTCGCATGGGCCTCGCTAATGTGGCTGCAGTGAAGGCATGACGGATGATCGGCGCCTTCATCAGGAGATCTTGATGGATGCGAGGAGGTTGGATGCGCACAGCGCGCGCGGTTGTTTATCTACGCACTACAGGAGTGATGGAATTGGTGTAGACCGAAGGGAGGCGGATATCCAGCGTATCAGACAAGGATGCTGGCCAGGGAGTTGGCCGGGCAGGGATATCTTATTGTTAGTTGCCGACATGGATTTGAACATACGCTCCTGACAGGAATTTCATTAATTTATTAGAGGTGGGATAGATGAGTTTGTTACGAATGTATTCAATAATCGGTAAGAGGAGGGCCGTGGCTGCATGTGTTTTACTCATGCCCACGTTTCCGGCAATCGCTGCGATCGAGGGCAGCGTACACGATCTTTCAGCTAGGGGTTTGTCCGGCGGCGAGATCTGCAATGTCTGCCATACGCCGCATAATGCAGACATCAGCGCGGAAGGCCCGTTGTGGAACCACACGATCTCTACGGCGGTATACACCGTCTACAACAGCCCGACGATGGATGTGACGGCGGAACAGCCGAGTCCGGGGGGGTTGTCGCGGCTGTGCCTCTCTTGCCATGACGGCACGATCGCGCTCGATTCGTATGGTGGAAGCACATCGGCTGGGACCACTTTTATCGATCCAGGGGCATCCTTGGGGACAGACCTGGAAGACGATCATCCCATCGGCATTCAGTGGGTCCATCAGACACAAAGAAACAGCCAATTTTGCTTAAACTGTCATGACGCCCTTAATCTTTCTGCAGCAGATGCCGGAAAAGAGCTCAGATTCTATAGCGGCAAGGTCGAGTGCCCATCCTGTCATGATGTTCACAACAGCCAGGTAGCGAATACGAAGTTGCTCCGAAAAACAATCGAAGGTTCCCAATTGTGCCTTCATTGTCATCCCAAATAGACGGGGTTTTTCACGGCAACGCTTTCGCCAGGGTTTCCGGTTCAAGAAGCCGACTGAAACAGTTTCCCTGACACTCAACATGCCGGCATAGCGGTGGGAAAGGGGCGCCTGCCCCGCCATCATCGTTTTAACTCTTTTCTGACGGTGACGGTGTTATCGGTTCAAATGCTCTCGCCCTTTCAGGCGAGCTGCATTTTTCGCCGGTTAAGATAGTCTTTGCATTAATTTGTGTTTATTCGCGGACCCATCAACTTTGAGTCGGCGAACAGAATCGTTAGCGATTTGTTTGACCTACCCACTCGGTCAGGGGGAGGTCAATTTAGAGGCGCGCCTCTTACAGAGAGGAAGCCGATGTCTACTCCTGTCGTGCGGTAAGAAGCCGGGGCGGGTGTTGGCATGTAAATCCTACACCAAGTCAGGGTTCGGGCAACCCGGATTAAGTGGGAAGGGGTATTTGTACTAGGGGGCGTTCTCAATTAAGCCAAATAACAGTGGCTACCAAACTGAGCATGGCTTGATAAGTAATGGCTAAACGCTCATATCGG